>JBMFGW010000031.1:0-33722 GCA_049977145.1 Phycisphaerae bacterium
TCAAACGGCGGCAAGCCACCAATGATCAATGACCACTGATCACTGATCAATAGGCGGGCAAACGCCGTGCGGCATCGGGACAATCGGGGTGGTCTCGATGCAGTACAACGCTATAGGCGCCGGCGGGGGAGATAAGTGTTCAGTTTTCAGTGTTCAGTTTTCAGTTTTGAGTAGATAAGGGATTATTAGCCTTGGCGCGGCTTTGCCGCAACCAAAACGTCTTGTCCGCAGATTTCACGACCATTAGCCACAGAGGGCACCGAGGCCACAGAGTTTTGGGATAACCGCAAAGAAACAAAGGACGCAAAGACGGGACGCTACGACGACCACGACGGGGTTCACCACAACGACACAACGACACGAAGACGACGGGTACGAGAACGCAGGAGTTAGGAGTCCTTTTCACGGATCACTGATCACAGATCGATATCGCGACAACGGTCAACGAACAATGCCGTCGCCGTTTCCATAAACTCATTACGTCCCCGTTTCACTTTCCCGGGAACCATGGCAAATTCCCGCCCGGAAATGGTTAAGCGCTGGATCGGTTTGGATCAGGTCCGGGACTAGCTCGACCAAGCTGACTTCCGGAACCGGTGCCCCCAGGGCTTTTCCTAAAATCCCGATAATTTGATCGTTGGCGATCATCCGTGAAGGCATGTACCACTTGACGACATAGTCGTGATTGTCAGAGCAAGCCATTAGCGCTGGCTTTGAACATGACTGATATGTAATGCCAAGATAATGCAACGCTTTTACCGGCGTAGGTCGAACGGCACGTTCAACGAGCATTTTCCATTCTTCAATGTCCGGCATTCCGATTTCCCTTACAACCGATGCTGATATTCACCGTTGCCCAGAGGTGTGTCAAGTGTGATGTTGCATCTCACCTTATAGCGGTTGAACTCCGCGAATGCGGCATGTTTCGTTTTCCCCGCCACCAGCGGGAATGTGGTTAATATGTGGGCGAATTCTTGTTCGGCTGGTGCCCTGTTGCACCCGTAATTACAGGTTGACGGAGGGCCAGGGGGTTGTGGGCGCGAAGCGAGGAGGATTGCGTATGGATACATACGTTGACGACGAGCGACAAAGCCCACGGCCTCTTGGCCCCCGCCCGTAGGGTTGGCCTGAAACCGGCCATCTGCGGCGTCGCGTCGGCTCAAGGGGTTCACGAACCCGGTTCTCGCCGCCGACTCCTGGCATCTGGCCGGTTTGAGGCCAATCAACCAGCAATTACGGATGGAACAGGACACCGGGCCATAAAGGTGGGCGATCCGGGTGTCGAGTTCGGCGCGGAGTTGGGCGCGCTGGGCGGGATCGGTGGCTGGTATGTTATTCCAACTCGAGGAGCACAGGCGATTAGGCCAACTGTCCTATGTTCAATCAATTTAGCAAACTGATGGTCCGCCGACATCCTGCCGAGGTTGGACCGTGTTTAATGGAGCAGGCGCTGCTACCATTACCTGCTGTTTGATTAGCCTGGCCCCCGAATGATTTTCAATGATCTTTATTGCACCGGTGTTCATCAGTGCGTGCATGTAGCAGTGGTGCACTGTGAGTACCAAATCCTGAAGGTTCTGATCCGTTTCAATCTCCACCACCTTCAACCCCATCATCTTGCACTCGTCGGCGTGGATATGCCGACCATGCGTCTTATGCTTTCGATAGTTTGCCAATTCCTTGGCAATTTTTGCGGCTTTGCGACCGGCGTTGGGTTCACCGGTGAACATGACTTTTGCAAGTTGTTCGCGGACAAAATTATTGGACCATTGGATAGCATTGGAGCACTGCCCCAGGAATGTCGGTTGATATTTTCCGATAATTGCCTGCCAGACGGCCACGCTGGTGGGGTCTCTCCTTATTTCTTTCACTGCACGTTTGAACTCGCGAATTACGCCATAAGCCGGAACTCCACGCACCTGTGGATCAATCGGGCCGAGGTTGGATTGCTTGCCCATCAGAATTTCTTTGCACGAGCAGGCAATGATGGTCCCTGCCGACATGGCAATCTGCGGTACCACGGCTCGAATATCGTTGCCAAACATTTTATGCAGATAATCAACAATAGATTGCGTTGACGCAATATCACCGCCCGGAGTGTGCAAGATCAGGTCTAAGCCCTTGGAACGATCAAGCTTATGCACGGCCATCATGAAGCCGTTTTTATCTTCATCATTGATTTCCATTCCAGCAATCTGCTGCTTGGAAAGCCAGCCCGAGTAATAGGCGATAATGTTACGCCCGGTATGCTGGTGCAATTGATCGAGGTACTTCCGCCGCACCATGTCAAGGCTCTGCTGGGCCATGTTTTGGTGCTGAAGGATTGTCAGATTAATCTCATTCTGAACATCGCCCCAATTCGGCATTTAACCCTCATCCCTGCCGAATACAATATGGCGTTGACGTTGTGGTAACCGTGGGAACCGAAGGAAATGGGAATGGTTGTTCCAACGAATATTGCTCGCTTTGCCCGGGTGGCAAAGGCGATGTAGGAATGAAATAACGCTTATGGCGTGAAATGAGCTTTGAAGCCTCCAAACCCTTCTTTTTTCCGCGCCCAGCGCCTTGCTTCTTTTTAATTCGGTTCATAGGAGCCTCTCCTAAATCTGCGGTACTACGCCAAACAATACAACACAATGTCGAACAAAGTCATTATATGAAATCCGCTTCTACTGTCAAAACCCCTCATATTCGCCTAATCTCCGCTGCGTCATATCCGAAGGTAAATAAGCCAATTATCGCCCCTATTTTAGGCTATATCGCTAAGTTTCCCCGAGAACCATCAACGGGGGCGTCCCCGCCTCCCGCCACCGGCGCGCTTGTTCATTTCACGACTCCTCTTTCCACATCACGGTACGCGTTCCGGGCGGCGACGGCGACCGGAACGGGTACCAACGGGAACGTGGTTAATATATGGCCGAATTCTTCTTCGGTCAGGCCGTAGAGGTGGGCGGTTGGGGCGTTGGGCTCGGTGCGGGTTCCGTGGTCGCGGAAAATTGAACTGGTGCCTTCAGGGAACGCAACACCTGCGAGGGGTTCTCCGATCCATAAGCTACACACTTAAGGCACCACTTAACCGCAGATTTTATTCCCTCATTGCGGATATCGAGAAAGGAATCAGTTTCAAGGAACCGGCACTCTGCGGCTATATGGTAAATTTCCTCCACAGCTCTCCGAACGGTACGCAACCTTGAAAGCGAAAGCGGTGCCTTTCCAGTTGCCGTGTCCAAGTCGAGATGGGCGAGTAACTTGTTACGGAAATCGCGGATTTTTGGGGTCAGTTTTTTCACTCGGATATGATGCACTTGCAGTCGCTGAAGGCGCTTCGCCTGTACCACCTCCAGTGGCCCGCCCGCCCTATTCATCATTAAGTTGCGTGAGTATTCCACCATGTGTTCGATACTTAGATTTCGTTTGTTGCGCGTCTGTTTAGGGTCAGTCAATCTTGCAATGGTCATTATTACATCATTGATCAAAGCCAATTTCACTGCATCAAATAGCTCGCGAGCGTGCCCCATGAGGAGGATATTATCGGGGCGTTCGGAACGCGCGGTCAATTTGTAGTCAACGAAAAGTTGCTCGAATGCCGTCCATTGGCGATGGAGATGCCGCGCGTGGTTAAAAAATACCGTAGCTTCGTTTCCCAAATTTGGCGTTCCCATGGGACCTCCCGGATTATTTAATAAGAGCATTCTCAAATACTTCAAGCACGCCCCGTGCAAGCCCTTGCAGTCACACATCTGCCGCTGCAGCGAGTTTCTTAATTTCGTCGCCAAGGGCACGGATCTCCCGCGCCTTGATGTAGAAGCCCAGATTTATCGGTAACTGTAATTGTGGGATAGGTGCCGCTTGCATGGGTATGTTCCTGACCACGATATTGCCCTCAGCCGTAAACTGGGGGCCTCCATAGAGAACGCCAATCAGCAGAGCACGGGAGCCCGTCGTCAGAGTATTGGGTCTGACGAAGTACGTGCCCACGTTGAAGATCAGGATGGGCGATCCAGACGAACCGGGAAAGCACGCGGCGTCGACGAGGCCCTCCGGTCTGCCGTTAAAATCCAAGGCCGGGTGGCTCGCCGTGATTCCGGCACGGACGATAGGCATGTTGTTGGTATGATCCCACAGGCCAATCGGGTAGCCGATCATTATAATATCTTCGATGGCCGTCAGCTCCTCCAAAGCCTGTTCGGAAGGAATTAAATCCGCGGCTAACGATCGGTAGAAGGCATGCTTGCCAGTCTGCTTTTCCAGCTTCTCCAGCAACGGTTGGATAGGCAGTGCGCAGAGGTCTAGCCCAGCGGGGTGGCAAATGGCAAGACGATTCACCGCCGAGCGCTCCCCCTGCGGCTGGATTACTTGCCTTGCGTGGATCCAGCAGGCCTCGTAGTGGTCTATCGTCACCGGGAAAGACTGATCGGAGGGGGAAAGATTCGTGCCATCGGTGAGAACCCCTTCATGGAGATGGATCGTCCATTCGACGGCATTGTCCGGGACGACATGTCGATTTGTTATGAGGGAGGGCACGAATCTTTCGCCGAAGCTGAAAGTAAAGAAAAAACCTGTTCCAACGGCTTTGCTGCCGTCAGCAAGGGTCGCCTCAATCCGAACTGTGCTAAAGAGCAATTGATCGCTAATAAACTCGGGGTTAATCATTCGCCAGCCTCCGCTCCATTTTCCGCACCCATCCGATACTTGATATCATAATTGATAATGAAATCCAGTTCCTCTGGCGTGAGGCCGTAGTGTTCGGCCAGTGCCTGATCGATGCGGTCTAGCAGAGGCTTGCTCATTGCTGGATAGAATGAATCGAACTCCGTGGCAACGCCGTCGACCATACGCTTGTACACCTTGCGTTTCTTCCGATAATCTTCCATTAGCGCCTGTGCATTGCCTATAAAGCACGATTTCCCGCTTGTGCCGGACGTCCCCGACCCGGCTGGAGCCCGCGCAATGTCGGCGGATGAGAGGTCGCGGCAGTTTGAAAAGTTCCAGTTAAACCAATAGAACAGGCTGCTGCTCAGCAGGCATAGCGCAAAAGCGGCCAGTTCCTCACTTGGGAAACACATTTCCTTAAGGTGCGAGGAACGGGTTGGTTCGCCCCCGTTCACACGGTACATTGGGACGAAATCAAACGCTTTTCCCCAGTGAACCGGAGCATTGTGGTAGTAGACTCTATGGCCAATTGTTGTGGCTACGGCCCCAAGCGTCTCGGCGACCGCCAGCTTCCGAAGCAGCCGTTGCTCAACCTCGCTCGAGACCTTTGGGAATGCGCCAAAACCTACACTCGGAGCGGTTGCGTATTGTATCTGTGACTGGAATAGCGCAGTGCGTTCATCGGAAAACCATTTTAGGAACCGGGTCGTGCGAAGCTCGCAATAGGGCGCGGAATCATGCCGCCCAAGTAAGACGCACAGGCGATGTCTGACACCGCTAAAGAGCGACGCAGGCTGGTCCGACGCGGAGTAGTAACTCGCCCAAAGCGCGTACGTCTTGGTCGCGAGCAGTTCTTTGAGCGGCCGCATCCTTTCCGTTGATGTCGCGCTTAGGGGAACGATGATGCCAACAGCGCCCTTCCTGCGGGCGAGCTGCAATGCCCGCTCTGTCACTATCGGAAAAAGGTCGCCCGTCGGGAAAGCCTTGAAATGCATCGGGCCGAGATCGTAGGTGGTCTGTCTTATATTGACATACGGCGGATTACCGATAATTACATCGAATCCGCCGTGGCTCATTACGCCGTAGAATTCGGTCAGCCAATGGAATGGCTGATGGCTGGATTTCCATTTTTCGAATTCCGTCGGCTTATTTTCCACGTCAATGCCGTATTCACCGGCCAGATAGCGATCCAGACGGTCGGCCAGCTTCGCCAGTGCCTGCCGCATGGCGGTTTTGGTTTTGCTTATAATTTCCGAACCCGTCGCGGCCTGCGTTTGCATTTCTTTGAATTGCGTGAAAATCCGGGCGGCACCGATGGCGCTGCGTTCAATATCGGCCAGTTCACCGGCGGAGAATAGTAATTTGCCTTCCTGGCCTTTTTTCAGACTTTCCAACGTGGCGTATCCTACCAGCGTATTACCAGAGCGGATGTTGAAATCAATATCCGGTAACGGTTCGATTTGTTCAAATGTTTGGGCTTGGGCGGCAAGTTTTAGAAATAGTCGCAATTTACAAATTTCCACCGCTTCGGGCATGATGTCCACGCCGAAGAGATTGTTGATAATGATGCTTTTAAGCACAAAATAGGCTTCGCTGGGATGTTGGGCCATCTGCGCCAACACCGCGCGAAAATCCGTGAATTTTTCAGGTTCTTTGGGCGGGGCAAGCTCGGATACAAAGCCTTCCATCCGGCCCAGGCAATCTTCGTACAGCGTTTCCAGAATGCGCAGGGCGGCAAATAAAAATGCACCGGAGCCGCAGGTGGGATCCAATACGGTTATCTCCCGAATCGCAGTCCAGAAGGCCCTTAACAATTCCGGACCTTCGGATTTGGAGATGGCATCACGGGCGAATTGCCAGATGTCCAGATTCAGCGTAATGAGGTCATTGATTTCATGGATTTCACCGGCTTGGAGTTTTGCGCGGATTTCCAGACAGCGCGTACGCCGGGCCACATATTCGCGCCAGGTTTCCGTCGGCAAACGGATGGGATCATCTTTTTCCGACTGTGAAAGGTTGTAGCGCTTATCGAACATTCGCGCGTTGGGATCCTTCATACCCGTTTGCACATAATCAGGCAGTTCCTGTTCGGGGACAACCGTGCCATCAGCATGGATCACGCCCTTGCGCACAGCGGGGTAAATGTACCGGTCCGGATCATCCTGCAAGAGCCGCCACAAAAAGCTCCCCGGCTTAAATGCTATCGGGCATTGCTCCCTGGCGGCGTCATACAGGAACGGGATCAGGGTATTTTTGCTGATATATTCGGTGATGTCCTCCTTGGTGTAATAGGCCCCCATCTGTTTTTGGTTGATGTATTTTTCAAAGATGTAGCCGACAACATCGGGGTTGATTTCGTTTTCCGCCCGGCATGGCCGCTCGTCAAGGTGCCAGCGGTAGCGATCAAAAAAGTCAAAAAGTTTCTGGAAGGCCTCATCGGGGATATCGATATCGGGATATTTCTGTTCGAGGTGGTGGACTTCAAAAAATCCGCCATTGAGATAGGGTACGTTGCCCAGTAATTTTTCCATTTCGGAATCGCGTTGGGTGGGTGCTGTACCCAAGCCATCATGGAATAGCCGCAGGAGGAAGTAGCGATAGAAACTGTGGAATTTGCCTTTGCCGCGCTGTTGCTGCAGCAGGTTCAGGCGGTTGCGCAGGTAATGCACATCGTTATCCAGAAAGCCCTTTTTCTGGATGAAATAGACAAACATGAGGCGATTAAGCATAAGAGATCCGTACCATTGCAGATCGGCGGCTTCGGCGACGCCCGTGATAAATTTCAGCAGTGCCTCATGCTCGGCGGTAAATTGCGTGTAGAAACGCTTGGTGACTTTTTCCACATCAAACGCGGCCCTGGCCCGCCCGGCCACGGCGGCGATGGTGATGGAATCCTCTTCATCGAGTGAAAAGCTGATGGCCATGAGTTTTTGGATCAGGGCCTCGCCAGATTGGCCGGGGGCGATGGTAAATGAGCGGCTGGCGGCAGGTCGGCCCGGCTCGCGCCGGGTCCACTGCCAGATCTGTTCATTACCATCGGTGAAAATAATCAAATGTTCATAGGCGGCGGCGGTAATTTTGTTGTCAATTTTTACCCGCGTGTTACGCTCCGGAATTTGGGGGCAGTGCAGGATTCGAAACCCGCGTTTCTGGGCGACGGCAGTGAGGGTGAATTGAACGCCGGCGGCTTCGACAGTCAGCTCGCCGCCGTCATTATCCCAACCGAGATGTTCACGGAACAATGTGCGGAAATCGCGGTGGTGCAGGCAATCCCGCACGGCGGCGTGATCCAGTTGTGAGTGGGTTGTGGCCATGGGCATTGATTATGCGGCATGACGGGCGGTTTGGGTAGTGGGTGTGGTGCGCTTCAACTAGCGAATGCGTAAGGAATGACGAGTAACTGTGCCACAATCCATCCAATTCTTCGTAGCGTGCAAAGATTTTTTAGTAGCGTTTTTCGGCACAGCTTTCCAAAGATCTGTGCTCCGTGGTCGCGTTTTGGTATCTCCGCGTTCTCCGCGCCGCGTGAAATTTTGGTTGTGGCGCAGCCGCGCCGGGTTCTTTGAGGATTATCACAGTAGTGTCCGGGACTATGGGGCTGTGGGTGTTTTGGGGGTCTGCATGCAACCAATTGGACGTTTGATGCGGTAGGGAATTGGGCGGCTGGTTATTTTCGCGCATGTGGCCGCGGTGCCCGATGCGAAGAGTAAAAAAAACTCACCGGAGCGATTCAGACCGATGATATGCGCGGGCACATCCAGCATATCGGTCAGCAGGCGACCAGTCTGTCTTGTATCGCATCGCCTGCCAAATCAAATACACAACTTTCCGTAGAGCCATCGTGGTGAATCAAAGGCCCAATTGTTTCTAGACCGCGCACTGGAAAGTTTTCGTGAATTTCTCTGTTTCGCATGACAAATTTTACCGGTGCCGACATAATATAAAATTTCGGTATTTGAATGCCGGTAACGCGTTGTGCGACCACGGTAGGGGTGTAATCCGGAATCCGGCGTTTCTAAAGATCAGGTGATCGGTGTATTGGATTAACAAAAGCATTCACTACCTGGGCCGGTCGCGTCGGCGCATGCTGCTGTTGGCCGCGGTAATTGGTCCGGGCATGATCACCATGATTGCCGACAATGACGCTGGCGGCATATCCACGTATGTTCAGACCGGAGCGCTCACGGGGTTTAATTTATTGTGGGCGTTCATCATTCTCGTACCGATGGCCTATTACGTGCAGGAGATGACGGTGCGGCTTGGTGCGGTGACTAAACGCGGCCATGCGGAGGCGATTTTCGATTCCTTCGGTCCGTTCTGGGGATGTTTTTCAATCTTCGACTTGGCGGTGGTTAATTGGCTTACGTTGGTGACCGAATACATCGGCATGACCCAGGCCATGAGCATTTTCGGCATTCCCGCCTGGGTCACATTCGCGGGCGTCACCCTGCTGCTTTTTAGTATTGTGGTGACGGGAAAATATTGGACCTTTGAAAAACTCACCATGTTTTTCTGCCTTTTCAATTTTGTGTACATTCCGGCGGCATTCTGGGCCATGCAAACGGGCAATGTCAAAGCGGGCTGGTTGGCGGTGGGGAAGGGGTTTTACGCACCGACACTGGTCGGAATTTTGCCGATGTCGGCCATGATTACGTTGATTATGGCGAATATTGGCACGACTATTACGCCTTGGCAGATATTTTTTCAACAGTCGGCGGTCGTGGATAAGGGCATGGATGTCCACGATATCAAGATGGGGAAAATTGATACGTTCGCCGGTGCTCTGTTAACGTGTGTTGTCGCAGCCTTCATTATCGTAGCCACCGCCGGCGTATTTTATTTCAATCCGCATGGGAAAATGGTGGTAACTTCAGCCCAGCAGGGGGCCTTGCAAATGCCCAAGGTTATGCCCGCCGGGACTGACTGGGGCCGCTGGGCTGAAGTGCTTTTCGCCATCGGTCTTTTTGACGCGGGATTACTGGGTGCTCTATGTGTGTCGCTTTCGACAAGTTGGGCGCTGGGTGAATTGTTCGGCTGGGCGCATTCACTTAACAAGTCCGTACGCGATGCTCCCTGGTTTTATGTGGCGTATGTGGCCATGTTGCTGTTGGCGGGGGTGGTTTCGGTCCTGGCCAGCGTCGCGGTCCAAAATGATATTACTATTTTTGTCCAGGTGGTCGCTGTAACGCTGCTGCCATCAAGCCTTTTCTTTCTTATCCTGATTCTCAACGACAAGGACGTCATGGGAAAATATGTCAATACCCGCTGGCAGAACATCGCCAATTGGTCCATCGCCTTATTCGTTATTTTGGTTTCAACACTGTATGGTATAACGCAGATATTTCCGGATGTCATGGAACCTGCTTTCTGGCACGGCGTCAGTCGCTTTTTCCATTGGCTTTGATAGATCGGGTCGCACCATGCCCAACGCATTTCCAGGCTCTTCTCCGCCGCCCACGCCGGTCGGCCCATCCAACGGCGCCCGGGATTATCGCACTTTTTACTATTCCGAACTGCGCGGGCGCAAAATATGCCTCTCTAAAATATCCGAACGCGTCGGCAACGTTTCGGATATCGCCTTCAAAATGACCGACGCCTATCCGGAAGCTGCCGGCATTCTGGTTGAACATGGCTGGGGAAAACCCGTGGAGTTGATTCCGTGGTCCAAGGTGGCGCGCCTTGACGATGATTATGTTTTTGTATCCCCACCGGAGCAACCTGATCCGGCCACCGCGCAGTGTGGAAAAGGATTTCCATGTTTCGTCGACCAGCCGGGGTGGATATTGCTGGAATCGCATCTGATGGGCAAGACGATTTTTGATATGGATGGCCGGCGCACCGAGGTGGTCAATGATGTGCATTTGCTGGTCTCGCATGATCGCATGATTCTGGTGCATGTCGATATTTCATTCAACGGGTTTCTGCGACGGTGGGGCCTTTCCAGAATACTTCATGCCCGGGAGCACCTTATCAACTGGAAATATGTGCAGCCGCTTTCCCTGGAAGATGCCCTGACGCGGGATGCCGTCCGATTATCCATCACGCGCAAGCAGATTGCGGAACTGCCGCCTGAGGATTTGGCGGACACGCTGGAAGAACTCACCGGCAAGGAGCAGCAGGCTCTGTTTTCCGCCTTGGCTCCTGAGACCGCCGCGGAAACCCTCGTGGAGGCCGAGCCGCGTACCCAGCGTCAGCTTATCGCCGATCTGCGGCAGGAGCGGGCTACCAAAATTTTGCAGGAATTGTCCATCCCGCAATTAGCGGATTTACTTTCCGTTCTGCCGCATGAGGACGCGGTGAAGATGATGCGGCTGCTGCCCGCGGACCAGGCGCGGCGAATTGGAGAACTGCTATCGCAAAGAGAATCACGGGCCCAGTCCATGCTCAGTGAAGATTATCTGGCGTTGCCGAAAGACGCCGCGGTTGGCGTCGTGCTGGCGTCGATCCGGGTTTCGGGTAAACCGCATGACGCGATCTCGTACATTTACGTGATTCAACCGGCAGATAAACTGCTGCTGGGCGTCGTCGATCTGCGCGATCTGGTATTGGCGCGCGATAATCAGACGCTGGGTGATATTATGATTTCACCGGTGGTAACCGCAGAGGCCGATGACACACGCGACGACTTGGCGGAACTGTTTGTGAAGTATCATTTTCGCATGTTGCCGGTGGTGGATCACCACGATCATCTGCTGGGTGTGATTCATTTCAATGACATTACCAAAGGGTTGATGAGTCGTCTGCGGGTGTGACCCGCCCATATACGAATTAGGTGCCCGATGCCACGAATGAAAATGACGCCGCTGGTTAAGATGTCCCTCCTGGTCTTGCGGATTTATCTGCTGATTCTCCTTACGCTCATTATCGTCAGTTTTGCCCGCGTGCTGCAATCCGGAAAATCCGCAACCGCGCCCGCCGTGACGCAACCCGCGCCCGCGACCCAACCGACCGGCGTCGCCGCACCGCCCCAAAAACACTTGGAACACGCCCGTCGGCCACTGCGGCGGTGATGTGCTGCGCCCATGTTTTGGAGCCAGTACGGCCAGCCGTGAAAAGTGGAAGCGGCGTGCTGCCGCCTTCGCATTATCAAAAAATACGTAACTGTTTACCGCACACCGGGGTGCCGGAAAACAGACCCGATAGAGGCCTCCGCGGGCGTAAGCGCCATGCCAACAGACAGGGATTTCTCAGAAAACCGCGAGTCTTTGATCGACCACGGTGAACAGTTGCAAACATATATCCGCACCCGCAGCACGCTGACCGGCGGTCGGAGACTTGATTTACGGATAAATTGCTACCTATACTTAATATAGTGCTGTTTTAGAGGATACTTGGATGCCGGAACTTTTTGATTCACTGAAATTGCGGGATATTACCATTCGTAATCGTTTGGGCGTTTCGCCTATGTGTATGTATTCTTCGCAAGCCGGGCGGGCGACGGATTGGCATCTGGTGCATTTGGGGGCACGGGCGGTGGGGGGGTGGGGATTGATTGTGGCGGAGGCCACAGCGGTTACACCCGAAGGCCGCATCAGTCCGGATGATGCTGGACTTTGGAATGACGGCCAGATTGAACCGCTGGCCCACGTTACCTATTTTATTAAAAGTTACGGCGGAACGCCGGGAATTCAATTGGCCCATGCCGGACGCAAGGCTTCCACTGCGCGGCTGTTTTCCGTGCCGCAGCCGGGCAAAGCTCTTGCACCGACCGAGGGCGGCTGGATGGTGGTGGCGCCGTCGCCAATTCCTTTTGATCCGCAATCTCCCGTACCGCATGAATTATCCATTGCGGAAATCAAAGCGATTCAATCCAGCTTCGCCGCCGCCGCGACGCGTGCCTTGAACGCTGGTTATGAACTACTGGAAATTCATGCCGCCCATGGGTATCTAATTAATGAATTTCTATCGCCGCTGACGAACCGGCGCACAGATGATTATGGCGGTAGTTTTAACCACCGTATACGCATGTTGATGGAAACCATTGAGGCCGTTCACCGGGTCTGGCCGCAGCGGCTGCCACTGGCCGTGCGTCTGAGTTGCGTGGATTGGGTGGAAGGCGGCTGGACGCTGGAAGATTCCGTGGCGCTGGCGCGTCAGTTAAAAGCGGCGGATGTGGATCTCGTGGATTGCTCCAGCGGTGCGGTGGTGCCGCAGGCGCATATTCCGGTGGGGCCTGGGTTTCAGGTTCCATTTGCACAGAGGATCCGGCGCGAAGTCGGAATCCCCACCGCGGCGGTGGGCATGATTTCCGAAGCCAATCAGGCGGCCGAAATTATCGCCGCTGGAAAAGCGGACTTGGTATTGATGGGCCGGCAGGCGCTGCGCGACCCGTATTTTCCAATTCATGCCGCCGCTGCATTAAACCGGAAAAAAGCGATTGCCTTACCTCCACAGTATGGGCGGGCATAATAGCCCATCTGCATTGGAAAACGCGGTTCGTAGGACGGATACCGCGATCATGGGATAATTGCGTCGTTTCTTCTTAAAGGGGTAAGCGTGCGCCGGGTTGGATCCTCATGGGATGAAGGTGGGCCAGCAGTCCGCAGCACGTTGCGGGTCGGCAACAAAACTTACCGAATCCGGATTCTCGACAAACTGGCGGTAGAGACTCCGCGTAGGATGCAGACCGAGTTCCGGATAGGAACGCGCAACACGGTGTTCAAGCGTGGTTTCCCGATAGCTGGAATTAAATTGCCAGTCGATAGCGTCTGATCCGTTGTGCATGGGAAACCAGGCAAGGCCGTGGTGCATGCGGACTCCAGTATAGTCGAAGCCATATTGGCGATCGCACCATGCGCCAAACGCCATCCGGCCAGTCGGGTCCGCATTAATGACACAATGCGCCCAGCCGGGGGGCACCACCACCTTTTCTCCGGCTTTCGCTACGACGGCAACGCAGCGCCCCGGATCGTCTTGAGCGCGCTGTTGCGCATAAATAATTGCCTTTCCGTGCCAAATTTCGAAAATCTCCGGCGGCGACCAACCGCTATGCGGCGCAATAGCATGCACGTGGCCCTGCGATCGGACCGGCTCCAAGCCAAGCGCGCCGGCGGCGTAGACGACAGCACCGAACAGCAGCATGCGCTGGTTGAGCAACGGTCGATCGACCAGGCGCCCAATGTCCATGGCGATGCCATACACGGGATCGGGCCCGCTGCACTGCGGATCGCGCAGGCTTGGACGAATCGCATCAAGGCTCCGCATCTCCGGTTCGGGACCAAATACGCCCGGGCCATACTCGAAGGCGAGGCTGGTTTCTGAAAGACGAATTGGCAGGTCGGGGTTGTATTCAAGCGATAGTGACATCATGCACCTTCCCTGACGTAGGCTTTGATGGTGGCGCCCATCGGCTTCGTTCCCGCCGCAATGGGCCGCACCCTGTATGGTCCCACCGCAGCGGGAATCACGAAGGTTTCTGCATAATTCACGGTGAATGGCGGAAAGGCGTCGGTGGGACTTTCGACAGTTGCTGCCTCTCCATCAACCAGGTTAAGAACGTTCAAATTGCCTTTTGTGTCATGGGGCACTGGCGCTGTGAACCAGTGACGCCGCGTCTCCAGAAACTCCAGTGCATGAAGCCCCGTTTGCTCCTCACGCCAGCCTTCGCCTTGGGCTACCGGCACGGTCTGGTCAATCAAGTTTGTACGGACCCATGCCGTCGTGCGATTCCATTGGATGTTCTTCAGACCATGCTCAAGGTGAATCGGGCGCGGCCGCCCATCAAGACCCAGGCGGCCCCAATCCCAAAGTTTGAATGTGAAAATGTACGGCGTTGCACTGATCTCGAGGACCATGCTGTTGCGCCCCGAACAGTGGATCGTCCCCGCCGGAATGAGGAAGTGGTCATGCTTGCGTGCGGGCCAGACATTGACGTACGCTTCTGCCTGAAAAGGGGGGCCGCCATCCTGCGCAGCGCGAAGATCGGCCGCCATGGCAGCCTTATCAATACCCGCGCGTAAGCCCAGGTACACCTTTGCATCCGGCTGGGCATCCAACATGTAATAGCTTTCATCCTGCGTGTAGGGAAGGCCGAACTGCTCGCGAATGTAGCGGCGCAGAGGATGGACCTGCAGTGAAAGGTTGCCGCCCTCAATGGTGTCGAGAAAGTCGAATCGAATGGGAAACTCAGCGCCGAATTGGTGCACAATGCGTTCGCCCAGCAAGGCGTCCGGAAATTCGTGCACGAGCATCAAAGCGGGCAATTCAAACGTTCGCGCGCCAAAACGGAGTACCAGGCTGTTCTCTTCGGGCACACAATTAAAACACCAGGCATAATTTGCTGGACCCTCCGGCAGATCGAAATGGCGCCGCATCCACTGCCCGCCCCAGGGTCCCGGATCGAAGAACGGCACCAGGCTGAACGGCCCTTGGCTTACGCTGGAGAGTGCTGTGCGAAGCGTCGTCCCGCTAAGCATTGCAGGCTGCTGAGGTAAATTACCGTCAATCCAGAAATCAACCCTTTCATAAAGCTCGTGCCTTTTGCGATCGGCCGCACGCCAATCAAGAAAAAACGCTCGCTTGTAAAGCTGGGCCGGAGACGCTCCCGAATTCACAAGCCCAAGGTTCGGAGCCTCATGGCGGCGTTGCCGCTGTTGAATTTCCCAGCGTGCCACATCTACATAAATCAGCAGGTCGCACACCGGCAGCAACAGCGTGGCGCCGGTGCCGATAGCGATCGTCCGGCCTTGCTGACGCTCTGCCAGGCGCCGCGTATGGTCAAGTTTTTCGGGATCGAAAAACTCCGCCAGCGCAATGGCCGTCATGTGGCCAAACACCGCGTCATCGCCCAGCGCGCCTGCGAATTTCGCTTCTATCGTTGCCGGGGGCAACATAGCGGCAGTGCTCTCCAGCAAAAGGTCCGGTGCAAGGTGTGCAACAAGTTCGCGCCGCAATGGTTCAAGCATGACTCCTGGATAACACTCGATTGCGATGCGCCGTGGATTTCCAAAAGCACGCAGACGATCGAGAATCTCACTCCAGCCAAGAGCGCAGTGCTGGTCTGATTGCGCGATCGTCACGGCAGGGTGCTTAGTAAATTTGGTCCGGTGTGTCATAGACTGCACTCCAGCAGCGGAATGGCTCCAAGAAGAGCCGCGCTGGATCCCAGCGTGGCGGTCTTTAGCGGCACATGGCGCCCGCACGTCCAGGCGTGCGCATTGACAAATTTCTGTAAACGCGGCAGTATCTCGTGATCGCGCTTGAGCACCGACCCGCCAAACACGACAACTTCCGGATCGTATGCGTGGATAAGCGCTACAGTCAGCGCGGACCAGACATCCAAGCAGTGCTCAAGTGCGGCAACCGCAGCCGCGTCGCCGGCATCGCTTGCTTCAAAAAGCTCCGCAAATCCGATGGCTCTTTTGGCGTGGAGGACACCCGCTTTGCTATTTGGCTGTTGCCTGTAGATCGCCGGGAGGAATACAGTGGAGGCCTCGGCTTCAGCACATCCGAGATTGCCGCACGAGCAAAGCCGGCCATTGAGTACAACCGGCAGGTGCCCCCCAATTGTCCCTGCAAGACCGTGTCTGCTCTGCAGCAGACGCCCGTTCAGCAAAGCCGCGCCGCCAATGCCACTGCCCAGCGTGACCATCACGGCATCCGGCGTACCGCGTGCGGCGCCAAATCTGTGCTCGCCGAGTAGTGCGAGCCGTGCATCGTTTTCCAGCAGGAATGGCAGCCCGAAGGCTCCCTTGAAATAAGCATCCAGATCAAGTCGAGGTGCGTCGTCGAATTTTTTATTTGTTGCGAGCACACGTTTTTCGCGTGTGCTGACAATGCCGCAAAAGCCCAGCACGACTGCCGAACACTCCGTGCACATGATTCCAGCCGCCTTGAGCAGGTCAAACAAGGTTTCCCTTAGCGCGGGCAGCAGATCTCCCAGGTCGGATGCGCCATCGGCAAGCACATCCCTGCGCGCAATAATAGTGTCTCCGCGCACTACCGCGCAGGCTGCGTGTGATCCGCCAAGGTCAATTGCGAGAGCGGTTAGATCAGACACGGTGCACCATCCCGCATTACCATACGCTTGCCGAATCCGGTGGTGCGGATATGCGCGTAATCGTGTCCTGCATCGCTGGGCCAGCAGGCAAGAAAAATCAGCGGATCAGCGCCCGTATTGATCATGCGGTGAGCGGTGTCCCCGGGGATATAGTGCACCGTACCGGGCGCCATCATTTGGCTCCAAGTTTTGCCCTCCGCGTCCATCAATAGCATCACCCCGCTGCCCTTTACAGTGGCGTAAAACTCCGCACGATCCCGAATAAGGTGGAAATGACCATGGGTCATGAAGTATTCGTCCCCTACCCGCCCCGGTTGCAGAACCGTTGACCCCCAGAAAAGCCCGCCGGGTGTCCCGTTCGGAACGGGTCTCCAGAAGCGAACCCGGTAGACCTCGGTATCGGGATTCAGACTTTTCCACGCCCTTTCGTCGTGGAAAAGGCCGGCAAGTTGGCCAAGGCTCTTCACCGATTCTTCTATGCCTTCTCCCGATATTTCGCCTGACGACCAATCGACGAAAGTAGGCTGCGGACTGCCGGTAACATTGGCACTCATAAATCGTAACCCTTCAGAGGTCTTGCGGCGGACCAGACTCACCATGCGCCGAACCGTATAAGAGGTATATCCATCCCGTTCAACAAAAGCAAGTCAACTTTTCTACCCACGTAAGGGCTGTGGCTTTACGTAATAGCCCCAGGAAACTACAGTATCTATTTAGGTAGCGATGTGGAGTATGTATATTGGCGGCGTTGGTGTGCAGAGCGGTCCGCAATAATCAGGAGTCGTATGTGGCAGTGGTAGAAACCGCCGGTGAAAAAAGCCGGCAGCAAGTAACAACATTATCCAATGGTCTAACCGTACTGGTCGAATCGATGGTCGGCGTGCGCTCAGCGGCGATGACACTGCTGACACCGATGGGGGCCGCATCAGATCCGGCGGAGGCGTTGGGCAGTGCCAATGTGCTGGCCGATTGGGTTACGCGGGGGGCCGGTGAAAGGGACAATCGCGCGATAACCGATTACCTGGATTCTCTGGGCGTGCAACGATCCACCAGTGCGGAAACCGTTTTCATGCGCTACAGTGCTTCCATGCTGGCGGATAAGTTGCCGCAGGTGTTGGCCGTGTATGGGGATATTCTGCTGCGGCCCATGCTGCCTGAGGCGGGTTTTGCGCCGGCGCGTGATCTGGCCCTGCAGCAATTGGACGCCATTGAAGATGAGCCCTCGCAGAAATTGAATCTGTTGCTTAAATCGCGTCATTTTCCGGACCCGTTTGGCCGACCCGTGGTGGGAACCAAAGAACACCTGAAAAATTTAACACCGGCGGGTTTACGGAAGGATTTTCAAAGCCGTAGCACGGCGCGTGGCTCAATTCTCGCGGTGGCCGGGGCGGTGGAATTGGCTGCTGTGCGCGATATGGTGGAACAACATTTTGGATCCTGGCGGCCCCAAGAACCGGTGCAGCGCCCCGTACAGGCGGCGGCGGGGGGGCTGTGGCATGAACAGCATGCCAGTAATCAAGTGCAGATTGGTTTGGCTTACGATGCCGTTGCGGAATCGGATCCCGACAGTATTGTTTTGCAATTGGCCATGAATATATTAAGCGGCGGTATGGGGGCGCGGCTGTTCTCGGAGATCCGCGAAAAGCAGGGTTTGTGCTATGCCGTCAACGCGGGTTATATGAGCCTCCAACACGTTGGTGCGGTTCTGGGCTATGCCGGTACCGTTCCGGAGCGGGCGCAGAAGACGCTGGATTCATTTCTGCTTGAATTACAACGCCTCGGCAATGGTGCGCAGCAGGACGAGTTGGACCGGGCGCAGGTGGGTATGAAAGCCCGCGTGATTATGAATGGCGAAAGTTCCACCGCCCGCGCCGCGGCCATTGCGCATGATTTTTATCATTATGGCCGGCCCCGAACTTTGGACGAATTGCGCTTGCGAATTGAAAATGTTGATCTCCAGCGGCTTAACGCTTTTCTGGATTCGCATCGGCCCGGTAAATTGACGGTGGTAACGATCGGGCCGGCCCCGCTGGCTGTCCCGGTGGATATGATAGGTTAATAAGAATGCGGGCGCGGGGCTCGCAAACGCCTTTGGCATTGTTGTGTGCCCGCATTATCCGGAGAGTTTTTACATGGTGAATTTCCAACATACGCAGTTACACAATGGCATGGATATTGTGGCCGAGGTAAATACCGAAGCCCAAAGCGTAGCTATCGGATTCATGACAAAAACGGGCGCCCGTGATGAATCCGACGCGGTTTCCGGTGTATCGCATTTCCTTGAACACATGATGTTCAAAGGCACCGCCCGTCGCTCCAGCGCGGATGTGAACCGTGAATTTGATGCCATGGGAGCGCGTAACAATGCCTTCACCAGCAATGAAGTGACCTGTTATTGGGCCCATATTCTCCCGGAATTTTTACCCGCGGCCCTTGATCTGCTGGCCGATATGCTGCGCCCGGCCTTGCGCGGTGAAGATTTTGACATGGAAAAGAAAGTTATTCTTGAAGAAATTGCCCTGTATCTGGATCGTCCTGGCCACGTGCTTTATGAGGCGGTTATGCAGGATCACTTTCGTAATCATCCGCTGGCGCATTCGGTGTTGGGCACGAAGGAATCCGTCACCGCATTAACACGCGATCAGATGCAAAGTTATTTTGATGCCCGTTATGGCCCTGGCAACATGGTACTGGCGGTAGCTGGGAAAATGGATTTTGCGGAACTGGTGCGGCTGGCGGAACAAAAATGCGGGCAGTGGAAACATCTGGATGTGCAGCGGCAATATCCGGCGGCGGAAATTAAGGGTGGAGTGCGGCATATTGTCGATCCCAAACTCAAACGCCATTACGTGGCCATGATCTGTCCCGGACCTTCCGCGCAGCATGAGGGGCGGTACGCGGCGCAAGTGCTTTCCGATGTGATTGGTGATCATGATGGATCGCGGTTTTATTGGGCCCTTGTGGAGCCGGGTTTGGCGGATGAAGCGGACTTTTCATTTTACCCGCACGACGGCGCCGGCAGTTTTTTTGCGTATGCCTCCTGTGATCCGGCACGCGCACAGCAGGTGGCGGAGATACTGCGCAGCGAACTGCAAAGAATTGTTCTCCATGGTCTGGCTGATTCGGAACTTTCCCGCAGCAAAAATAAAATCGCCACCGCCGCGGTATTACAGGGAGAACTGCCGCTGGGCCGTATGCGCAATATCTGCGCACGCTGGATTTACAATCATGAATATAAAACTCTGGAAGAAGATTTACAACTGCTGGAAGGCGTGAACGGGGCGGCAATTAAGAAAGTTATCCAGGAATTTCCATTCCATCCGATCACCACCACCACGCTGGGGCCGGCGGCCTGAGGCCGCAACTAGAGCCGGATGGAATCGCCGTTGCTCTCGGCAATTGGCAGTCACAACATCAGTTTACTCAGATTTTGTTAATTGTTCGGCCTAGTGATTGCAAATGCAGCACTTAGTACTCCGTGCCGGTCAATGGCACGTTGGTCTTGAATAATCCATGACCACAAGTATATCCCACGCTGCGAAGTCATTCCAGAAGATCAAACGGGGGATAGTGAGGAAAGTTGCAACATACCGCTGGTATTGATGGATTTCTATATTGTCGTTATGGTATTGCATGCGGGCGTGTATTAGTGCTCTATCAAGACTCATTTGTAGGCTTGACAGAGTACTAGCGTTTCCATGGAGGCTGACGTGGCGTTAAAAGTGGTTAAAATGGACGCCAAGAGGCGCTCTACTAAAACACGGACCGCGGGAGATACGTCACCAACCACAAGTACACCACCGCTTCCGGACTATGGCCAACGCGCTATTGAGGCGTTGTTGCGAGAAGTCGCAACGGGGCGGATAAAGGTCGAACCGGCGATGAATCGCCTGCGTCTTTTGGCGTCTGAATCCATGGACTTTGCAACGCTGGATCATCATCGGACTCTGCGCAAGGGATTCCCGGAAGTTGTTTACTGCCAGGGGAAAACTTGTCGGCAGGTGGCGGCGATTGTGCAGCGGCTGGCACAACGGGGAACGCGGGTGCTGGGCACCAGAGCCTCAGCGGAACAATTTGCGGCGGCACAGAGACTGGTACCGGAATTGCAATATCATCCGGTGGCACGAGCGCTGTGGCTGAACCGTGACGTCAGTGCCAAAATGGAAGGTGTGGTCGTGATTGCGGCCGGCACCAGTGATCTGGCCGTGGCGGAAGAGGCGGCGCTGACACTTGAACTTATGGGGCAGCAACCCAATCGGATATGGGATGTGGGTGTGGCAGGCTTGCATCGGTTATTGAATCGCCTGGATGAGATTCGTCAGGCGCATGTGATTGTGGCTGTAGCCGGTATGGAAGGGGCCTTGCCTGGGGTACTGGCGGGGCTGGTCGCGGCTCCTGTTATTGCAGTGCCCACAAGTGTGGGATATGGGGCCAGTTTCGGCGGCCTTGCCGCCCTGCTGGGAATGCTCAACAGTTGCGCTCCGGGGTTGGCGGTGGTCAATATCGATAATGGATTTGGTGCCGCTTATATGGCGGCTATAATCAACATGTTGTCGGCCTGCCAATAGGATTTTCCGGCGACAGGCCGTTGCTTAATGAGCTGGCGCTAAAATTGGCACGGCATTCCATCCTTTTTGCAGCCAACCGTTCCCCGCCTGATTCGGAGGGAATAACATACTTAGACCGTCCGGGTTGGCTCCGACGAAGCTGCCGTAAACTCAGGTTCTGACAAATGACCAGACAGAAGCACGGGGGTGGCCCGTTGTTCCAGTTTCTTAATCCGTAATGATTTGGCCACATCCAAACCCTTGTCAAAGGCCTTCATGTTAATTTCCAGCAGCGCGGGCTTAATCCTGCTTTGGATGGTTTTTCGGACACTGTCCCTGGCTAGAACGCCCGTAAGTTCCACCGTCATGCCCACCGCCAAAATATTAGCCGTCATGACATTGCCAATTTCATACTTGGCGGTACTGATGATTGGAAAACCATAAACGTCCCAGTTTTCCTGATCCCGAACCGGAACCCGCACCAGATTGTTGTCCACCAATACGAGGGCGCGATTTTTCAGATCGCTTTTGTACATATCGTAGGTTCGCTGATCCAGAGCCAACATAAAATCCACATGGGTGGATTCCGGAAATTCGATCGGCTCATCGGCGATTATGACGTCCGCTTTAGTCGGACCGCCGCGGACTTGTGAGGTATAAGTTGGCACCTGCGTGGCAAAACGATGCTCATACTGGATAGCAGTTTCCGCGAAAATGGTACCGGCCAGCATGTTACCCTGCCCACCAATACCGACAAATCGTAATTCATAATGAAACGCCATTGGCAAACTCCTTAAACAGCGGCCTTTCCGCTCACCTCTTGTACTAATTCATAATAGGCTTGGACATATTCTTTTTTCCCGGTATCGTCGACAAATATGCCGGTAATCATTTTGCCGACCAATTCCTCCGGGCTTAGGGTTTTAGCGTTATTTCGGCTGACCGTAATATTGCGGATATGGTCCACCAACGCTACCGGGTTGCCCAACTTATTTCTCCCGCCCCACTGGATCTGGCAATTACTTATTGCATCAATCACGCTGATTCCCTTATGCTCCAAGCCTTTCCGAATATAATTTTTCAGGGATATCGGATCGGCCACGCTGCCGCGGGCAACAAACGTGGCCCCCGCGCCGCGGGCGAGTTCCACCACATCAAAGTTGGAGTCGATATTGCCTCTTGGCATCGTGGACGCGTATGATCCGGGCGGGGTGGTTGGGGAATATTGCCCGCCCGTCATGCCATAAATCCAGTTGTTCACCAGCACAATGGTGATGTCGATATTTCTTCTACACGCGTGGATAAAGTGATTTCCGCCGATGGCGACCATATCACCATCTCCGGAAAACAGCACTACATGCATACCCGGATGGCACATTTTAATCGCGGTGGCGGCAGGTACGGATCGGCCGTGTAAGGTGTGCAGCGTATGAAAATCAACATAACCGGAACCGCGGGCGGAGCAACCGATACCTGAGACCATCACAATATCGTTTTTATCCCAATGCAGTTCATCAATGGCGACGATCAGGGCTTTAAGAACTGTTCCATTGCCGCAGCCGGGGCACCAGTACAGTGGCAACTTATCATTCCGCAGGTAATGGGAGTAATCCACGCTCATTTTGCCACCTCTCTGATTTTTTCCAAAATCTGTTGCGGTCGGATGGGGATTCCTGACGCCTGTAACACGGTATGAATGTCAGAACGCCCCGCCAGGGCGCGCTGTACCTCAAGAACCATTTGCCCCAAGTTCACTTCGCTGACAATAATATGCTTGTAACGCTCTCCCAACTCGCGAACCTGTTTTTCCGGAAATGGCCACACGGTCAGAGGCCTGAACATTCCAACTTTAATTCCCCGGGCGCGGGCCTCCTTAATAGCCACACGCACGGTGTTGGCATTGCTGCCGTAGGCAATGATGGCCAATTCCGCATCATCCATCTGATAATATTCGAAACTTTCAATGGCACTGCTGGCATCAAGAATTTTACTGATCATACGCTTTTCATCGGCCTGTACCGCGGTAGGATTTTCGGTGGGAAAACCCGTGGCATCTTTATTCAAACCAGTCATGTGAAAGCGGTAACGCGGAAAGTTCGCACGATTGGGCAGCGGCGGTACCACGCCAAAGCGGGCGACATCGTAGGGGCGGTAGTCCCCGGGGTCCACAGTGGGTTGTGGCCGGTCAATAATCTTAAACTCACTAAGCGGCGGAATGGTCACACCGCTGCTGAGATGCCCTAAAATAGCATCGGACAGAATCATCACCGGCGTACGGTATTGTTCCGCCAGATTGAACGCACGAATGGTTTCCGTATAGCATTCCAACAGGCTGCCGGGAGCCAAGGCGATAATCATATGATCTCCGTGCGTACCCCAGCGGGCCTGCATGTAATCGCTTTGGGAAGCACGGGTGGGCAGTCCCGTTGACGGGCCACCCCGCATGACATTCACAATCACCAGCGGTAGTTCCATCATGCAGGCCATACCGATCCCTTCCTGCTTAAGGGAAATGCCCGGACCACTGGATGCCGTCATGGCTTTGAAGCCTGCGTAACTGGCCCCCGCGGCTGCAATAATACTGGCAATCTCATCTTCCATTTGCATGAAAACGCCGCCCACTTCCGGCATGCGGCGGGCCAGAAGTTCCGGAATTTCACTTGATGGCGTAATGGGATAGCCGGCATAGAACCGACACCCGGCGGCCAGCGCCGCTTCCGCGATCAATTCATTGCCATTCATGATTTTGACTGCGGGTGCCGCTGAAACTTCCGGTACCGTGCTGCCAGCAGGTGACAATTTAACTTCCGGCATGAGGTTAATACTCGACATCAAATCAGCCCTTTTATTTTGCTTTAACCACGGTTTGACCACGACTGTCGCGGAATGCTGTTTCCACACCCACATCAACCACGTTGATGGCAAAATGCGGACATACGGCTTCACAGAATTTGCACTTTCTTATGCAATCTTCTGGCCGCATCACCTTACACATGGCACCCGTCCACACCTGCAGATCCTCAACCAATTCCAAGACCATCTTGGGACATACATCGACACACAGGCCACAAGCTGTACAAAACTTGTTGACCACGACGGGAGTTTGTTCCAAGACCATAGCGGCACCTCAAATCCGGAACCGAGTACAACCATACTTGCAGCTTTTTGAAACCATCTATAAATATGTTAGCCGATCCATGCTGGCAATGTCAACAATAATCCAAGTCCAGCAGGACAGGCGACGTGATTTGAGATAACATTAATTTCCTATAGTTCGGAGTAGACACAATGAAAGCATGGCTTTTAGAAAAACTGGGAGGGGTGGAAAACCTGCATTTGGCGGAAATAACCGTTCCGGTTCCAGGGGTACAGGATGTGCTCATGGAGGTTATTTATTCCGCACTGAATCCGGCGGACCGCTATCTGGCTGAGGGGCAATATCCGGCCCGACCGCCATTACCCCATATTTTAGGACGCGATGGCGTAGGCCGTATTGTCGCGGTCGGCGGCAATGTCAAGGGATGGAAAGTGGGGGACAAGGCCCTGATAATTCGTGGACCGGTGGGGGTACAACAGGGTGGAACATTTGCGGAAAAGGTGGTTGTCCCGGCGGAATGCTTGGCGGTGCCGCCGCTGAACTGGACGTTGCAGCAATGTGCCGGGGCCAGTCTGGTGTATCTAACGGCGTGGCAGGCGTTGACCCAGTGGGGGGAATTAGCACCATCCGTGGTATTGGTGACCGGTGCCAGCGGCGGTGTAGGTGTAGCCAGTGTGCAGTTAGCGCAGGCGATGGGGCATAAAGTGGTGGCGTTCTCGCGTCATGCGGAGAAGCGAATGCGATTGTCGGAAATGGGGGCGAAGATCACACTGGACCCCGCTAATACGCAATGGCGTAAGGACTTGCTGCAACTATTGGCCGGCAAACGTGTGGACTTGGTGGTGGATAATATCGGTGGGCCGCAATTTTCGGAATTATTGGACGTGATGGGGATGTGGGGCAAAATCAGTGTAGTCGGCCGCTTGGCAGGACCGGTACCGCAGTTCAATACCGCCAGTTTGTTATTCCGCCGCCTGCGGATTGGCGGCGTGGCACCGGGTAATTTTACCGCGGCTGAAGCGCGGGTGGCATGGGAAGCAGTGCTGCAAATTCTTGCCCGGCGTGATGACCGGCCTGTGGTGGATTCGGTGGTTGACTTTGATCAATTGCCACAGGCTTTTGCGCGCCTGGCCTCCGGCCCTATGGGTAAGGTTTTGTTGCGGGTTGCGGGAGAATAACGACGACGGACGCATCGGTCCCGGTATGACATCCAACTCGCCTTCCGGGACATAAAGCACCCACATTACCTGGGCTGGTCACCGATGCATCATTGGATGGACCGCAAGATACGGGTACATGCCTTCAGTTGCGTGCTGGCTCTGACCCGGAGCCGTGACGTCTACGGCCGTTACGCTTTAGTGTTGGGTTTCCGTCGGCGGTGGAACATTGTGCAGAATTTTCAGCACTGCGGGCGGTTGCCGGGAAATCAGAGCGGCCCCCGCCCGTGGCGTGCTGACCAGAACCGAAAACTTTATGGAGTAAATTTCACCCGGATTGGATATTAGATGCGCCGCCACGTTTGTTTTACCCAACGGCAATTGACCGGAAACTGCGGCACCGGGAAAGGTACCGAATGTTTCCGGGAGTCCCACCGGGGTGGTATAGAATATCCCGAGGTTATCAGCCGTATCAATGTTGGCGATCCACCCTTTCGAGATGATAGCCGGTTGCGGCCAAACCGGTGCCCCGCCAACCAGTTTTGTCGGCCATTTTACATTGTTCGCGTGCGTTCCCACAGCAGGCACGCGGGCATAAGGATTGGTCAAGGGATACATAAATCCGTTGGTACGATCCGAATAAAGTGTGGGTACTTCAGTACCCATTAGGTATGTTTTGGATTCGTGGTTGTAGAACGTGTAACGAAAGTCTGCGACCCCATGGGAGTTGATGCGAACGTCCTCCACGTAAAGCCATTTAGTGGGCTTGCCCGTGTCATAATCCCAAGGCTTAATGACCGCATGAAAATGATGGGGCCTCACCGACCAGCGAACCACCGGACTGCCTTTTTCCGGAATCGCAATTCCTTTTGGATGTAGATAATAACCCTGATAGCCTGCCGCTCCGGCTTGTGTGGGGTTGATCATCAACTCCGGGTGACCACTAATTTTCAGGGAAAGAAACTGATCCACCTGCAACTCCCTGCCCACATCATGACTATCGACAATATTCAGTCCGTGCGCCACATGTTGATTGGCCATGCCGACCACCACCGCACCCCATGCAATATTAAAAGTTACGGTAAGCCCGCCATTGGAAATGGAAACATTTTTAGAGGCTGGCGGAGGCGCCCAGGGATTGTTGGCGGCGCCGGCGCTGGTCCCGGCGGCGGCCAGAAACATGGCGGTGAACGCAATGAACCTGTAAATGTAGATTGGCTCCCATGAAAAATGACTACCGTAACTTCTCATATTTATGATCTCCATAGGTTAAATATTATACTATTTCCCGTGCCGCAAGCTGTCAATTTCTTCGTGGCGTGCGAAGATTTTTTAGGCCGCTTTCATCAGCTTGCCGAATTGCTTATGTTAGCTGAATCACATGGCCGATGACAAATCAATCTTCCGGCCAATCGCCGGAAAAGACTTCGGCCGCCGGGCCGGTCATATAAACCGATTCATCAGCCTGATTCCATTTTAGCGCCAATTGGCCACCGGGCAGATTGGCCAGGATGATGCGGTTGGTTTTGCCGGTCAAGACTCCCGCCACGCAAACCGCCGCCGCCCCGGTACCGCAGGCCAACGTGATGCCGCTACCTCGTTCCCAGGTGCGCATGGTGACTTCACCGGCGTGATGCACCTGGACAAAATGTGTATTGACACGGCGCGGAAACCAGGAATTTTTTCCCAGATACGGACCAATTTCCGCCAGTGGTACTTTGTCGAGCTTTTTACAATACAACACCAGATGCGGATTACCCATCGATACGCAGGTCATACCATCTTCCAGTCCGGCCGCCTGGATCCAATCTGGCCCCGGTGGCAAGTCGCCAAGTTTCAGAACCTGCCGCCACGGATGCTGCACCACCTGATCCATACCGGTAAGGCGAACCGGAATTTCGGCCGGTTTGAGCAGGGGTTTCCCCATATTGACCGTCACGCGATTAACTTTGCCGCGTTCAATCCAGAGATCCAAGGTCAGCACGCCGGCACCGGTTTCCACCCGCACCGGGTTGGCGGTCGTCAGATGGTGGTCGAAGGCATACTTGGCGACGCAACGCACGCCATTGCCGCACATTTCCGACTCACTGCCGTCCGCATTAAACATGCGCATGCGCACCTGGGCGCCCTGCGCAGCGCCGGGCGCGGTGGGCGGACCAATCAGGATCAGTCCATCGCCGCCCACACCGAAATGCCGATCGGATATTTTGACCGCCAGGGCTTCGGGATTACGGATGGTCTGTTCAAATATATTCACATATACATAGTCATTACCAATACCGTGCATTTTCGTGAAACGCATTGTTCAATTTCCATCACCATGCCGCGCGCGACGCCAAAGAACTTCCATGGCCATCCATCCGCACCACGCGGTTTCGCCGCAGCTTGTGGCGTATCATACATCATCGGGAATCGGCTCGGAAGAACCGGGGGAATGAACCCAGGCCACCGTGGAAATAACACCATCACGATCGCGCTGAATGAGCACGTCGGCTTTGGTTTTGGTCTGTTCCACCAGGCGGGCGTTGGGCAGGTCAACGTGTTTTACCCAGTCTTTGGCCTGGCCGACGGTTTTGCCCCCCTCCATGTGGCGGTTCATCAAGTTGGTCACCACCGAGGCCGGTGGAGCTTCAATGTAAATGCGCAGATCAAACATCTCCACAATACCCGCATAAGGCTCTTTATCCATAAATAGATAATTACCCTCGACCAGCGCCAGATTGACCGACTCATGAACATGCAGGGCATGGGGTATCGGTTTATGATGCACCCGGTCGTAACTTGGCCACGTCATGGTGGAAGGTATCTGCTTTAAGCGCGTCAGATGATCACGCAGCATGGCCGCATCAAAGGTCTCCGGGGCGCCTTTGCATTGATTCAGGTGAATGTGCCGGCCATCTTCCAATTGCAGAAACCTTTCCGCGAGCACCGTATCCGGAAAATGAAAGCCGTCCATCGGCAAAGCCGCCGCATTGATTTTCGGGAGAATATTTTTGGTGGCCATCCAGGCGATCTGCGCAGCAAAAAAAGATTTTCCCGATCCCGGTGTTCCGGCGATGCCCACCACCATTCGTCGTCCCGCGAGGCGTTGCAGCTCAATGAGATTGGATAAAAAAGGCCGCCATCGCTTGGTCCATTCGGAGGCACGAATGTGCATCTCGACTCTCAGGCCGTTTATCAACAGTGGAATATCCTTGTGCAGGAACCACGGAAATGGATCAATTTCTTGTAACGCCAAACCACAAACTCCACTAATAAAAACACCCGGAATTCACCGGTCGCGCCGGCCCGGCGACGGAACTCCGCGAAGCGGCGCCAAGGCTGCCGTTTTCGCCAATACCCGCGACGGTGTAGGCGACAATTCAGCATGTTAGCGATAGCCACCAGATAGGCCAGTACCATGGTTCATACCATGGTATCAAGGCTGGTGCCGGGACCATGGCGCTGTCCCTTGGCCAATAATCTTCATATATCGGCCAAATGGCGGCGCCAACTCAACATACTTCCGCACCGGTCGGATTTACACACCTTTCCGCCCCTATTATCAGCCAATATCGACCATAACGGTCAATAATCATATTATTATACCATGCTAAACAAAGGACGCGCATCAAGAAGATGGTCTCCGATGTGGATGGCCGCAGTATATTGCCAGGCCGCTGATAAAGCGATATAGTGCAATGGTAGTGCGGCATCTTCGTTTACGGAGAATAAATCATGGCGGAAAAACTAAATCCCAATGTGGCGGCATTTCTCAACACAGCGCTGCAACATTTTATCGGCGGCCAATGGGTAGCCAGTACGGACGGCGCCGTGGAGAATGTTATTAATCCCTCCGATGGCACGGTGATTTGCCAGGCCGCTATGGCCGCAGCCCATGAGGTGGATGCCGCCGTCAATGCTGCGCATAAAGCTTTTCCCGCCTGGGCCGGCAAACCGCCGAATGAACGCGGCGTGTTGCTGCATCGCCTGGCTGATGCGTTGGAAAAACATGCTGCGGATCTGGCGCAACTGGAATCTCTGGATGTGGGTAAAGCCATCGTCAACAGCGAAACCTTTGATATTCCTTTTGGCGTGGAAGGCATACGCTACTTTGCCGATCTGGCTTTGCACGTCACCTATGATGTTCCACTGGCGGTCAAGCACATTGAAGCACGCACGCACCGCGTTCCCTACGGCGTCTGCGGATTTATTTTTCCGTGGAACTTCCCGTATGACCTGTTGGTCTGGGGCATTATGCCGGCTCTGGCGGCGGGGAATACCGTCGTGGTTAAACCCTCGGAGGTTACACCGTTAAGCACCCTGTTTGTATGCAAACTTGCGGCGGAAGTGGGGTTCCCGGCCGGTGTGATCAATGTGGTCAATGGCACCGGGGCGAAGGCCGGAGCCATCCTTACGGCCCACCCCTTGGTCAAGCGCATGTCCTTCACCGGTTCACCGCCGGTTGGAAAACTCATTGGTGAAACCTGTGGTCGCAACCTGGTGCCGTGCAAATTGGAACTTGGAGGCAAGGGCGCAGCGGTCATTTTCGATGACGTGGATGTGGAGGCCACCGCCCAACAACTGGCCGCCGCGCTGACGCTTAATACCGGCCAGGTCTGCTGCACGGCTACACGCTGGATCATCCATGAGAAAATTCATGATCAACTCCTGGCCAAGGCGGTGGAAATTCTGAAAAACACACGCATCGGTCCGGCCCTCGATCGTAATACACAAATGGGCCCGCTGGTCAGCAAGGCCCAGCAGGATCGCGTGAACCGATATGTGGAAACCGGCAAAAAACAGGGCGCGGTGGCGGTGCTGGAACCGGAGACATTGCGCATCCCGGGGCATGAAGGCGGCTATTATGTCAGCCCGAGTCTGCTGACCGGTTCCAGCGATAATATCTGCTGCCGGGAGGAAATTTTCGGCCCCAGCGCGTTCGCGCTGAAGTTCCGTCATGAAGATGAGGCGCTTCAGTTGGTCAACAGCCTCTCTTATGGCTTGGCCAACAGTGTTTGGAGCCGGGATCTGAAACGCGCCAATCGTGTGGCCGAACGAATGATCGCCGGCAGCAGTTGGATCAACGCCCATAACGTGTTTGCCTACGGCCTGCCGTATGGCGGAGCGAATTTAAGCGGCATGGGCGGTGGCGTAAACAGCCCGGAGACTTTGCATGATTATCTGCGCTCCCAAACCATCGCGCGACCGCTGTAGTATTGGCTTCCAAGGTACACCGACTCAGACGGCCCGACGCGTTGCGTCCACAGTTTCGTGCGGATTTGTCCAATGGCCCGGTTTGGCTTACCACCCTTTGGGTCAACACTTTACATTATCGCCGATATCACTATGATGAATTTTTGGAAGTATCAGTGAGGTTATTCTGGAGTTGTTACCCATGGCCAGTCGGCGGCGAAAGAAGCCCACCAAGCTGCTCTCTGGCGTGGCGCGCAGGGTATCTGGCGATGGTTCCATTTCTCCGGAGAGTGTTTCGTCGGGACAAGACGTGGGAACTGCGGTGCGGAAGCAGCTGCCGCCCAACACTGGGGTGCGGAAACCTTGCAACAATATTAGCGTGGCGAAAGATCTCGCACGGATTCTGGGAATCTCACGCTCCACGGTTTCCGTGGTGATGCGGGGAGAATCGGCCAAATTCAAGCTGGCACCACGCACGGTGGCGCGGGTACTTGCCGCCGCCCAGCAGTATAATTATACGCCCAACGCTTCCGCCCAGAATCTTCGTCGACAGCGTTCCAATACGGTAACCCTTATTGTCAGTAATTTCCGGTTTGATTGGACCGATGAACTATTTGCCGGCGCTGTCGAAATACTGCACGCGCATCACCTTACGCCGATTGTGACCGCGCATAGCAGCGACCCGGCGCGGCAGGAGACGGAGATCATGGCCGCCATCAGGCGGCGCGACGCGGCGGTTTTGTACCAGCCTTTAATAGAACACCACGATTTATATCAGCGCGTGTTCAATGCAAATATACCACTGATTCTCGTGGGAGATTATCCCGTCGGCACGGAATATATCAGCCATGTGATTTGGCATGCGGACATGGCCGCGCGCAAGGTGGTCGAACATCTTGTAGCCATTGGCCGTACCCGCATTGGATATGTTGGGATCAATCTGCCGCTGGAAATGCACCAGAAACGCTTTGCCGCCTATCAGCAGGTACTCAAGGGAGCGGGCCTGGCGCTGAATCCGCATTGGATATACCAAGGTGATCCGCATATATCCGTCCATGAAAATCTCCTGTCCAACGCCATCCCACATATTTTTGCCCCCGGGCATGCCCATCCGGATGCGATATTCGCAATGAATGATGGCATTGCCATTCCGCTGATCACGGAAATTGAGCGCCTCGGATTGCATGTTCCTGACGATGTCGCGGTCGCCGGAATTGGCGATTTGCCCATGTCGGCCGTATGGGGGATTAACCTGACCACCGTCCGAGAACCGGTGCGTGCCATGGGCGCGGAGGCGGCGCGTCTGGCGGTGAGCCTCATTGGGAAACCCGGCGAGGCTCCTATTCATCGCCTTCTTCCCGCGGGTGATCTGATGGTGCGGCGGAGTACGGCGGCTTCGCCGCGAACATCTCCCGTAACGACACCCTGACCCCAGCGCGGCGGCGCCGCAACCAAAATGTCACGCGGAGCACGCGGAGATACCAAAACGCGACCACGGAGCAGAGATTTTTGGAAAGCTGTGCCGAAAAACGCTACTAAAAAATCTTTGCGTGCTGCGAAGAAATCGACGGATTATGGCACAGGTTGTGGAAAGTTCGCTGGAACTCTGGCCGGATTCTCACCGCCGTTCGAAGTTGCGTGTCCGTCCGGCCCAATAGCTCAGCAGGCCGCCACCGGCGCCTAATACCAGTAATAATGTAAAGGCCTTGGGAACCACAGCGTCAGGCGCGCCGGCTACGGCGATCAGCGCCGGTCCCAGCGCTGCCCCGACCCCGATTAAACCTTCATGTACGCCCGCCTTCGCGGCCGATCCAGATCCAATATCCATGCTGTAATAGATCGAACCCGAATACAGCATGGCCACAGAGTTAGCTATAAGAAGGTGGTGAAAAGAGGTAGTGAAAAAAAAGAGGGGATGCCTCAAAATGGAGTTGAAGACCGGCGGGAGTTCCGTCGGCAAGTAACGCCTTACAGGAGGTCATCCCCATGGTGAATAGTAAAACGTATCGTAGCCAAGATGTCCAGAAGGTGGACGTGGCGCAAATGGTGGCGGGCCGCGAAGGCCAGGCCGTGGTGGTGGGAGTGGATACGGGCAAGAGGAATTTGTACATGGTGGTACGCTGGATGGACGGGCAGACGGATCGCCCTATAGTCGTGGCGCAACCTGAGGAACTCGGCCTGGCGGTAGACTTTCTCCAGAGGTTGGCGGCCGGACGGAATCTGCGGGTAGCGATAGAACCAACTGGGACGTATGGTGATGCCATTCGGTATGCCTGCCACGGTGTGGGGCTGTCGGTGGAGCGCGTATCGCCGGTGGCGTCGAGTCGGCATGCGGAAGTGTACGATGGGGTTCCAAGCCAGCACGACGGGAAGGATGCCGCAGTGATAGCGGAGTTGTGCGGGATCGGCAAATCGTCGCCGTGGCCATGGCGAGAGGCCCGTGAGCAGGAGCAGATGTTGGCAGCGCATGTGGCGTTGATGGAAAACCATCAGGAGGAGGTCAATGCGTGGCGTGGTCGCTTGGAGGGGAAGCTGGCGCGGCATTGGCCGGAGGTATCGGCGTTAGGGCCTGTGACAAAATAAACGTTACGTTTTGGCATTTTTTCCGATAATCGTATAATTCCATTTTGGATGGGTTACATGAGGTGCGAGGCTTACCGTTTTCATCTGCTGGTTGCTGATTTTGATCTTCGTGGCGTAAGCCTTGGCGTCCAGCCGCGCTTGTATCTTTAACCCCTTGCGGGTGGTGGTCGCACCGATCAAATTCACGACCGCCTCGTAACTGACCAGCGGTTGCCCCGCCCAATTCATACTGATGTGGCTGAACATGCGATGTTCTATCTTGTTCCACTTGCTGGTACCCGGCGGATAATGGCACACGGTGATGGGCAGACCCAATTCATCGGCCAACTGCTGGAGGTGGTATTTCCAGGCGCGGGTGCGGCTGGAGTTGCTTCCGCCCCCATCGGCGCACAGAAGCAGAGACCGGGCTTTGGGGTAATGATCCCGTCCTACTAATACTACAACGCTACAAATGCTCAAGAAAATATACTTGGCTGACCGATGAAGCCTTTCAGGAGCCGTATTTTTGAAAG
>JBMFGW010000032.1:0-33590 GCA_049977145.1 Phycisphaerae bacterium
CTGCGGCGGTTGGTGGAAGGGGTTCGGGGTGGGGACGCGCGGTTGTGGTATTTTGCGAATTATCATTGGCCATGGCCAAAACTATTTGCGTCCCCGTTACGCTTTCGGCTGTCGCCGCAGAGCAGTTGATCAGGGGATAGTTGAGCAAATATGGAGAGGAGGCGCTGCGGCGGTTGGTGGAAGGGGTTCGGGGTGGGGACGCGCGGTTGTGGTATTTTGCGAATTATCATTGGCCATGGCCAAAACTATTTGCGTCCCCGTTACGCTTTGTCATTGGCCATGGCCAAAACTATTTGCGTCCCCGTTACGCTTTGTCGTTACTCCCCCTTATCCGCGTCAACTTTTCGCAATGTGCCGGTCAAGGTTTTCACGTAACTGTTCACGGGCGGTGCCCGGATAAGGCGTGGTGCGTTCCGAGATGACAAAGAAAGGGCCGGAATTAACGCCCGCTTAGGTTTGACGGCATACATTGGGCTGGTAGGCTATCTGATCTTCGGAGTCGTATGGAGCATGAGCGTACTTAGCAAAGTATGGCGTGTGCGGACATCTGGAATCCGCAAAATGGAAACCTGAAACGGAGTAACGCTATGAGTACAATGGGGCGAATTAATTCTTTGGCGGTTTCGATCCTGGTTTTATCAGGCGTCCTGTGTGCATACTTACAAAATGCCAATTCGTCGGGGGCCGGGCCGCAAACTAACGCGGTTCGTCGGATTGGGCTGACGGGCTCCGCAACCGCTGGAATGGCACCGGTGCGCACCGCCAGCCGAATTCCGGGGCCGACGGTGCCGGATGGCTTGGGTGTTAACATTCACTGGACCAATCCACGCCCCGGCGAGATGCGGATGCTGGCCGCCACCGGCGTGCGTTGGATTCGTATGGACTTTGCCTGGGGTGCCACGGAAACAACAAAGGGGCAATACAATTTTGCACACTATAGTCGTCTGATTACCGCGCTGCGGCGCTATCATATCCGGCCTGTGCTTATTCTGAATTATGGCAACCCGCTGTATGAGCACGGTGCATTTCCGACAACGACGGTGGCCCGTCATGCTTTTGCAAAATGGGCCGCGACGGCGGTTAACACTTTTCGCGGCTACGGCGTGATGTGGGAAATGTATAATGAACCCAACGGAATGGGACACGCGACTCCGGCGCAATACGCCAAGTTGGCGATCGAAGTTGGTCGGGCCATCCATAAAGCCGACCCGCACGCTTTGTATGTCGGCCCCGCGCTGGCGGGGATGGATCGGCCATGGTTAAAGCAGATACTGCAAGATGGGGTGCTCAAGGAATTCGATGCCATCACCGTTCATCCCTATCGTCAAACGCCGCCGGAAACTGTAGTGGCGGACTATGCGAACTTTCGTAAACTTATCGCTCGCTATTCCCCGCCTGGCCGGGTTATCCCGCTGATTTCCGGCGAATGGGGATATTCCACGACATGGATGAAACGTAACGCCAATCGGCAGGGGAAATATCTGGTGCGCGAATTTTTGACTAATCTCATGTGCCGCATTCCCCTTTCCATCTGGTATGACTGGCATAATGATGGGGCGTTCGGATTAGGCCATCTCACAGCCGGTAGTATTGAAATTACCCACATCGCCATATCCAACGGAGCCGGGGTTACCAAACCGCCGCACTTGTTGGCCAAAGGGCACAAGTGGACTTTTTGGAACGGTGCGGAATTCCCCGGTGCCAAAGGCAGTTTCAAAATTATCCAGGATCATCAGACGCCGGTGGGCCTGCTCAACTATAACTTTGCTGGCGGCGGGAATTATGTGGATGCGGGCGTAAATGTTGCCATCAAAAAAGCCGGTACGCTGGTGTTCAAGGTCAAATCCGCGCATCGGCAGTCGGTGTTGGTCAGAGTCGTCGATCACTCCGGTCAATGCCTACAGTTTTACCGGCGATATTCCAAGATAGGCCACTGGCAGCCGATAGCAGTGAACCTGCACCATGGATCATCCAGCCACTGGGGTGGTAAAAATAATGGGGTGCTCGACTTTCCGATTACCTCCATAAGCATTGGAGTGAACAACTCCTTTCCCTCGCAGGAACGCCATTTTGGGATAGTCAAATACAAATACCATCCCCATCGGCATTGGGTATACACGCCGAAGCCGGCGTTTTTTGCGTGTCGCACGCTGACCCACACGCTGTGCGGGTTTCATTTTGAAAAGCGCATAAAAGAGCGTAATAGCAACGATTTTGTGCTGGTATTCGCCCATGGCAAGCGGTGGCGCTGGGTGGCGTGGAGCGTGGTGAAACCCAAGGCGGGGAGAGGTGTGATAATATTGTCGTTGCCGACGGGAACGTATCGGGTAATAAACTATCTGGGCGCGGAACATATTACGACCAAGGTTGGCGCGGCGGGGCTAAAACTGCAGCTATCCACCGGGCCGCAATACATACTGCCGCAGGATAGAAACTGAAGTGCAGGAGATCGACAAGTATGTGGCGGATTTGAAAGGGTTAAACATGACTGCCAAAAATTGCGCGGTACAGCGGCGGGAATTTCTAAAGCGGGCTGTCGTGGCCTCGGTGGCAGCCACTGGTGCGACATTGGCGTGGCCAAAGGGTCGGCGGGTGTTGGGTGGTGCTGTTGTTGATCCGTTGCGTGAGGCCTTTGTGTCCGGTTCCGTTGGCGCGGTGCGGCCCATGATCGGTACCGGGGGCTACGGGCGCACCTTTCCCGGTGCGATGGTTCCATTCGGGCTGGTGCAGCTTAGCCCCGATACCGCCGGACAGGCCCAGCCGCAGTGGTGGCGGCACGGGCGAAATGTGATCGTGTATCCATGGGAACACTGTTCCGGATACTTTTACCCTGACAACGTTATCCGTGGTTTCAGCCACACGCATATTTCCGGATCGGGAGGCTCGGATCTTGGCGACGTGCTGCTGATGCCCGGTACCGGGACGGTGCGCTGGAATCCCGGCGGACCGGGTTGGCAGCATGACGCCCAAGACCGGCAGATTGGGACAGAATCGGGGTGGGTTTCGCGTGCGCCGGGATATGCCTCGCGGTTTTCGCATCAGCACGAAACCGCCCGGGCTGGATATTACAGCGTGCGGCTGGAGGATTCCGCCATTGCGGCGGAGCTGACCGCCACCAACCGCTGCGGCATGCATCGGTACACGTTTCCGGATGCTAAGCAGAGGCATGTTATTCTTGACCTGGTGCATACGCTTGATGCGTCGGTGTACGAAGCCGAACTTAACATTGAGAACGAAACCACCATCAGCGGTTATCGCGGCACGCACGGATGGGCACCGGATCGACAGGTTTATTTTGTTATGGAGTTTTCGCATCCCTTTGCATCCTGTCAGGTACAGCGGAATGGAAAGGTTCAGGCCGGAGGTGTCGGCTCAGTTCCGGGGCCGAAAATTAAAGCCGCTTTTGCTTTTTCAAACACCGTCCGTGAGCCGGTGTTAATCAGGGTGGGTATTTCCGGTACCGGCATTGAAGGTGCCCGCAAGAATTTACGGACGGAAATTCCGCACTGGAATTTTGATGAAGTAGCCTCCCAAGCCGCCGCACAATGGAATAACGCCTTAGGCGCATTGGACGCCGAACTGCCCAATAAGGAGCTTAAGCAGACTTTTTATACCGCGGCGTATCACGGGATGATCGGGCCGACCACATTTAACGATGTGGATGGCAAGTATCGCGGTGAAGATCATAAAAATCATCCCAATCCCGGCTTCACCAATTACACCACCATGTCGATATGGGATATCTACCGGGCGGAATTCCCCTTTATCATGCTGACTCAGCCGCACCGAACCAATGATATGATCAACACCTTGCTGACGGATTATCAGCAACTCAATGCTCACGCCCTGCCGGTCTGGCCGTTATGGGGAAACGAAACGTGGTGCATGACGGGATTTCATGCCGTCGGCATGATTCTTGGTGCCTATACGCGCGGCTTCCGTGGTTATGACGTGGCAGCAGTTTATGCCGCCATGCGGGACACCGCCCTGTTGGGTGCCACCGCCAACGGCAGCCGGGAAATGCAGGCCGCCTTCCGGCATTATGGTTATCTGCCCGCCGCGCCGCAAACTGCCGCCAAATCAATTGGGTACGAGCGGCAAAAGCAGGCGGTCTCGCGTAGTCTGGATTTTGCTTATGATTATTGGTGCGTCGGTGCCATGGCCGAGCTGCTGGGCAAACATGATGATGCAAAAATGTTTTATAAGTTCGGCCAGAACTATAAAAATCTCTTTGATTCCAAAATCGGATTCATGCGCGGGAAAACTGCGGATGGCCAGTGGCGGGAGGGAATATTCCGGGCCTTCCATCCCAATGAGGAATACTGGGCGGACTACACGGAATCGGATGCCTGGCAGGCGACGTTTAATGTCATGCAGGATGTGCAGGGGTTGATTGATCTTTTTGGCGGCGATGAGCCATTCATCGCCAAGCTCGATGCCCTGTTCACCGCACCATCCCACATTCGCAATTATGATGTGGACATTACCGGCATGGTGGGTCAGGATGCGCAGGGCAACGAGCCAAGCAACCACATCCCATACCTGTATCCATTTGCCGGGGCGGCATGGAAAACGCAGTATTGGATTCGCAAGGTACTGGGGCTGTATAACGATACGCCCAAGGGACTTCCGGGCAACGATGATGTTGGGCAGACTTCCAGTTGTTTTACCCTCGGTGCGTTGGGTTTTTACCCGGTGAATGCGGCCACAGGGGTGTACGTGATTGGCAGTCCATTGGTAAACCGGGCGAAAATCCACAACCCCGCCGCCAAAACAACATTTACCATCATCGCGGAAAACAATTCAGCGGAAAACATTTATATCCAAAGCGCCAGACTCAACGGAAAGGAATTGACCCGGTCCTGGTTCACCCACGCCGATATTGTGGCCGGTGGAGAACTGTATTTCCGTATGGGCCACAAGCCCAACAAAGGCTGGGCCTCCGCCAAGGAAGACCGGCCACCATCGGGGTTGGTGTAGTGGGCGATGTGATTGTGTTCAATAATCGTTTGCGCACGGACCAGCGCATTGCGATGCGGGTGCTCGGAAGAATGCGCCCACTATGGCGTAAGGGATTGTCCCGCTGGCAGCCTTATGTAAAACCAGTTGAAATCCGCAACTTTCATTAGACCGCTGACGTCCGATAATATAGGCGATGCACATTTGGGTTATTTTATATATTGCGGCCTTTGCGCGGTTGGATTTTTTCCTTTGTAGTCTTGCTTTCATCTGGAACTTGGTATACACTATTACATAGTGCTTGGATGTTACCCATTGTTCGGTCCAAGGCGACGGAGTTTTAGGATGGTAGGGTTGCGAGACAATCAAACCTTCATTGAATTCGGAATTAGTTTTTCGGATCACAAGGTGGTTACTCTCCTGCTCAACTGTTCTACTGTTCTGTCCGCCCAAAAGGCGGATTAAAGAAAGGAGGCTGTAGGGCGGAAAGGTTTTTCTCGGCAGGGTGGCTGCATTGGCCAAGGCGGGCCGACTTAGTGTATTCAAGGAGCTTTCAACTTCAGATTTGCCAACCGTTGTGGTTGGCGTGGAGTGAGAGAGTAAAGTAGTTTCTTATACAAGGAAACATAGTATGAGCACAAAATTCAGTATCATTACATCTGCCGCAGATGGTTGCGGCAAACCGTCGTCCATTCGGTTAATGGACAGTTCACACAGCTCCAATATGGAGCGGAAGGAGTCGTTAATGTTTTCCAAATCGGTGCATTTAACCTTGTTGGCGGCGGCAGTTATGGCGGCTGCGGGCTTGGTGTCGGGCGGTATCGTCGCGGCATCAGAATCCATTGCGGTGGGCAATGCGAGTTTTGAAGATAACTCCATCGCGTCGCCAGGTTATGGGGCCATTACTGATTGGGCCAGTACGGATACATCGCGATCCGGTGTGAATGACAATACGGAACCGTTTGCGCTTAACACCAACATTCCGGATCAGTCACAGGTCGGGTTTATTCAAGACTACTTTGGGGCTACGGCGGTATTGAGTCAAAATATTACGGGCTTGAATGTCGGCCAGCAGTACTGGTTTCAGGTATTTTATAACGCGCGACAAACGGCGGGCAGCCCACCAGCTCCCTACACACCAAGCATGGACGTCACCTATGGCAGTCAGACGCTGGTCAATGTTCCTGCGGTGTCAGTTGCCAGTCCGAACTATACGTTCCTGAACGCAACATTTACGCCAACCGCATCCAGCGGCACTCTGTCGATTTCCAACTCGGCCGGTACCGCCGGTGACAGCACCTTGTTGATTGATGGCATTTCCATCATTCAACGGGCACCTAATCAGGTGGTTATCGCCAATCCCAGCTTTGAAGGCAGTGGCCAGCCCAGCGGCAATGGCTATACGTATACAAATGCCATTGCGGGCTGGACCGCGACCAATGAGACCGGTATATCGACCGGCGGCAGCTCGCCATTTGCAAACAACGGCACCATTCCCGATGGTTCCAAGGTGGCTTATCTGCAGGTAAATAATGCCCAAGTCACAACTCTCAGCCAGATGATTGGCGGATTGACAGTTGGACAGCAATATAAACTGAGTTTTTATTACAATGCCAGAAACTATAATTCTGTTACACCCCTGATGCAGGTGTCGCTGGGGTCCACCACCTTCACACCAACCGGCGGCCTGAATGTAAACCCGGTCGGCGGAAGCAATCCTTACAATTTTGCCGATTATTCGTATACGGCGACCGGAACTTCGGAACTGCTGTCATTCAGCAATATCAATACGGCTGCCGGCAGCGACACCTCGCTGTTGTTGGATGATGTCAGCCTGCAGGCGGTGCCTGAACCAGCGACGCTGGGCCTGGTGGCGGTTTGTGCGATTGGATTGCTGTTGCTAAAACGCCGGAAGGCGGTGTGATTTTAGCACCATTATACTCGGTGCGGCCATTGATGATACTTGGTCACGAAGGCAAGGGCGGCGTAGGTATCGCGGGCGTCCCGCCTGCTTTTGCCGTGTTTCCGATGCGGGTAAGATGTCTGCGATCAGTGGGCCACGGCTTCACTTCGTCGCATTGGAAGGCGCACGGAGTATATCAGCGCGTTGGCTCGGCTTGAAAATGGGTGGTGTATGTTGTTTAAATCATTGGCCGCAACGCTTGGCCTTGGTGTGGCCGCGCTGGCTTTGGCCGTCGCGCTGGTTTTTGGACTTGATACCGCCGTTGCGGCTGGCGCCAACGTCATTGTTGTTCATAACCCAAGTTTTGAAGATAACACGACCCCGGCACCGGGCTATGGCCCGATAAAGGATTGGAAGAGCACCGATACGGGTGCCACCGGAGTGAATACCAGCAGCGGTCCATTCGCTGACAACGGAGCCATACCCAACGGATCGCAAGTAGCCTTCATCCAAAGCAATAACGGTAAAGTAGAGGCACTAAGTCAGAAACTTTCCGGACTCGTGCCCGGGAAAAAGTACGTGCTGCGTTTTTACTACAACGCTCGCTATGCTACGTTTCCGGCGGCGGCGAATCCAATAATGGTGGTGAAACTTGGCTCCAGCACACTGACGCCCAGCGGGGGCATCACGATTACCCCGGTGAGGACCCAAACGGATACTACGCCATATTATCTGGTCAGGTATTATTACACCGCTACGGGCCATACCGCCACATTGCGATTCAGTAATATCAACACCGCCAAAGACAGTGCCGGCACTGCCTACAATGACTCCACCATTTTGCTCGATGATGTGAGTCTGCGGGCCGTTGCCGCCAAGGCGCACCATAAAGGATGAGTGTTTTAACGAGTTGCCGAAAACTGAAAACTCTTCTCAAGGAAATTCAATATGAAACGCCCCGCGTTCACCCGTATTAAAGAGCAAGAAATACAGGGAAGCGCAGCGCATCAATCCCGGCACACCGAGGCTAACTCCTATCTCGTAACTCCTGCGGCCCACGGCCTTAATCATCAACGATCAATGATCAATGATCAGAAAAAAGGAACTCCTGCGATTTTGAGGGCGACGAAGCCGTCCGACTCATTGCTCATTGGTCATTGGTCATTGAACCGCAAGGCGGCGTTCACCCTCATTGAATTACTGGTGGTCATCAGCATCATTGCCATTCTCATTGCCCTGCTGTTGCCGGCGTTAGCCAAAGCCCGGCGATTGGCGTTGCGTATACAAACCGCCTCCAATATGCGGCAAATCGGCATTGCCATGCAGGAATATGCCAATGAATACCGGGGCCAATATCCGCCGAATTGGGTGGCCGATTGGCCGATGGGGGCGTATGGCGGGGGTTTCAACGGCTTCCCGGCATGGGGGCTTGAACTGTTGTATTATTCCGGACCGGCACCGGGCGGCAATGTGCTGACCACCCAAAATTTTCAGCCCGGAATTTTAAATCCCAACGCCCAAGGCGTGAGTTTGCTGTTTTCTTCACAGCCGGGGGCGTCCCGCCTTTCATCCATTCCCGCGAGCTATTACAACGCCCAAGGATTGTTGATTAATTGGGATTTTTATACCGGTTTCATAGATTGGATAGACCACGGAAACTATTCCGCCGCGACTTATGGCGGGCCGGGAACCGCCGAAGTGGATTACAGCCCCGCCTATGATTTAGCTCCGCAGTTTATGCCGCAGGATTGGCAGTGGCGTAACGATGATCCCGAACATGAACCGGTACTCAATGCCCAGTCTCCGCCCGGGTCGCTTCTGGTTACGGAATCGGCTATTTTTTCAAGCTGGGCCACGAATGTGGGATTTGTTACCACGGCGGGCCTTCCAAATTCCGATACCGCCAACCTGCCAGCCTCGGATAATGTCAATGGCGTCTACGGCCCGGCGGTACCGGCCGGAATTCACGAGATGTACAATGATGGTTCCGTGCGCTGGGTGCCAATATCGAATATCAAGGTACGCTGCCAGCGAGCCGGCGATTTCTTTGGTTGGTAAGGAATCGCGACAAAATAACGTGAGCAATTATGGCGCAGCAATTTTGGCCGCTGGCAAGCCGTATATCCGCACGGATTCTGTAACGAGCGAGCAACGCTGCCGACGGCTAAAAGAACCAGCCGAAAGGCTCGGGGTATTTTGTTGCGACGCTTAAGCGCCGAAAATAACCGCCGAGAGGCTCCGGTGGCTAAAAATGATGGTTGTTTGCGGAACGGTTGCTGAATTACCGCCTGTTGGAGTGGGCAAAATACTTTCCGATCAAGGCTGGCAGGAGTTTAAAATAATGAAGACGGTGGGCCCAATTCTGGTGTTGTTATTTTGTGGCTTCGGTCTGCTTGGTATTGGTGGCGGCATTTGTGCCGCACCCCCGGAACATACCAGTGCGCAAAGTAAAATCCTCGCGAAAATTCCGCAGGTGGATCAGATCAGGCCGGAGTTGCCGGCGCGGTTTTCCCACGTTTCGACCACCGCACCGTTCCGTTTACGCTGCGACTGGGCCGAGAATCCCCTGGGCGTGGAGAAACTCCATCCGCGCCTTACGTGGGCGCCGCCGCAACGCGATAAATTACGGCATGAGACGGCCTATCAAATCCAAGTGTCCACAAGTAAAGCTGGACTTAAAAGTGGCCATTCGCTGGTATGGGATTCAGGAAAAGTGAAAGAGAATCCGGATTTTCTCCCGCAATATAACGGGCCGACATTCAAGTCGTACCGATATTATTACTGGCGTGTGCGGGTTTGGGGCAAGCGTGGCTGGCAATCACAATGGAGCCGGTCGGCAAGCTGGATGACCGGGCCGCTTTATGCCCGCAATTGGCGTGGAAAGTGGATCACTTATCACCCGCACATCACCAATGCTTTTTATCAGAACGCGGATAATGCGGACCTGGCGGTGGCGGCGCCCCAGTTGTCCGGGGCCAACTGGATCCTGGCCAAGGGCGTTGCCCAGGCTGGTACATTTAATGCCCCGGTGGGATTTTATGTGCTGGAGCGGAGATTCAAATTGCCACGGCACACCGACGTTTCGCGTGCCGTGCTGACAATCGCGGGGGATAATTACTGCCGTATCGGCATCAATGGATATGTGGTCATGCAGAAATTCGGTGCGCCGTGGGAAAAGCCGGCGGTTCTGGAAGTGGGCCGGTATCTTCGCCCGGGCGATAATCGAATCGTGGTGTTGCTAAAAAATACCGGCACGGCACCCAATCCATCGGGGTTGATCGCCCGGATGTGGATGCAAGGTGCCGATGGCTTCAATAAGACCCTTGTGACGGATGCCAAATGGTCGGCGGTTCAAATAAAGCCCGGAACCAATTGGATGGCTGGCGTGCCGCGCCAAGACCGGGCTGTGGTGCTGGCGGCGTGGGGTCATGGACCGTGGCATGGTGTAGCAGCGCGTCCAAAGTGGGTGCAAAATCAGCCTTGTCCGATTTTTCGCAAGGTTTTCCGGGTGCCAGACGATTTCAATCATGCGTATTTGTATATGGCCGGTTTAGGTTATTGGAAGGTATTGATCAACGGTCACAAGGTTGGCAAAGGGGAATTGGAATCGACGCTGTACGATTATTCCAAGGCTGTGCCGTACCAAAGTTTCGATGTAACCCCGCTGCTGCGGAAGGGCCGTCGCAATATTGTATCCATTGAATTAGGCAACGGCTGGTACAACGTAATGGAGCGCGATGTGTGGGGTTGGCAGAATGCCCCTTGGCGGGCGTGGCCAAGGGTGCGTATGAATCTGCTGATGCGGGCACCGGATGGTAAATCGACTTGGCTGGTCACCAACAGCACTTGGCAGGCTGCCGCCGGCCCACGTCTGGCCGATGGCGTGTATAATGGTGAAGTTTATGATGCGGCGCTGAAAATATCAGGATGGAACAATCCGCAAAAAAAACTTGCCGCGTATCCGCACGCCAAAGTGGCCAGAGCACCGACCGGGCGTCTGACCTCCCAACTCATGCCCCCCTGTGAAGTGGTGCAACGTCTGGCTCCGCTGTCCATTACCGAGCCTAAAACACATGTATTTGTGGTTAAATTTCCACAGAATATGTCGGGGTGGGTGACATTAACTGCCAAGGGAAAAACCGGGGTGCCGGTGGTGATCAAATACGGTGAACGTCTGTTCGCCAATGGGTTGGTAAACCGCAATCCAATATCCGGCTTTACTTATACGGGTTCATTTCAGGCGGACACCATTATCCCAGCCAACGGCAAACCTTTCACTTTTCATCCGACTTTTGCGTACAATGGCTTTCAGTATGTGCAGATCAACGGGTTGGCCGCGCGGCAGGATATTGTTCATATTCAGGCAGATTTCATTCATACGGCCTTCCATCGGTCCGGCGTATTCTGGAGCGCCAACGCACTGTTAAATGCCATCGCCGATGCCACCAATCGAGCCTATTGTTCGAATTTTGTGGGTTATCCCACGGATTGTCCCACCCGTGAGAAGGACGGATGGACCGGTGATGCCTGGGTGGCCTCGGTGCAGGGGATGATGACCTACAATAATCAATTGGGCTATGCGAAGTGGCTCAATGATTTTAAGGACCAGCAACAACCCGGCGGCCAGCTTTATCTCATCAATCCAACTCCGGGCTGGGGAAATGTCAACGCTCCGGACTGGGAAAGCGCTTACGAGTTTGTTACTTGGAACCAATATCTGTATCAGGGCGACGGGGAAATTTTACGTGAAGATTATAATGGAATAAAAAAATACTTCCTTTATACGCTGGCCATGTATAACCACTCCCAGGGGAACCGGTGGGTGCTGGGCGACTGGGCCACCAGCAGCCGAAGGCCGCCCTCGGTTTTCTTTACTTCCTCCTGCATCCTGTACCATGATGCGGTACTGGTGTCGCGTATGGCCGCTGTGCTGGGTAAAGCCGCGGCTGCGCGGATATTTGCCGCCGATGCCGCTTCCATTCGCAAAGCGTTCAACGCCAAATACGATAAAGGACATGGCTTATACAGTAACGGCGGCCAAACCGCCCAGGCCATGCCGCTTTACTATGGATTGGTGCCGAGAAGTCAACGGGCCGCAGTAGTTCGCCGTCTGGTGGCGGATGTTCATGCCCATCACGACCATCTGGATGTTGGCATACTGGGAGCAAAATGTCTTTTTCGGGTGCTAAGCCGCTACGGCCATACTGCGTTGGCCTACCGCATCGCAACGCAAACGACTTATCCCAGTTATGGCCAATGGATATTGCATGGTGCGACCACATTGTGGGAAGGCTGGGGCCTACATCCCGGATCCATGAATCACATCATGTTCGGTGACATTCTCGGCTGGTTTTACAACGACTTGGCGGGTATTGAGCCTGATTGGCGTTCCCCTGGATTTCGCGTCATCATCATTAATCCACATCCGGTTAAAGCATTGCCGTGGGCCAAGGCTACACACGATAGCCGATTCGGTCGAATTAAAAGCGACTGGCGCTGGCACGACAAACAGTTGACATTGAATGTGACCATTCCCCCGGCCAGTGCCGCCATCATGGCCTTGCCGGGCGCCCGCGCGGTGAAGGTGGAATGTAATGGCCAGCCTCTTGGAGGAATAATGGCCAAACCGCCCGCGTTACCACATTTAGCGTTCCGCAGAAATGTGATCTGGGTGCATTTGAGGCCTGGCCATTACCGGTTTGTGTACATTCCGCATGGGGTGGAATAGGCATTGTCGTAACCGTTCACGGCTACACCCATTAGCCGATCTGACAGGGGCCTCAATGCTTCCAATTCGCGCTGCGGGAGAAGCCCGCATTGTGCTGCAGGCTTCCCAGTCGAATCTCCGTGAACGGTTCCTAATATCGTTTCCGCACGGACCACCGCATTGCGATGCGGGTGCTCGGAAGAATGCGCCCGCTATGGCGTAAGGGATTGTCCCGCCCGGCTTATCGGAGCGGATAGGCATAGTATGCTCTACCCACAACAGCGCGTATAATACCATGGGTGTTCATGGAAGCGGCGGAAATATGCACCGGTTAGGCAGACAGTCACCAGCAATTACAGCCATTTCATGCTAATTATAAAAATCAAAGGGTTTTATGGTTACACAGTTTCTTAATAAATCAATGACCAAAATTTTTGGCTCCCGCAATGGGCGTTTGATTAAATCCTATCGCCATCGGGTAGAGGCCATCAATGTCTTGGAACCGGGGATACGGGTCTTAACCGACGCCCAACTCCGGGCCAGGGCGGAGGAACTGCGCCGGCGCATGGCGGACGGAGAATCGGATATGGCCATTCTCCCGGAGGCCTTCGCGCTGATGCGGGAATCCATGGACCGTAACATCGGTTTGCGGAACGCGTTTAATCCCGCGATTCCGTTTGACCGCAACAAGCTTTCCCCGGATGCACAAGGCAGCTACCAGCAGGTGAAAGCCAAATGTGTGGGTGAACATGACTGGCGGTTCGTGGAAATTCCGCCGGAACTTTACCAGGCCATTCGGGATGCGGTTCCGGATGCCCGTCCCCCGTACCGGGCGCGTCCCTTTGATGTGCAGTTGATCGGCGGCATGGTTTTATACGATGGGAAAATTGCGGAAATGGCCACCGGTGAGGGTAAAACCTTCGTCGCGCCGCTGGCCTGTTTTCTCATGGGCCTGGCGGGCAAACATTGCCATGTGGTCACGGTCAATGACTATCTGGTGCGGCGCGATGCGGCCTGGGTCGCTCCGGCCTTTTATGCCTTGGGCATGTCCGTGGGATTTATCCAGGCCAATATGGATAATGAACCGCGGCAAAAGGCGTATCAATGCACGGTCACCTACGGTACCAACAGCGAATTCGGTTTTGATTATCTGCGCGATAACATGAAGCAATCACTGGGCGAGCAGGTGCAGGGACCGCTGGATTTCGCCATTGTCGATGAAGTGGACAGCGTGCTTATTGATGAGGCACGCACGCCGCTGATTATCAGCGGCCCGGCCCATGACGATTCTCCGCGTTATCGCCAGGCCGATGAAGTTATCCGAAAAATAATTGTTGCGCAGAAACCATGGGACGCGGCGAACCACAGCGTGGAAATTCTGAAGCGAAAAATCAAGGGAGCGGAAGGCGAAATCAAAAATCTCCGAGGCGATGCCGCCAAAATCACATCCCTGCAGAATCTCATGACGGACACGGAAAAGGAGCTGGTGGTCGCGGAAGGGGAGTTGGCCAAACAGGTGCAGCTTTATGAGGTGGAACTGGACCGCAAGAGCGCTCATTTAACGCATGAGGGTATCCGCAAAGCCCAGGAATTCGCGGGCGTCGGTTCGTTTTATGTCGGCGGCAATATGGATTGGCCGCACCTGTTGGAACAGGCGTTGCGGGCCCATGTGGTTTATGAAATTGATAAAGATTATGTAGTGCAGAAGGGAGAAGTGATTATTGTCGATGAGTCCACGGGCCGCCTGATGGTGGGACGGCAATGGAGCGACGGCCTGCATCAGGCGGTGGAGGCCAAAGAGCGGGTCCCCGTCAAACCGGAAACGCAGACCATGGCCACCATCACGCTGCAAAACTTCTTCAAACTCTACAAGCGCCTGGCCGGCATGACCGGCACGGCGATGACGGAAGCCGAAGAATTCAGCAAAATATACAATCTGGAAGTGGTCACGATTCCCACCAATCGTCCGCTGTGCCGCCAGGATTTTGAAGACCTGATTTTCATGAATGAAAACGCCAAATGGAATGCCATTGTCGAGCAGATCAAGGAAGTATCGGACCGTGGGCAGCCGGTACTGGTGGGTACCACGAGCGTGGAAAAGTCACAGCGGCTGTCGAATATTCTGTCGCAGCAGCATGGCATTGAACATGAGGTGCTTAACGCGAAGAATCACGAGCGCGAAGCGGAGATCATCGCCAAGGCGGGCACGCGGCAAACCAACAAGCAGGGTAGAAACGTGGGACGCGTCACCATCGCCACGAACATGGCGGGCCGCGGCACGGATATTTCACTGGGGGCGGGAGTGGTGGACGTGGGGGGCTTGTTTGTGTTGGGTACCGAGCGCCACGAATCCCGGCGTATTGACAATCAGTTGCGTGGGCGATCGGGCCGGCAGGGTGATCCGGGCATGTCGCGGTTTTTCCTTAGCCTGGAAGATGATCTCATGCGGCTGTTCGCCGGCGATTTCATGCTCAAGGCGCTGCAGCGTCTGGGCATGAAGGAGGATGAAGCCATTGAGCATGGCATGGTTTCCCGCGCGGTGGCGCGGGCCCAGAAGAAGGTGGAGGAGCGTAACTTCGGCATCCGGAAAAATCTGTTGGAATATGATGAAGTCCGCAATTATCAGCGCAATTTCTTTTACACGTCGCGGCAGGCCATTTTAGAAGGGCGGAATCTGCAGGAAGTTATTTTTGATACGATCGGCGAATCCGTGCGCGACGCGGTGGGGCATTATCTGGATCGGGATTATGTTCCCACCTGTGTAGCGGAATGGGTGCGCTTAACGTTTAACACCGCCATTGATCCGCAGGAGTTGCGCGACACGGAGTTGGCGGTGCTGGAAATGACCATCAAAGACAAGGCGCGTGAAGATGCCCGCAGTAATATCCGCAGCGCCATTGCGGAATTCATGGATCCCGACGCTCACCCGGAGGATTATGACTACGCGGGCATGGCCGCCTGGGCCTTAAGTCAGTTCCAGGTGCAAATCAGCGCGGCGCAGCTCCAGACCATGCAACGCGAGGAAATTATTGAAACCATGGTGGAAAAGGCCCTGGATCTTATCGATCACCGGGATTGCAACCCGCTGGCGAAATATCTCTTGAAAGGCTATCCCCAGCAGCAACTGGCGCAATGGGCCAATGATAAATTCGAACTTACCATTCCGGAAGCGGATTTGACCGGTAAAACCCAGGATCAGGCCGTGGAACTGATCCTCGACCATGCCCGGCGGGCTTATCAGCAGCGGGAAATCAGTTACCCCGTTGATTACGCCATTGAAGCCACATTGGGCGCCGGAGGTCTGGAAAATGTCTACGCTTCGGAACAGTTGGCTGTCTGGGTGAAGGCCAAATTCGGCACGGCAATTTCGGGGGATGAAATTCGGGCGTTGGACGCAGAAAAACTACGGCGGCGGTTGCTGGATATTTCCCGGCAGACGCATGAAACTATCGATGCCCAGATTGATCAGGCTGTGGCCAAACTTACCGAATCGCGCATGTTGGCAGCCTGGGTCGCGGATCGGTTTGTTACCCAAGCCGCGCCTGATGAATTTGACGATGAACCGCCGGAGGAGCGCCGCGAACGCATTCGTGAGTTGGCACATGCGTTTTTGCGGCGGGAACTTACGGAATTGGAACGAACGGTGCTTTTGCAGATTTATGATGTCACTTGGAAAGATCACCTGTATGCCATGGATCAACTGCGTGACACCATCGGTTTGCGCGGCATTGCCCAGCGGGATCCGGTCATTGAATACAAACGGGAAGGCTCGCGGCTGTTTGATGATTTCCTGAAAAATCTGCGTGAAAAAGTCACCGATGTGATTTTCCGTATGCGTGTGGCGGGCGCCGGAGATATGCGGAACGTGTATGCCGGACAAGAAGAACTTTTTGACGCCAACGAATCTTATGGTGTGGGCGACAGCGCCGCGGCCCGGGAATTACAGGCGGCCCCGCCGCCCGCGCCGAGCGCGGAACCCGAAGAGACCGCCCTTGATCCGATTGTCAACGCCAGCCCCAAGATTGGCCGTAATGATCCGTGTCCCTGCGGCAGCGGCAAAAAATACAAGCATTGCTGCGGACGCAACGCCTAGGCCGAAGGAACCTGTATGTCCATACCCATCGTCGCGATTGTCGGGCGTCCCAATGTCGGCAAGTCCAGTTTGCTCAATATGCTCTCGGGCAAACGCATATCTATTGTTGATTCTACGGCGGGCGTTACCCGTGATCGCGTTTCCAGTATTGTCGAAAGTAACGGTCGGAGTTTTGAACTCGTTGATACCGGCGGTTACGGCATCGAAGACCCGGATCAGTTAACCGCGCAGATCCAGGATCAGATTCGACGGGCCATTGAATCCGCCGATGTTCTGCTGTTTGTGGTCGATGCCAAAACCGGTCCAATGCCTCTGGATAGCGCGGCAGCGCGGTTGATCCGGCCCTTTTCCAAACCGGTTATTTTAGCGGTCAATAAAGTGGACGGTCCGAATCTGGCCGCCAACGCCACCGAGTTTTTCTCCCTGGGCTTCGACGAAATGGTTCTGATTTCCTGTCTGCATCGGCGGGGTAAAGAAGAACTGTTAAAAGGGATTTTTCGCCACCTGGGCCGCAAAGCACGGGTGACCATAACGGCGTCGGAACTCAAGTTGGCGGTGGTCGGAAAACGCAACGCCGGTAAAAGCACACTGATTAATACCTTGGCGGGCGGGCAGCGCGTCATCGTTTCCGAGGTGCCGGGCACCACCCGCGACAGCATTGATGTACGGATGGAAATTGCGGGCCGCACCATTACCGTCATTGATACCGCCGGTGTGCGCAAACACGCTCGCATGACGCGCAATGACCTTGAATTTTACAGCTTTCACCGGGCGCAGCGTTCGATCCGTCGGGCGGATGTGGTGTTGCTGCTCATCGACGCTATGGCCGATATCAGTGATGTCGATCAAAAATTAGCCGCCTATATTCAGGAGGAATTCCGTCCGGTGATTTTGGTGATGAACAAATGGGACCTGGTGGGCGAACAGGCAACCATGCCCAGCTATGGCGAGTATGCCGCCAAACGCTTTCCGCAATTAGCGCACGCACCGGTGGCGTGCATTAGTGCCCAAACCGACGCGGATCAATCGCCGCTCATTCGCTTGGCCTTTTCCCTTTTTGATCAAGCCTCCACGCGGTTGACCACGGGCCAATTAAACCAGGCGGTAGCGGATATTATACAACTGCGCGGACCCAGCAGTCAGGAAGGAAAAACGGTAAAAGTCTATTACGCCACACAAATAGATGTTCGCCCTCCCACCTTGGTGCTGTTTGTCAATCACCCCCGCCTGATTACCGAAGAGTATAAACGTTTCTTCATCCATCAGTTGCAGGCGCGCACCGTGCTGCATGAAGTCCCCATCCGTTTGCTGATTCGCGGCCACCGGGGCAGCGCAAGCGAAGCCGGGCGTTAGCGACGGACGGTTGCGTGGTGCGCCCACCGGACGGGCCTGCGCTTGATAGGAATATACCCAGGCCCATGGATGCTCCAACATACACAGTTACCATTCTCTCCAGCTAACCCGTCACGGCTACACTCATTAGTACTACAGCGCGACTTCCTAATCGCCCCCTGCGTTAATCGCGGACAAGCGGAATTCGGAAGGGCGTTTTTGGCCCTCAAAAGCCGAAGTCGCGCTGTAGTATTAGGCGGTCTGACCGCGCCCCCGATCATTCCAACAGCATGCCCTACCCCCCAAGCTACGGCGCCGGTAGTGCGCAATAATAATTAAATCAACGTGGAGTTGCGGTTTTCATCAGTCCAAGTCGAAGGTGGAAAAATGATTTCGGCCCGGCGACTTAGCGGTTGGGTTCAATAACCGACTGGGTTCGCACGAGCACATGGGCGTGGCGAAGCAGGTGAAAACTTTCAATATGTACAGCGCGGCGATGTAATTGCGTAACCATAACGGACAACCCTTCGGTTTCATCAAGTTCATTTTTCCGTTGTGCCACTACGCCGGCTTGTTCCTCCGCGATGCGCAGTAGTTCCGCCACAGAGTTTTCATAAAGCGTATCGGTGACGTGTTCTTCATTGATTGCCAAGTAATAGTGATGGCTTTTACCCAGCTCCACATCATAAAGTTTATCCCCCTTGCAGGGAATGCGCTGCAGCAGTCCGCGATCTGGCAATAATTTGTTGGGGAAACAACAAAGCTCACAGATGGTCTGTGGACCGGTAATCGCCAGCAAATGGCCGCCATTGTTGAGCAACCAGATGTTAACATCAAATTCACCTACGAGGCGTGTGCGACGAATATTTGCGGCGACCAGCTCCGGATGTAACGGACGATCATAAATCAACACGGAAATACCCGCACTGCGGGGCTTCTTGTGATGCACACTCATGATTAATTCCTTGTGGCTTTTCATAAATATTTCACCTTCCGATTTATGGTGCAAATTCCGCATCATTATCGGTTACCGTCGTACTTCCATCTTTGTCGATGCCCAATACGTCTACAACTCACTGCCGACAATCCAGCACTGGATTATATACGACAGCCAGCCGACCTCATTTACTATATTATAACAATTTACTGCTGAAAAGAAAATATATCTTCAATGTTCCTGCGCTGGCCAAACACCCATGGGGCGTTTGCGGGCGGATGGCAAATTCGCTATTGTTCAAGGGGGGGCGTAGGCGTTCCTGGGAATCAGAATCAATACCCATTGTTGCCAGCATGATGAGCAGCCATCTTTTTATATATTATAACTTTACCCACGGCCTCGATATATCTGCTATACTTTTTTGTGATGATTTCGGACTTAAATTTAGGAAACGTACATGGCTGAACCAAACGAACCCACGGCCGCGCATCCGTGGATACGGAAAGCCTGGTGCGTGCGCACCGCATTAGGCTTATTAGTCCTGGGATTTTTTTCCAATTTGTTATTTTTATATCATCATTGCCCATTCGATCTTTCCGAGGATGAAAGCCAATACTGGTTATGGTCGCGTCACCTGGCGTGGGGATACTATTCGAAGGGGCCTGGAATTGCGGCAATAATATATGCAGCCACGGCGGTGGGGCATTGGTTCGGGCAACACGCCACAATGCCGATTATTCGCACGCCCGCGATTATTTTCGCGTTTTTTAGTGGTCTGGCGAGTTTTTTTCTTGCCCGGCGCATGTTCCGCGATGATCGTGCCGGACTGATGGTTATTGCCCTGTCCGCGGGCGTACCGGTATTTGCGGTGGGCAGCTTAATTATTACCATTGATTCCCCAATGTATTTATGTTGGGCCTGGGCTTGTGTATGCCTGTGGCTGGCCGTGGAACCGCAGTATGCGGAGTCGGGAGCATTGCGGCCGCAGCAGTCCGGCCGCGCCGGAATCGGCTGGCTTTATTTATCCGGCCTGCTGGTGGGACTGGGCCTATTATGCAAGCCGGTACTACTGTTTATCCCACCGTCCGCCGCGCTGGCCGCCTGGAGAAATCCTTATTTACGGCAAAAGCTCGCAACGTGGCATAGCCTGGGAGCGACACTCCTGGCGCTGGCGATCCAAATTCCAACCTTGGTCTGGAACGCCCAACATCGCTGGATTATGTTTCGGGCTATTGGTGGTGAAGGCGGTTTACAGGCCACCCAGGGAATCTGGTGGCATTTGCGACAAGCGCCGTTGAATGTCACCATGTTTGTGCTGTCGCAAGCGGGCATTTTTGCGGGCATTTTGTTTGTCCTGTTGGTCCTGGCCTTCATTGAAGCTATGCGGGATTTAAAGAAACTCAAAAATCCGGTCGCCCGTGCGGTGTGGGATTTTTTGATCTGGATAACGCTGCCGATTTTCGCTTTTTATTTTCTTTTAAGTTTCTGGAGCAAGGTGCAACCCAATTGGCCGGCCGGGGGCTATTTTACCGCGATGGTGCTTTTTGCGGGAATGGCCACACGCTGGTGGAATCAGCCGCTGCCGCAGCGCACGGCGGTGCGACGGTGGATTATCGCGGGTGTGGCGTGGGGATTCGCGCTATTTGTGTTTGCGGAAAATGTGCAATTGCTTTATCCGGTGCTGGCCAAGATTGATCCCACCGGTAAACATTTCCCTGCCAAAAGATTTGATCCGGCATTTCGCCTCCACGCGCTAAAGGTCCGCGCTGAAGCAATTCAAAAAGTACGTTTATCCATGTGGGATGGCCATGGCCCGCTGCCGCTGGTGATGGATGACCGCTGGGATACCTCCAGTTCATTGTGCTATTATCTGCCGGGACATCCATTTGTATTTTGTTTGCAGACGGCCATGGGCGGCAAGCACTGTCAGTTTGATCTCTGGCCAGGCCCCAACCAAATGAACCCCCGTACCGGCAAACTGCGTTATCTTGGTCGTGATGCGGTACTAACGGGATCTTTTTCGCCGCAGGTATTTGATCGCCTGATCAAACCCGCTTTCGCGCATGTCAGCAAGATGTTTATTGTGCCGCTTTATTACTACGGCGTGGTGGTAAAACATCTGGATGTGTGGAAATGTTATGGTTTCAAAGGTTTGCCCACCGGCGAAAAACCGACATCTCATTAGACAGACGCAGCATGAAGCGGTGAATATCAGGACGCTGGCCCCGAGTCGCAACGCCGTCTGACGGCCTGTTCCATGATCTGGCGATAGGCCTCTTCCAGGGCTTGTGGAATCACCCGCACCTGCCCGACCACGCTGATGAAATTTACATCACCGTTCCACCGTGGCACAATGTGTATATGTACATGGCCGGGTACGCCCGCACCAGCGCAGCGGCCAATATTAATGCCGATATTGAATCCCTGCGGATTCATGGCCTGGGTCAGTAACTGCTGACCCAATATTGCCAGTTCCAGCACCTCGGCCCGCTCCGCAATGGCTAATTCCGGCAAATCCGACGCATGGCGATAAGGAGCCGCCAGTAGATGGCCATTGACATAAGGATAGCGGTTCATCAGCAACATGCCGTATTGCCCACGCTGAACCACAAAATTGGCCGCATCTTTTTCCGGGTGTTGCGCCAACTCACATAGAAAACAACCGGTTGCTTGCCGGGTAACGCTTTGAATATATTCCAACCGCCAAGGGGCCCAGAGGGTATCGACCATCATGGATTACTCCAATGCTCAAAGCTTGTATGATAAACGCAATGAGTGTCGGTGAAAAACCTACTGAAAGGAACCATGGAATGCCGCCGCAAAAAGCAACGATTACTTCCGCGCCCGCGTGCGCTATTGTCATCTTTGGCGCTACCGGTGATTTAACGGCCCGCAAGCTGCTCCCCGCCTTATATAATCTTAGCCATGACGGCTTGCTTTCCAAATCCACCGTGATCGTTGGCTTTGCCCGTCGTCCCAAAACCGATGCGCAGTTTCGCTCTGAGATGCAAGACGCTGTTAACACCTTTTCCCGCAGTAAACCGGTGGAGCCGGAGTTATGGCGCGATCTGGCCGCCAGAATTTTTTATCATCAAAGCACTTTCGAAAATACTGAGGGCTATCACAGCCTGGCTGGGCGGCTGGCGGAGGTGGATAAAACCTTCAATACCGGCGGTCGGCGGCTTTACTATCTCGCGACCAGCCCCATGGAATTTGGCCCCATTGTGGATCGGCTTGGTGATGCGGGCCTCGGTAACATTGACCCCTTTAACAGTGCGGCGTGGCGGCGGGTGATCGTGGAGAAACCCTTTGGCCGCGACCGGGCTACAGCGCGGGAACTCAACCAGCACATCAACCGCGTATTTGATGAATCGCAGGTGTATCGCATTGACCATTATCTGGGCAAACAAACCGTACAGAATCTAATGGTCTTCCGTTTTGCCAACGGTATTTTCGAGCCGATCTGGAACCGCCGGTATGTGGATCATGTTCAGATTACGGTGGGAGAAACCTTGGGCGTGGAAGGCCGCGGCGGATATTTTGAAACCGCGGGCACACTGCGTGATATGGTGCAGAATCACCTTATGCAGTTATTGACACTTGTGGCAATGGACCCCCCGGTGTCGCTGGATGGTGATTCCATCCGGGATGAAAAAGTCCGGGTGCTTAAGTCAATTCAGCCGTTCACGCCGGAAGAAGCAGCGCGCTTTACCGTGCGCGGCCAGTATACCGAAGGAATCGTCGACGGCCGGCCGGTGCTGGGCTATCATCAGGAGCGCGGCGTGGCGCCGGATAGCCGGACTGAAACGTATGCCGCTCTTAAATTGGATATCAACAACTGGCGTTGGCATGGCGTGCCATTTTATCTGCGCAGCGGCAAGCATTTGAAGCGGCAGGGGTCGGAAGTAAGCATTCACTTTAATTCGGCTCCCGGCGTGTTGTTTAATGCGCCGGGTGGCAATCTGGCGCGCAATATATTAACGTTGCGGATTCAACCCGGAGAAGGTATTTCGCTGTTGATTAACGCTAAACGACCAGGCACGGTTACCAATATCGCGCCGATTCAAATGGATTTTGAGTATCATGAAGTTTTTGGCAGTTATTCTCCTGAGGCGTATGAAAGTTTATTACTCGACGCCATGCTCGGGGATGCTACTCTGTTTATCCGCCGCGATGAAGTGGAAAATGCCTGGCACATTATTGACCGCATTGAGGAAACCTGGGCTACTGGGGTTCCGCCATTAAGCTGTTATGCTCCCGGCACCTGGGGGCCGCAAGCCGCCCTCGACCTCTTAGCGCGCGACGGACGCACCTGGGATCTGGATCAGGATGCGACAGTGCCGTAAACCGAGTTGCTGAAACCGCAACGCCGGTATGTTGAACGTATCGCTTTGCAGCAGTCAGCTTACGTGGCATGTTGCGGCACGACCAGCGCGGCCGCGGGCTTGGCGGCTTTGGCGGTCGGGGCTTGTTTTAGATAGTTGCCAATACCGACAATGATGGTGGAAAGCACCAGCACAACAATGCCACCGGTGATCAGGGCGTGGGTCTTTTTGCTGGTACCTTTCCACTCATGCAGGATCACGCCCCACAAGGTGGCGAAAATAATGATGCTGGCCATGTGCAGCGTCCAGCCGGAAAATTTTCCCGCCGCCGGCATCTTGGTTTGGCCCATGGTATAGAAGAAAAACTGCAGATACCACGTCACGCCCGCCATTGCGGAGAGCGTGTAATTATTCAGCAACGGCACACGATTCACCGGCAGAACAATATCTCCCACCGGCTGGGAATAACCGGGGCCGTCCAGTCCCGTGACGATACGATTTTCATCCGGTGCGGAGGTAGACGCCACATATTGCCGTCCGCTGCGATTCTTAATATGCAGGATCAGGCACCAGATGAAGTTGGTCGTAAATCCGCCCCAGAGCACCACAATCAGCGAGGGCAGGCCATTCCATATATTGGACGCGTGGTGGGTTGCCAGCAGGTGTTTGCTGACCGCTTGAATAGGGGCGGCCGCAGTGATCCCAAAATTAAAACACGCACTCATAATGCCGGAAAAAGTCGCCACCATGATGCCTTTTTTGAAATTGAATTCCTTGACCACCTTTTGTTTTTGCTCTTCCGGCAGTTCTCTTTCTTTGGCCATGCCGGCCATGCCGCTGACCACAATACCTGCTAGGCAGACCAGTACCCCCAGCAGAATGACCAGTCCGTAGAGATGCGTCAGCAGGGCCCCAAATTGCCCATCGTAGATTGGTACCATAAGCGTGCCAAACGCGGCGCAATAGCTTAGCGCAATAGCCATTCCCAGGCCGATACCCAAATAACGCATGGTCAGGCCGAACGTCAGACCGCCCAGCCCCCACATGGCGCCGAAAAAGTAAGTCCAAAAAAGCGTGGAGCTGCTGGCGGTGTGAATGGCCTGCCAGAAATCCGGCACCAGCAGATAGGCAAACACCAGCGGGGCGACGATCCAACTGAAAAATCCCCCCACCAGCCAATAGGTTTCCCAACTCCAGCGTTTGACACCGCGAAAGGGCAAATAAAAACTGGCCGACGCCAAGCCGCCCGTCCAGTGCAGCGCCACCGCCGCAAACCAATTCGTTCCCGATCCCGTACTCATATTAACTCCGCTTTGCGTCAATTATTCTCAACGACGAATTTACTATTTTATCTATTACCGGCGTGCGCGCCAAGACCTATCGTACAATAGTCGCGCTGTGGTGCTGGTGCGTGGTTGCCGATGAATCCTTATAATATCGTGGGTGTTTAACGAGGTTGTTATGCCAAGAATAGAAATATATGACACAACGCTGCGCGATGGCAGCCAGAGTGAAGGCGTGAGTTTTTCCCTGCAGGATAAACTTCTGATCTGCCATCGGCTCGATGAACTGGGCGTGGATTTCATCGAAGGTGGTTATCCGCTTTCCAACCCCAAAGATGCGGCTTTTTTTCATGCGGCCCGTGACTTGAAACTGCAAACGGCTAAACTTCTGGCTTTCGGCATGACGCGCCGCAAGGGCCTTGCCCCGGCGGACGATGTCGGGCTTAATGCCTTGCGTGATGCCCAGACCCAGTACGTTATGGTCGTGGGCAAGACCTGGGACTTGCACGTTACTGAAGTCCTGGGTGTATCCCTGCAGGAAAATCTGGATATGATTGCTGATTCAGTGGCATATCTCAAAAGTCTCGGCCGCAAGGTCATGTACGATGCGGAACACTTTTTTGATGGTTTCAAGGCTAATCCGGACTACGCATTGAAAACCATCGCCGTCGCGGCGCAGGCGGGTGCGGTGTTGGTGTGTTTGTGCGATACCAACGGCGGCTCGCTGCCGGAACAGATTACACAATGTGTGCGGCAGGCCCGGCATATCATTGCCACGCCGATCGGGATTCATCCGCATAATGACAGTGGGCTGGCGGTGGCTAACGCACTGGCGGCGGTGGCCGCGGGTGCGGTACAGGTGCAGGGGACGATTAATGGTATTGGTGAGCGGTGCGGCAATGTGGATATCACGACGGTAATCGCCAATTTGCGTTTGAAATTGGGCTATGACTGCCTGAAGAAAGATTCCCTGATTCATTTGACCGAAAGCTCAAAATATGTATACGAAATAGCGAATTTGAATCTGGTGAATAATCAGCCCTACACTGGCGCCAGCGCTTTTGCCCATAAGGGCGGCATGCACGTTCATGCGGTCAATAAAATGGCCGGCAGTTACGAACATGTGGCACCCGAATTGGTAGGCAATTCGCGGCGCATCCTGGTTTCCGAGCTATCCGGTATTTCCAACATCGCCGCCAAAGCCGGGAAAAAGTTTAATATTTTGCATGATCGCGACACCTTGAAAAAGGTACTGGATCAGGTAACGGAATTGGAAAATCAGGGCTATCAGTTTGAGGCGGCGGAAGCGTCATTTGAGTTAATCGTGCGTCGCCAAATCGGACGCATGCAAAAATTCTTTGAACTTAAGAGTTATCGCTGCGCCATTACCCGGCAGGCCAATGGCAAGCCGATAACCAAAGCTACTTTGTCGGTGATAGCCAACAAACGCGAGATCAATGCGTCCGCCGAAGGTGATGGCCCGATTAATGCGTTGGATGCCGCATTACGTTACGCCCTGGAACCGGAGTTCCCGGCTATTGCTGATTTGCATCTGGTGGATTACAAGGTGCGGGTGGTTAATGGTCGTGCGGAATCGGCGGCAAAAGTGCGGGTAGTTATTGAATTTCGTTCACCAGAAGGGATTTTCGGCACCATCGGTGTTTCGGAAAATATCATTGAAGCCAGTTGGCAGGCCATCGCGGATGCGGTGGAATACCGGCTCATCCACGCCGAAGAAGCCGTAGCAAAAGTACAAACGGCGACGGTGTGACCTATAACGTTTTCAGTGTTCAGTTTTCAGCGATCGAGCATCAAAGCTGAAAGCTGATCGCCGAAGGCTAATCGCTGAAAAATTAAACTGAAAACTAATAAAAGGAATTCTGTGACTGAAGAACTCTCAAGCCAATACCAGCCGGTGGAAGTGGAAAACCGGATATATAAAAAATGGCTGGATCGAACCGGCGGCTTTCATGCCGTCGCAGGTGATAAGCCGGTGGATCAACGATTCAGTATGGTCATTCCTCCGCCGAATGTGACGGGGGCGTTGCATCTTGGTCACGCCATTAACGCGACGATTCAGGATATTCTGGCGCGATATCACCGCATGGCGGGCCATGACACACTCTGGATGCCCGGTATCGACCATGCCGGTATTGCCACGCAAGCGGTGGTGGAAAAAACGATTTTTGAAAAAGAAAAACTAAATCGCCACGATCTAGGCCGCGATGAACTGGTCAAACGGATTTGGGAATGGAAAGAAAAGTTCGGCAATCGGATTCTGGATCAATTAAAAGCGGTGGGGGCTTCCTGTGACTGGCCACGATCGCGTTTTACCCTGGACGACCAATGCGCCGCGGCGGTGCGTGAGGCGTTTTTCCGATTATTCAAAGATGGCCTGATTTTTCGTGGCCTGCGTTTGGTCAATTGGGATACGCATTTACAAACCGCCGTGGCGGATGATGAAATTTATCACGAAACCGTCATGGGGCAGATGACCAGCATCCGTTATCCGATTAACGATCGGCGCGATGGCGATCTCGAATATCTGGTGGTGGCCACAACACGCCCGGAAACCATGCTCGGTGATACCGCGGTGGCTGTGCATCCGGATGATCCGCGTTATCAACATTTAATTGGCCGGCATGTGATCGTCCCGCTGGTGGGACGAAAAATTCCGATTATCGCCGATGGCTTACTGGTGGATCCAAAGTTCGGCACCGGCGTGGTGAAAGTGACACCCGCCCATGATCCCAACGATTATGCCACCGGCCAGCGGCATAATCTGCCTCAGATCAATTTGCTGACGCCGGATGGGAAAACCAATTCCAGCGGCAAGGGTGAATTCCGCGGCCAGCCATACAACTACGAGGGTTTGAAATTTTCCACGGAAGCCCGCAAGCGTGTTCTGGAAGATTTGGAATCGCTGAGCCTGATTGAAGAAAAAAAGCCGCACGAGCATGAAGTCGGTCACAGTGACCGCAGCAAAACGCCCATTGAACCCTATTTAAGCGAACAATGGTTTGTGAAAATGGGCGATGTGGAGGGCGGCATCACACTGGCCGATGGAACCAAATCCAGCGGCCTAGCCCAGGCGGCCATTGACGCGGTAATATCCGGTCGCGTAAAAATCGTTCCGGAACGCTATGCCCAGGGATATATCGACTGGCTTAGCCAGAAGCGCGACTGGTGCATCAGCCGCCAGTTGTGGTGGGGCCACCGGATACCGGTGTGGACAATGCAGCGGATAAGCTCTAATCCCGCAGTGATCACGGATGCGCAAAGAGAAGTGCTTTTACGCCACGGTATTCTAGCCGAATCGATTATGTCTGAAAGCAATACGCCAATGCTCGTAATTGCGGCAAGAGATAATCATGCGGAACAGACAATTCGTGGGGCACTAAAATGGATCAGAGAAACTGTATTAAGGGTGTTTTCGAATGAGAGTAATCAAGCCGCTCAATTTCCGGGGGTGGAAACTCATAAGGTAGCGAACATCATTCAACAAGTGTGGCGTCCCATCCCGGGGTCAGAGGTTCAGGACCCCGACGTGCTCGACACCTGGTTCTCCTCGGCCCTCTGGCCATTATCCACCATGGGTTGGCCCAAGAATGGCACCAGCGATAAACCTGAGGATCAATTGCTGCCGTATTTCTATCCCACCAGCGTGCTATCCACCGCACGGGAAATTTTGACGCTCTGGGTGGCCCGGATGGTCATGTTCGGGCTGTATTGCCATGGGGATGTGCCATTTAAACAAGTATATATCCATGCCGTCATCCAAGACGGCAACGGCAAGCCGATGAAAAAATCACTGGGCAATGGCGTGGATCCCGTGGACATTGTGGAAAGTCACGGGGCCGATGCGTTACGCTTCACCTTGGCCTCCATGGCCACGGAAACGCAGGACATCCGTCTGCCGGTGGTGAAGGATAAAGAAAGCGGCAAGAACACCAGTCCGCGCTTTGACGCGGGCCGCAATTTTGCCAATAAAATCTGGAACGCCTCGCGGTTTATTTTGTCTAACATTGAATTAACCACCGTGCCGACCCTTGATGAAATGATCCAGATTTCCGATGGTAAATTCCTCGAAGACCGCTGGATTTTAAGCCGTCTTAACGATACGGTCGCCCGGGTTGTCGGCACGGGTGAACAGAAAGGCCTCATTGAAGAATGTAAGTTTGCGGATGTCTGTTCCACGTTGTACAGCTTTTTCTGGAATGATCTCTGTGACTGGTATCTGGAAATTGCCAAGTCCCGCATTCGTCAGAAAGATCAGCGCGTTCAGCGTATCTTGCTGTATGTGCTGCGCGGCAGCCTGGCGCTGCTGCATCCGGTGATGCCGTTTGTCACTGAAGCCATCTGGGAAAAATTGCCCGGATCATCTGATCTGCTGATGCTTACAGCATTTCCCGAAGGTGAACCGCGCCTCGATTACCCCGAAGCGGAGGCCAAAATACAGACCATCCAGCAGATCACCCGCGCCATACGTGATATTCGCAACCAATATAATGTTGACTTGAAGCGCATACTGGAAACCACAATCCATACAGGCACCACCGATGCCGCGGTTATTTCAGGCGGTGTCGACATTATTGAATCACTGGCCAACGCGAAACTCGTCGCCATTGGTCCGGACGCTCAAAAGCCCGCCAACGCGGCCACGGCCGTGGTGGGAACCATGCGGATTTTTGTGACCGGCGTGATTGATCGCGACGCGGAACTGGCCCGGCTGCAGAAACGACGCCAGAATTTGGACAAGCAGATCGCCTCCAGCAACGCCAAATTGGGCAACTCGGCATTTATCAACAAGGCTCCGCCGAATGTCGTGCAAGGACTGCGTGAGCAATTACAACGGCAGGAAGCCGAAATGGCCGCCGTACAAAATAGTCTTATGGAGTTAAAAGAAAGGTGAATCCATGAATACAGAAAGCCGTAATCTTCAGCCGCAAATTAATCGCCGTGAATTTTCCGAGCGCGCGCTGCTGGCGGCGGTTGCCGGGCCATTAGCGGCCACCGCGGCACGGTCAGCGCGGGCCGCAGCCGCTTGGAATCAGATGCCCGTCTCGCCAATTATTCATGCCAATCGTACCGTTACGTTTCAATTTCAAGATACCCATGCCAAAAAAGTGCGCGTTGAACTCGGCGGAATTCCGCCGACACCACTGCGTGAAAATGCCCATGGCCTATGGACCATTACGGTTGGACCGCTGGCTCCGGAGATTTATTCATACGCTTTCACCGTGGATGGCGTGCGAATTCTCGATCCCTTGAATCCATGGATTAAACCTAATGTATTTTATCCCGCCAGCATGTTTCTGGTACCTGGAAATCCACCGTCGCTATGGCAGGATTGCGATGTTCGGCATGGGGTGGTGCATCGGCACTATTATTACTCGCAGGTTGTAGGCGATAACCGGGATTATTATGTCTATACTCCGCCGGGCTACAATCCGCTTGCGCCAAGGCATTATCCAGTGTTGTATCTCCTGCATGGCTACAGCGATGAGGCCAGCGCGTGGACCAAGGTGGGAAGAGCCAATTTTATTTTGGATAATCTCTTGGCCCGGAGACAGGCGGAACCCATGATTGTTGTTATGCCGCTGGGCTACGGTGATATGAAAATTATTGCCCGCACCGGACCGGGAATTTTTAATAACACCTTATGGCGGCGGAACATGAGTGGCTTTCGCGCCGCGCTGCTGACGGAAGTTATGCCGCGCGTGCAAAAGGCATACAACGTGCACACCGATCGTGGCCATACCGCCATTGCTGGGCTTTCCATGGGGGGCGGAGAGGCGCTGACGGTGGGGTTAAACAATCTTAATCGCTTTGCGTGGGTCGGCGGAATGAGTTCGTACCTTGGTACCAAGGGGCCGGATTTTTCCACCATATTTCCCAACCTTAATAAAAAGGTCAATGGCCGTTTACGGCTGCTGTGGCTGGCTTGCGGCCAACAGGATACCTTGGTCGGTCCAGCCAACCGCAATCTTGACGCTTGGCTTACCGCCCGGGAAATCGACTACACGAAGGTCTGGACGCCCGGTCAACACGCCTGGCGTGTCTGGCGTGGCAATCTGTGCGCCCTGGCTCCGCTTTTATTCCGTACCGGTGGGTAAAGACCGCAGGTGCGGCTAAATTCTCGGGCCATCCTTTACACCGCCGCAACATGGCCATGGTACCGGATCACAATGTTGTTTTTTTACCGCGTGGTCCAGGTCCGCGTGCCGGCAGTGAAAATATTGCCACGCGCCAAAAATGATGGCCACCCCATGCGGTACATCTTTGTGAATCATGCTGCATAATGGTGAACAATCGGATACACTTTCTCTATATGAGAACCATAGCACTATTTAATCAGAAGGGTGGCGTGGGGAAAACAACCACCACGGTGAACTTGGGAGCGGCGTTGGCGGCCGTGGGGAAAAAGACGATCCTCATTGATATGGATCCACAGGCTAACCTGTCTTTCCATTTGGGGCTGGAAGCAGATAAAGTCAAATACTCCATATATGATGTATTGTGTCAGGATGTACCGTTGGCCGATGCGCTTTATCCGGTGGCCGATCGACTGTTAATCGTTCCGGCAACACCGGATTTGGCGGGGGCGGAAGTGGAACTGGTAAATCTGGCGGAACGGGAATTGCGGTTGCGAAAAATGGCTGCCGCCAAGATTCTGGATTACGACTATCTTCTCGTGGACTGCCCGCCGAGCCTTGGACTATTAACTATTAACGCACTATGCATGGTTACGGAAGTGATTATTCCCTTACAGGCTCATTTTCTGGCCCTGCAGGGTATGGCCAGATTGTTGGAGACCTGTTCCATGGTGCGTGAACGACTCAATCCGGAGCTGCGCATCAGTGCTATTCTATTTTGCCAATATGAATCCGCCCCGCGGCTGACCGGTGAAGTGACCGAGGAGGTTGAAAAATTCCTCAATAGCAGTCGGCTTTCCAATCAACCTTGGAGCGCCGCCGTGGTATTGGAAACGCAGATTCGTAGAAATATCAAGCTGGCGGAAGCACCTAGTTTTAATAAGAGTATTTTTGAATACGCACCCAACTGTGCCGGTGCTGCAGACTATCAGGTATTGGCGGAGGAAATTATGCAGATGAAGTCGCCAGCACCGGCGGTATGAGAATCCATGTGTTGCTGTGGCATCACAGATGGTGGCGCCCGAAAGCGTATATGAAATACGTTAAAATCCAAGATGTTCATCAGCGCACCGACACTATACCCTATGGTGGGCAATGTGGAAAGTTGCCTGAAATAGCACTATAAGGTTATAAATAATGTCTATTGTTTACCGGAAGCAGTCAGGCTTACCGACCGCAGTGGGCTGGAACGCCCCCTTAGCGGCTTTGATGGTAGGGCGGTCCCAAAAGTTTTCAGGACGGATCATACGTATGGACATAAACGAACCAGATAAGGTTAACTCGGAATTACGCGTGGATGCCGATTGGAAAACGCAGGCGCAGGCCGAAAAGGTCAAGCTGGCGGAAAAAGTCGGTGATAGCGCCGCGCCGCCAATGACGGATAAAACCACCATGCCGGAGTCTTCCGCGTCATCCATGACCGCCAGTTTTGATCTGATTGTGGAACAGTACGCAGCGCAGGCTCTGCTGGCAATGGGAGCGATTCCCCAACCCGGCGGCGAGAAAAAAATCAACATCGGTTTGGCGCGATTGTTTATTGACTCTCTGGCGGTGCTGGAAGACAAAACCAGAGGAAATCTTACCGTTTCGGAACAGCGATCGCTGCTGACGGCGTTGACGGATCTGCGATTGACTTATGTCAACGTTCTAAAAACCATGAAGAAATAAAACGTCTAATCCATCCGCAGCGTGCCGATCAGGTCGCGCAGGCGGTCGTGACCGTGCCGTTGCAGATATTGCCGCAGGCCCTCGCAGATTTTATTGGGAATGGCCGGGTCGATAAAAAGCGCGGTTCCCACGGCCAAACCCGTAGCGCCCGCAAGGATAAATTCCACCGCATCCTGCCAGCTCTGAATTCCACCCATGCCGATGATCGGGATGTTGTGCATTTTGGCCACCTGGGTGTATACGCGATGCACCATATATACGGCAATAGGTTTTATCGCCGGTCCGCTTAAACCGCCGGTGGCATTGGCCAACATGGGCCGGCCTTTTTCAATATCAATAACCATGGCCGTGAAAGTGTTCACCAGGGAAAGACAATCCGCCCCGGCCTCCACGGCCGCGCGGGCGGTAAGTGCCACATCGGCGACATTGGGAGAAAGCTTGACGATCAGCGTGGCGCGTTTGACGCGCCGGCGCACCGTGGTTACCAACTCCGCAAGCCGTAAGGGATCCGTGCCAAAACTTAAACCGTTTTTGACATTCGGACAACTGACATTGAGTTCAATACCCTGCACCACAGGCAGTTCCTGATCCAGGCGCGCCGCCACATCGGCATAATCCTCCACGCACCAGCCGGGAACATTGACAATCACGGGTATGCCCATGCGCTCCAGAATTGGGATTTTTTCTTTTATAAAACGGTCCAGACCGATATTGGCCAGTCCGATCGCATTAAGCATGCCACCCCGTGTTTCAATGACCCGATAGCTCTCATTGCCGAGACGCGGCAATTTGCTGATGGCTTTAGTGACAAATGCTCCGAGTTTTGACAAATCGGCGAAATCCGCATATTCATCGGCATAGCCGCAGGTACCGGAAGCGGTCAGCATGGGATTGGCCAGTCGCATGTTACCAATCGACACGGATAGATCCGGTAACGTGGCGACCGCAGTTGTTGCCGACGAATTATTCATATTGCAAGTGTCGCAAAGAATGGCGGCGGCGTCAAATAACAATGCGGAAACATTGACCATAGCAGGGGCCTGTGACCGGTTCTGCAACGCGGCGGCGATTCGATAATGCGAGGTTAAGGTTTCAATATTTCACGGATCACTGATCACGGATCGATATGGCGACGGGCAACGAACAACGATCAACGATCAACGTTCTTTGCGAATTTCAAGGTGTCCAAGATGCTCAAGTTCGCGGGGCAAGGTGCTCAAGTTGAGCA
>JBMFGW010000033.1:0-32365 GCA_049977145.1 Phycisphaerae bacterium
GACGCGAGCCTTGATCGATCACACGGGCGATGATCTGCCAGAGGGCCAACTTACCTTGGCGGGTAGAACCCAAAGCCGCCTGAATTCCCAACTGCCGGGCCAGATCGTAGACGGCCCAGACGGCCCCGATGGACGGTCCCTGGCACAGGGTGACATCATCGCGTAGCGAGACCAAGGAGGTCAGATCACCTTTGTGTCGGAGGGCCAGCTTGATGGCTTGTATCTCTTCAGGCGAGCAACTGGAAATATTGGCGATGGTACGGTGTTTGACCATTCCGTCCTGGCGAAAGGAATCGCGTAGGAGGTGTCGAACATAGGAGCCGGATTTACTTGTGTCTACATGCATAGTGGCCACTATCATAACATGAATAAAACAGAATGCAAGTACAATATCAAATAAAACAAAACACTTTAGTGGCTACACGCAAATGCGAAAAAGTATACTTAACTAATTGTAACACAACGACTTACGTCAAAACGGCGTTGGAACATCCGTTGGAGGCCGCACCGGAATATCGGCAGCCCCCTGGCGTCCCATGGATTGGCGCTGCCGACGTATGCCGATATGTTTCACGGTTGTGTTTCCGGTAACTTGGGCGGTAGATTTTCAGGCGGCGGCAGTTCCGCAGAAGGGGCATCGGGATTGAGGCGAATACCAATGGCGCCATCCGCTTCCAGTTGCTCAACACATATTTTTTTCATGCGGATAAGTTCCAACATGGCGAGAAAAAGACCAATCATTTCCGATCGGCTCTTGCGACCCGCAAACATGGCCTGAAGCGTCAGCGGGCCATCGCGCGTCAGTCGGTCCAGAATATCCGCCTGATGCAGACCAATGGGGGTATCGTCGTAAACGACATCATGGCCAAAGGCCGAATGGCCCACACTGGCCATGATGGCGTTAAATGCGTCAATAAGTGCAAATAAATTAATATCATCAAGGTCCAGCGGGGTACGGCCGGCAGCGCGGCTGGCGCTGCGACCAAAACGCTGTTGTTCCACCTCGGCCCGACGGGCCAACGTGTTGGCCGCGTCTTTGAACTGTTTGTATTGCAGTAACTGTTCGACCAACTCCCGGCGCGGGTCGGAGAGATCCTGGGTGCTGACACCAGCATCCAAAGCCGATACAGGCTGTGGATTAAGCATCCGGCTTTTGATTTCCATGAGTGTGGCGGCGAGCACAAGAAATTCACCGGCCAGATCCACATCAAGGTGACGGATCAACTCCACATGGGCGAGATACTGCGACGTGATGCGCGCAATGGGGATGTCATGGATATCCACTTCTTCTTTCCGGATGAGAAACAGAAGCAGTTCCAGTGGGCCGTTATAAACGTCCAATTCAACTCTGTAATCACCTTGATTCATACGCTCAGGATACCGTTTTGCCGGGTTAGCCGCCAGTAGTCCGCGGCAAAAAAAAAGAGCCGAATGGTATCCACCAACGGCTCTTTGAAACGATCAATTAAAACTATGCCGCGATCAGGCGCCCGCCGCCACCGGGGTGGACTTTACTGGGGTCGGCGGGGTGGGTTCCGGCGGCGGCATGGGAACCTGTACTTGTACTTCCATTTCCCGAACCGGTTCTCCAAGATGCGTAATTTCCATTTCCTGATAAAGCCGGAAAGCGGTACCCGCGGGAATCAAATGTCCCAGAATGACATTTTCCTTGAGACCCTGCAGTGTATCCTCACGACCGGCAATAGCGGCCTCGGTAAGCACCTTGGTGGTTTCCTGGAAACTGGCGGCGGAAACAAAGGATTCGCTCTGCAAGCTGGCTTTGGTAATCCCCAGCAGCAGCGTTTTGGCGGTGGCCGGCTTTGGCCGCCGGGTCTTCGGGGGTGTTCCACCCTTGGCTTCAATCGCGGCGACAGCCGCCTTCAGTTCATCGCGCGGCACCAGCTGACCAGCGGTATATTCGCTGGAACCTGGTTCTTCAATGCGAAGCATTTTCATCACGGCTTCATTATGCTTGCGGAATTTGAACTTATCGATCACTTCGGAAGGCAGAAGTGTGGTATCGCCCGGGTTGTCAACCTTCACCTTCCGCAGCATCTGCGACACAATGATTTCAATATGCTTGTCACTGATACGCTGATTTTGGGTACGATACACATTCTGCACTTCGCCCAACAGGTATTGCTGCAAGGCGTCTTCACCCTTGATGCGCAGAATATCGTGTGGCACCAACGGCCCATCAATAAGGGAATCACCGGCCTCAACCTGGTCGCCGGTATGTACACGCAACTGCCGATCCTGCGGGACGTGGTGTTCTTTTTCTACGCCACCGGGACCGCGGATGATGATGGTCATTTTGCCACGGCGTTTGTCCGAGCGCAATTCAATGGTGCCGGAAATTTCCGCCATAATGGCGGTATCCTTGGGTTTGCGTGCTTCAAAGATTTCGGTGACGCGCGGCAATCCGGAGGTGATATCCGATGTACCTTTGATTTCCCGCGGCTGCCGGGCCAGCTGGGTACCGGGATGAACGATTTGCCCCTCGTCCACATCAATACGGGCCTTGGCGGGAAGATAATGGAAATCCAATATCTTGCCATCGGTTGGATCTTCAATAACGATGCGGGGATGCCGTTCGCCACGATGCTCAATGATAACCAGATGCTTACTGCCGCCTTTGCCTTCACTTTCCACACGGGCGGTTTCGCCATCCTGGATATCTTCCAGCTTCACGCGGCCGCCCTTTTCCGCGAGAATCGGAGTACGGTGTTGGTCCCAGACGCAAAGCTGTTGGCCGGCGCGCACGGCTTCATTTTCCTGCACCAACAGCGAAGCGCCGTAGGGAACTCGGTATTTTTCAAGTTCACGGCCCTTGGCATCATTGATGGCAATTTCACCGTTGCGTTTGAGTACCACAAGATGTTTGTTACCTTCGGCATCAACCGTATGAACGGCATTGAGATCGCAATATTTAACGACACCCGCGAGGCCGGCCCGCACGTCATTTTTCTCCAAAATACGCGTGGCTGATCCACCCGTATGGAAAGTTCGCATGGTAAGCTGGGTTCCGGGTTCCCCAATGGATTGGGCGGCGATAATACCGACAGCCATGCCTTCCTCCACCAGCGTGTTAGTGGAGAGGTCAACGCCATAACATTTCGCGCAGATTCCGAACGGACTTTCACAGGTCAGGGCACTGCGTACACGGACGGTTTCGATGTTAAGACCGTCAATCTTCCGGGCGATGGCCTCGGTGATAACCTGCCCTTCACGCACAATAACTTCATCGGTTACGGGGTTCATGAGTGTATCGGCGGCACACCGTCCGATGATCACATCCCGCAGCTGAACATCAATTTGTTCACCTTTATAAATAGCGCTCTTACGAATGCCGTTCTGGGTACCGCAATCATGCTGTGAAATAATGACATTCTGTGCCACATCGGCCAGTTTGCGGGTGAGATATCCGGAGTCGGCGGTCTTCAGCGCGGTATCCGCCAAGCCTTTGCGCGCGCCGTGCGTGGAAGTGAAATACTCCAGCACGGAGAGACCTTCCCGGAAGTTGGTTTTAATGGGTGTTTCCATGATTTCGCCAGAGGGCCGGCTCATCAGGCCGCGCATCCCGGCCAACTGCCGGAAGTTATCGACGTTACCACGGGCGCCGGAATCGGCCATGAGGAACACGGGATTGAGATACGCTTTACCCTTGGGGTCTTTCGGCGCCATGGGGGTCAAAGTTTTTTCATCACGGGTATCATGTTCGAGTTCCTCCATCATCCCCTTGGTAACTTCTTCCCGAGCGTGCGCCCAGATGTCGAGAAGCTGGTTATAGCGTTCGCGCTCGGTAATAGCTCCCAAGTGAAGGTTCTTCTCCACACGATCGGCCTTTTTCTGTGATTCTTCGATAATCTGCGACTTGCGCTCCGGAATGCGCAGGTCGGTAATACCGAAACTTAAACCAGCCAGCGTGGACATCTTAAAGCCCAATTCCTTCATGTTGTCCAGCAGATCAATCGTGGACGGACGGCCCAGCAACTGATAGCAATCGGCGATGACGCGACTACCGCCTTTACTGGAAAGGGTGTAGTTGTAGAACGGCATTTTGGGCGGCAGAATATCGTTAAACATGCTGCGTCCGACCGTGGTGACAATGACATGATTAGCCGGGACCGCCTCCATATTTTTACCTTGGCCATTGACCACGCTGGAGCGCGTGATACGCATACGAATGGGTGTATGGATGCCAATTTGCCTGCGATCGTAGGCCAACAGCGCTTCATGATAATTGTGGAAAGCCAATTCCTTGCCCGGTTCACGCCAGCCCGGTTCATCTTTGCGCATGGTGGTGATGTAATAAATACCCAGCACGACATCTTGGGATGGACTGATAATGGGCGAGCCATTGGACGAGGAGAAAATGTTGTGGGTGGAAAGCATCAGAAGCTGGGCTTCCGCCTGGGCTTCCACCGAAAGCGGCAGATGTACGGCCATTTGATCGCCATCAAAGTCGGCGTTGAAGCCTTTGCAGACCAGAGGATGCAGTTTGATGGCGTTGCCTTCAATTAACACCGGCTCAAAGGCCTGAATACCAATGCGGTGCAATGTTGGCGCACGATTCAAAAGAACCGGATGGCCTTTAATGACTTCCTCCAGGATGTCCCAGATTTCCCGATCCTGGCGCTCAATCATCTTCTTGGCGGATTTGATCGTATCGGCATAGCCGTACTCTTTGAGTTTACGAATGATAAAGGGCTGGAAGAGTTCCAGCGCGATTTTTTTGGGCATGCCGCACTGATGCAGCTTTAATTCCGGACCGACCACGATGACGGAACGAGCCGAATAGTCCACGCGTTTGCCGAGCAGATTTTCACGGAATCGGCCCTGTTTGCCCTTAATCATATCCGTCAACGATTTGAGCGGTCGATTGGAGGATCCCAGTACCGGGCGACGACAGCGGCCATTGTCAAAAAGAGAATCGACCGCTTGCTGCAACATCCGCTTCTCATTACGAATAATGACTTCGGGGGCATTAAGGTCTATGAGTTTGTGCAGGCGATTATTGCGATTAATGATGCGCCGGTAGAGATCATTGAGGTCGCTGGTGGCAAAATTTCCGGACTCCAGCAGCACCAACGGACGCAAATCCGGAGGAATCACCGGAATGACTTCAAAAATCATCCATTCCGGCTTATTCTGCGATTGCCGGATCGCTTCGATAATTTTCAGGCGCTTGGTGAAATCCTTAATTTTCTGCTTGCTGTTGGTGTCTTCAATGCCCTGACGAATCTGTAAGGACAATTCCGCCAGGTTCATGGCGCTAAGCAGCGAGCGTATCGCGTCGGCTCCCATTTCAGCTTTGAATGACTCACCATATTTTTCACGCGCCTCACGATACTCTTCTTCCGAGAGAAGTTGTTTTTTCTTCAACGGAGCCGTACCCGGATCGGTTACGCAATAGTCCTGATAATAGACCACTTTTTCCAGATCCGTGGTTTTCATATCCAGCAGATTGCCCAGGCGGCTGGGCATCGCCTTGAAAAACCAGATATGAACAATGGGAGCCGCCAGGCTGATGTGTCCCATACGCTTGCGCCGCACCCGACTGTGCGTGACTTTAACGCCGCAGCGATCACATATCACGCCCTTGTATTTGGTACCCTTGTATTTACCGCAGGCGCATTCCCAGTCCCGTTCCGGGCCGAAAATACGTTCACAGAACAACCCATCGCGTTCGGGGCGATAAGTACGATAGTTAATCGTTTCCGGCTTTTTAACTTCGCCAAAACTCCAGGAACGAATATCGTTCGGGCTGGCGAGGGCGATTTTTACTGCACCGTAGTCATTAATCCGATCATAAACTGCTGTTTCGGCCATGGTTAAAACTCCATTATACGCAATGATCAATCTGCTGTTACAAACACACCGGAATCAGGAGCACTTTTAAGCGCGGATTGGTGTCGGCCAATTCTTGTTCCACCTTCGCCAGGCAACTGGCGTAGTCGAAGGCGTCGACGTTCTTCCTGTCCGGGCGCACGAGAATATACCACCAGTCGTCATCTTGTCGCGAACCTGATGCGACCGTTTTTAATTTGTACCCCTGCGGATGCTCCCTCGCCAGGCGTTCATCAACCTGCCGCAGCACCTCTTTGAGATCATCTCTTCGAGCGATCATACGACCACCCCGCATTCTCTCAGAATCAACATTGAAAAACGCAACGCTTGCAGCGCCGACTGTCTATTTGTGGCCTGGCCGGCTGAATAGTCAGCCATCAGCCGAAGCTTATAAAGAGCGCGTACCGCCCGCTTGAGGCGCTTCGCCAAGTTGCCATTTGAGAACGCTTTTCCAATCAACAATGTCACATCCCGATGCCGCGGGCTGTCGCCGCCATTTACAAACACCATTTGTTGGTGCCGGAACAATCCCGTAAGCGCCGAAAACGCCGCAAAGTAAGCGCGGCTAACACAGCTTCTGGCGCTGATATCAATAACAGCCTTCGCGGCGTTGTAGTTGGAAAGACTTATCGTACCCCATTGTTTCACTATCATATACCTCCAAAGTGAATTTGATTTACGTCAAATTCCCTTCTTCTTTTCTAAGGTAATGTTCAGACCCAAACCGCGGATTTCATTGCACAGCACGTCAAACGACACCGGCGTTCCGGCATCCAGGGTGTTGGTGCCCTTGACCATACTTTCATAAATCTTGGTGCGGCCTTCCACATCATCCGATTTCACGGTTAAGAGTTCCTGCAAGACATAAGCGGCGCCGTACGCTTCCAACGCCCACACTTCCATCTCACCGAAACGCTGACCGCCGGTACGGGCTTTGCCGCCCAGGGGTTGCTGAGTGATGAGGCTGTATGGTCCGGTGGAACGGGCATGTATCTTTTCATCCACCAGGTGGTGGAGCTTGAGCATGTACATGTATCCAACCGTCACCTTTTGCTCAAAGGGTTCGCCGGTGCGGCCATCATAAAGGTCAATTTTCAAAAGGGCCGGCATCTCCACCGAGATTTCATCCGCCGCCGGGGGAATTTTTTTCTCCGCTAATTCCGTGCGACGACGGCGCACATGGGCATTGGCTTCTTCCACCGCCTTGAGAATTTCGGTTTCCGTGGCACCGTCAAAGACCGGTGTAACGGCTTGGAATCCCAATACCGCCGCAGCCCAGCCCAAGTGGGTTTCAAGAATCTGCCCGACATTCATGCGGGAGGGGACGCCCAGCGGATTTAAGACAATATCCACTGGCGTTCCATCTTCCAGGAACGGCATATCCGCTTCCGGAACAATACGGGCAATGACGCCCTTGTTGCCGTGCCGCCCGGCCATCTTGTCACCAACGGAAAGTTGCCGCTTGGTGGCCAGATAAACCTTCACCATTTCCAGCACCCCGGAAGGCAGTTCATCACCGCGTTTCAGGTGTTCCAGCTTGCGCGTTTTTTCTTCACGCAAAGACTGTAACGCCGATTTATAGCGATAGTAGATCTGTTCACCGCGTTTGCGGGCATCCTCCGCGCCCTTGATCCAACTGACCAGGAAGTTTTCAACCTGTTCCAAGATCACCTCGTCCTGATTCGATTTACCAACTTTCTGCCGCGTATTGGGATCTATCATGGTTTGACCGGTGGCTTCATTGATTTCATCGGCCATTTTCCGGAAAAGTTCCGCAATACGGGCATCCATCTGCTTGCCATATTCTTTCATTTCCTTTTGGAGAATCTTTTTCTGGTCGTCGCCCATCTGCATGCGGCGGCTGAAACGCTGCGCTGCGATGACGACACCTTCGGTGCCGGCGGGCACTTCCAGCGAATCGTTCTTCACGTCTTCGCCGGCGCGTCCGAAAATTGCGTGCAGAAGTTTTTCCTCCGGCGACAATTCCGTCTTGCTCTTGGGCGATACTTTGCCCACGAGGATGTCACCCGGTTGTACATGCGTGCCGATCCGGACAATGCCGATTTCATCAAGATTTTTCAGGGCCTTTTCGCTGACATTCGGAATATCGCGTGTGAATTCCTCGCGGCCCAGCTTGGTTTCGCGCACCTCCACATCAAATTCTTCAATATGAATGGAGGTAAATACATCACCCTTGATCAGCCGCTCCGACACGACAATGGCGTCTTCAAAGTTGTAGCCGTCAAAAGTCATGAAGGCCACCAGCACATTGCGTCCCAGCGCCAATTCCCCATCACGGCAGGCGGGGCCGTCGGCAATAATCTGCCCCTTCTTGACCTTCTGTCCCACGGCAACAAGAGGTTTCTGCGTCATGCAGGTTTTGTCATTCAATCCGGCATTTTTTCGCAAAACATACTCGTCCGAGTTGTCAACAACAATTCTGCAGGCATCCACAAATGTCACAGTGCCGGCCCGTTCCGCCTTCACCACCATGCCACTGTTGTAGGGAATGATTTTTTCCAAACCGGTTCCCACCACTGGCGGATCGGTGATTAACAGGGGCACCGCCTGCCGCTGCATGTTGGAACCCATCAAGGCGCGGTTGGCGTCGTCATGTTCCAGGAACGGAATCAATGCGGCCGAGATCGCCACCGTTTGCTTAGGCGAAATATCGACATAATTAATTTCCGAACCGCGTACCTGCTGCAAATCACCATTCACACGGGCCAGCAGCAGGTCCTGTCGAACCTTTCCGGTATCCGGCGTCACCACTTCCGGGGGCGCCAAAACGGCTTTCATTTCTTCATCAGCACGCAGATATTTATGTTCGCCATTGACTTTGCCGTGCTCCACAACGCGGTATGGCGTGGTCAGGAAACCATAATCATCGACGCCCGCATATATGGACAGCGATGCGATCAAACCGATGTTGGTACCTTCGGGCGTTTCAATGGGGCAGATACGGCCATAGTGTGAAATATGCACGTCGCGGACTTCAAAGCCCGCCCGTTTACGATTTAACCCACCGGGTCCCAACGCGGAAAGACGGCGTTCATGTGTAAGCTGGGAAAGCGGATTGGTCTGGTCGACCACCTGCGATAATTCGCTGCGGCCAAAGAAATACTCAATGGAACTACTGATGCTCTTGGAATTCACCAATTCCACAATCTTGGCCACTTCTTCAGGGGCCTTGGTGCTAAGCCGCTCCTGCACGGTGCGCCGCAGCTTCAGAAACCCTTTGCGCAATTCCTCCTGCGCCAGTTCATCAATGGTGCGCAGCCGACGATTTCCCAAGTGGTCAATATCGTCCACATAACCGCGCCCGGCGCGCAATTCCATAAGGTACTTGATACTCCCGAGGATGTCCTCCGGGCGCAGCGTCATGACATCTTCGGGTACATTCTGCTCAAACTTACGGTTGATGCGGAACCGGCCCACCCGACCGAGCCGATAACGGGCCACATCAAAGAATTTTTCCGCGAAGAGAGTTTTAGCTTTTTCATCATTGGGTGGATTACCGGGACGCAGGCGGCTGTAAATTTTGCGCAGCGCCTCCTTATGACTGCGGGAATCATCTTCCTGCAGGGTATTGAGGATAATAGGATCGGCAACCTTCTCAACAACTTCAATTTTTTTCAGGCTGCTGGATTGAATTTTCGCGACGCGATCTCCGATCTGCGCCCCGGATTTCACCAACTCTTCGCCGGTTTCGGTATCCACAATGGAACCAACGGCGTAATAATCCGCCTTCAATTGCCCCACGGGAACCGTGCGCGTTTCGTAAAAGGCCCGGATCAATGCTTCATCCGTGCCATACTTTTCATCCATGGCCCGTAAGAAACTGGTGGCCGGGATTTTACCGGATTGGTCAATGCGTACCACCAGAACATCCTTCTTGGTGATATTGATTTCAATCCAACTGCCGCGTTCCGGGATGACCCGACAGGAATGCAACGGACGGTCTCCTTCCTGCGATTGAATCAGGAAGTCCACCCCTGGAGAACGGTGCAACTGCGATACAATCACCCGCTCGGCGCCGTTAATAATGAATTCACCGCCGCCGGTCATAATCGGCACATCGCCGAGATAAATGGATTCCTCCACAATATCCGGTTTGTCCTTCCGACTTAAACGCACCTTAATACGCAGAGGCATACCATACGTCAGGCGCAGCGCGCGACATTCATCACGCGAATACCGTGGCTTAACAAGTTCATAACTGATATATTCCAGTTTGGTCGAACCGTCATAAGACGCAATCGGAAACACTTCCCGTAACAGCGCTTCAATGCCGTCGTTTTTTCGTTTGTCAGGTTCGGTATCCGCCTGCAGGAATCGGCCATACGCCGTGGTCTGAACCGCAATGAGGTTCGGAATTGGCAGCGCGTCGCCACGTTTTGAAAAATCTCGCACTTGCGATACACGTATACGCATGGGTTAACCTCCGACATTCAAGCCGCGGGGAACAGGTTCTTTCAATTCACCGCTGTTAAAAAATCTGAATCTACTATGAAGGGGAAGAAACAAGCACAAATACAAACAACAATGGTAGCCCGGCTATTCATAGTATTGTATTGTACACAGCCTTCAGGTTTAATGCAAGCGTGACGTGTTGCAAGCGCGACGCCAACCACAAACCAACGCATCGGGCGGGGCCCGTTTTTATCGGCAAACCGCGACCTGAGTGGCGCTGGTTGGCGGTTATGGCCGGACCGTGCAGGGATGCGGCCTGTATTCAGGGCGGGCGGGACGCCTGCGGTACGTAACGCAGGCATCTTGCCTGCCGCCCGTCATTTGGGAGAAACTCGCATCTTGTCTCCCGCGTCACGTTTGACATTTTTATACATAGCGGTATACTTAATTGTCTTAGGTGGAAAGCCGGACCACGGGCTTAAATAGTGGGAGCTTTGGAGTAAACTCCCGGGCGGACAGATAAAATGCTCTGATCCAGGTGATCAGAAAAGAGTTTAATGTTCGCGCTTCGAGTTGCATTAAAAAATCCAAGCTGAAAATTTTGGTGGTAAAAGCATAAGAATGATGCGTTTTGCTTATCTTGTGCTTACTTGAGGAGTCAATGCCGTTATGGCGATCAAAGCACTTAAAATGCGTGGCAAACGATACCGGCAGTCGGTGGAACATCTTCCCAAAGAGGCCGTCAGCGTTGAGCAGGCTATTGCGGTGCTGAAAAAATTTAAGGCCGCAAAATTTGACGAAAGTGTAAATATTGCCATTTATTTGGGTATTGACCCCACGTTAGCGGATCAAAATGTACGCGGTTCCGTCAGCCTTCCCAAAGGTATTGGAAAAACCCGTCGCGTGATTGCCTTTGTTCAGGGTAATGATGTGGATAAGGCCAAAGCCGCCGGGGCGGTTGAAGCCGGGGCTGATGAGCTGATCAAAAAGGTCAATGAGGGCTGGCTGGATTTTGATGTGGCCATCGCCACACCGGATATGATGCCGAAGATCACGCGGCTCGGTAAGGTCCTGGGACCGCAAGGCAAAATGCCCAGTCCCAAAGCGGGGACCGTTGCCGCCGATGTTGCCGGCGCCGTGAAGGAATATGCCGCCGGGAAAGTGGAGTTCCGTAATGACAAGGGTGGCAATGTCCATGCGGTAGTGGGAAAATTGAGCTTCGCGGAAAATGATCTGGCCGCTAATATCCATGCGTTTATCAATACCATCCGTCGGCTCAAGCCTCCGACTTCCAAAGGGCAATACATTAAAAAGGTAACGGTACATAGTTCGATGAGTCCCGGCGTGCCGATCAATACCAGCAATCTGGATGTGATTGAACCGGCATGACCGAAGGCCAAACAGTAGTTTTGAGGTTTGTTTTATGAGTAAACGTGTTAAAAATTTGATCGCCGCGGAGCTGGAGAAGCGTTTGACCGGCGCGGACAGCGTGGTAATCGTGGATTATTGCGGCATCAACGCCAATGATACGAACAAAATCCGAAATGGTCTGCGTAAAAAGAATGTTCATCTCACCGTTATTGCCAATGCCCAGGGGCGAAGGGCGTTGGAGAAAGTTGGCTTTAAGGCCGGCACCGAGCTTCTTATGGGGACCAATGCCGTTGTCTATGGCGGCGACTCCGTGGTGGATGCGGTGAAGGAACTCCTGGCCCAGGCTAAGGATGTTGCGAAACTAAAAATCAAAGGATCGGTGGTGGATGGGCAGTTGCTGGATACCAAGGCAACTGAAGCCCTGGCCAAACTGCCCGGACGCAAAGAAATGCTTTCCGGCATTGCCACCCTTGCGGTTTCACCAGGGCGGCGGCTGGCCGGACAGATCGTGGGGCCGGGGCGTAATATCGCCGGCGTAATTAAGGCGATTATTGAAAAGAAAGAAAAGGAAACCCCGGCGGTCGCAGCTTAGGCGACGCGGAAAATTAACAGGCTTACTATTGTTTTTTATTTCTTTTGTCATTCATACAGCCTGCCTGGCGCAGTTAAAACGGGGCGCGTTGCCTCGGCTGGTGGAGACAAGCGGATTGGTGGAGTTTTACTATGGCGGAATTTGCTGCTGAAATCATGGAACTGGGCGACAAGATTGTAGCCCTGTCGCTGCTGCAGGCTAAAGAGCTCAGCGATTATCTTAAGGAAAAGCACGGCATTGAAGCCGCAGCCGGCGGTGGCGTTATGATGGCCGCTGCGGGCGGCGGCGCTGGTGCGGCAGCGGCGCCGGTGGAAGAGCAAACCTCTTTTGATGTGGTGCTCAAAGCCCCCGGCGAGAAAACCATCCAGATCATTAAAATTGTGCGCGCGGCCACCAGTCTTGGCCTCAAGGAAGCCAAAGATTTGGTTACCAGCGCCCCCAAAGTGATCAAGGCTGGTGTTGATAAGGCTGAAGCCGAGAAACTCAAGAAAGAACTTGAAGCTGAAGGCGCAACGGTCGAACTTAAGTAAGTTCGCCGGACCACGGATAGCGACGGCTCGTCGTTAAAAAAATCGCAGCCAAATTAAAGGCCGACGGTTCAGGTGAATTGTTGGCTTTTTTTGTAACCGTTCACGCACGATGTTTTTTGCGTATCCACCACGCGTGGCGGCAGACCGAGCCGCGACCGTAAGGGAGTGGTACCGCCGTGCACGCATACCGAGTTCGGAAGGCCGAAAGGCCGTGAATGGTTACGCTTTTTTTATCTATTCTACAAAAGCCAGATAGCAGTCCGCCCGGGCGCAATTGATTGGCATGCAGATCTCTGCGCGTATCCACACTGGATCGCAGAATCCTTGATTTTCATGTATCATAAGTAGTTGTTTCTACTGCACTTACGCACTTTCAGAAAAAAAATCAAGTTTTCATTTGACAAATGCTCCGGGATGTGCCATACTATCTAATAAGCTAATGGAGTGGCCGGGAGATTCATACGCAAATTTGGCGTATGGCATCTCGCAGTGAAAAGCTGTGTCAGTAATTAAGGTTGGGGGGCTGTGCCGTGTTTACCGTGCAAACGGCAAATCATGCCGCATGGCCTTGGCAACTGTCAGTGTCAGGGGCAACATGGTGCGTTTGGACCAGCTCCGAGCCTGCAATTGGATTATTCCAGTCGGTGGCCCGGTGGATTATGCGTAACCGTTCACGCACGATGTTTTACGCGTACCTGCCACGCGTAACGGCAGGCCGAGCCGCGACCGTAAGGGAGTGGCACCGCCGTGAACGCATACCGCGTTTGGAAGGCCGAAAGGCCGTGAACGGTTACCAGCATTCGACATTCCAGCGTTTGAGTAACGCGGCAATTTTTTCCACGAGTTCCTCCAGCGGCACGCGCCGGGCGTAAAACTCCTCAACAACATAAAGCCGCCGATCAGGTCGCAGCACTCCTACCACCGCCGCCGCCGGATCACGCCAACCCCAATCCACCCCGGCACAGATAGCCAGCGGTTGGGCATCCGTCACGTCATCGGATTCCGCACCCGGGCCGGCAATGACATGATCAGCAAATGCCTCATACACCAAGCCCTCCGGAGCCGCCCAAAGGCCGTCAAGCAGGCGCTTTCGGCGCACGCCGGAAAGCCGATCCAGCGTGGCGCGATACGTCTGCCCGGCCACGGTGTACAGACCGGATTGGCGATCAAAGAAAATCGGATTGTCCTCATGGCGGCTCTTTAAGCGGTGCATGAGTCCCGCATTGGCCCGTACATTAAGCCAATGGCCCGGATGCGATGGGTTACATTCTGCGATGGCCTGCTGATACGGCATAATGCCGTGCCGCAGACGGGTGAGGAGCTTTTCCCAATCCGAAAGCGTTAATTCGGTGGCTTCGCAGGCCAGAATCATATCGTATTCACTGGACATGACCCGATCGGAATTATCCAGCCCGCCGAGCACCAGTTCCGAGCCGTTCTCCAGCACATAGCCCGTGCGGCGGCCCCGCGTTACACCTTGGCGGATGGAGTGGCCCATGGGCAATACTTTTTCTTCCAGTGTTACAAGAGCGGATTGCGTCAGGCTCACGCGCGTTTTTCGTGCCAGCAGACAACGCATGGAGCCATATTTTTGCATACACAAAAACATTTTTTCCAGCGCCGCGCGGGTTTTGCCCGTGCCCGCCGGCCCGGCCAGCAGCACTTCCCGCTCATGGGTGTAAAACAATTCCTCCGCCGCTCCCAGCGGCTGATAGGGCTGGGAATCGATTGCCGCATCATGTTTTTGCGCTCCGCGCCGGCGTTTGCTCATACGTCCTCAATGCGTACATTCTGGTAGGTTTTTACCGGCTCGTTGGTTCCAGTTTCACCGGTTGTGTCCGACTGGCCCAGATAGTGCTTGCCAAGGAATTGCAGCAGGCGCACATCGCCTTCCTCTACGGTCGCCATCTGAATCTGCTTCTTTCGCAGGCCGATATGCATGGACGCTCGGCCACGTTTTAATTGTTTGCCGAATTTGGCGCGGATGATGGCAACAGATAATTCCAGATAATCGGCAATTTCTCCATCAGTAGCGCCGGTATACGCCAGAGACGCAATTTGCTCCGCCGATTCCGCATCCAGCAAAAACTCCTCGCCCCGTAGCACCCGCGTGGGTACAGGCCGTACCGATTCACCACCGGCCTCCGGCGCGATGGCGGGAGAAACACTGTTGTCCTTGTTTTTCGCCATTTTACAATCCATACTTGAGGATCAACCACAACACACATAACCGCAATACAAGCCTTAATTCCGATGTCGCCGATCGAGGTACATCCTCAAGGCAGCAGGACAGGTCTCAACGCCGTGCTGGGTTATAGGGGGTGGGCACCGGCGATAGGCGTCCGGCGGGACCGATGAAATGATGCGCCTGCGAACGTTCGGTGCCAGTGTTAGTGTAAGGGTGGGCGTGGCAATTTTTCCTGGCATCCTTGGGAGCGCCGCATAGGCCCTTTGCGACGGCCCCGGGCCACGCTGCAAATGGCTTGTTTTGAGCCGATGTCGCGCCCGCCCGGAAAAATTGCCACGCCCGTAAGGGCCGGACTCCCTTAGTTTTTAGGGCTGCGTGGATTTTTGGTGGACGAATTGATCACATTTCCCAATAAACCATTCTGTTCCAGAAAGCCACAAAAGTGGAAAAGGCCAAATAAGGAGAAAACCAAAAGACACTGGAGTCCGGAGCAGGTTTGCTGCGAGCATCTGTTGTAAAGGGAAATGGGTTGCATATAATAAGTTGAGATAACCCCGGCGGGTTAGACAACCTGCGGAGATGTGTAAAATGGCTCTTGAAAAAGAATTGGAAACTTACAAACGCGAGCTACCGAGATTTGCGGCATCGGAACAGGGAAAATACGTACTTATTCAGGATTCCGCAGTGGTTGGAGTGTATGATACCTATTCTGATGCGATCAAAGATGGGTACGAGCATTTCGGGGTTGCAAAGCCATTTCTGGTAAAACAGATTAATACTCTTGAAAATGTGCAATTTTTTACTCGTGATATTGGATTATGCCCCACATAAACCTAAGCATGACGCACAATGGTCCCCTGGTTGACGTGTGGTTGGCCGTGAGCGAACCACGGAAAGTGGCGTTAACGCAGGCAAAGTTGGCGGTACCGGCACCGGTCAAGATCCGGGCTTTGCTTGATACTGGTGCCTCATGCACAGCTATTGATCCAGCGGTTATCACCAAACTGCAAGTTCCTGTAACCGGAACGACATCTATCTTGACTCCATCCACTGCTGGCGTCGCACACACATGCAACCAGTATGATGTTCTACTTGCGATTCTCGATCCAAGTGGAAACCCGCTGTATCTTGGTGCATCGGTGCCAGTCATTGAATCCGCGTTGGCATCGCAAGGAATTGAAGGCCTGATTGGAAGAGACGTGCTGGGCGGAGCCTTGTTTATTTATAATGGGACGGCGGGCCATTTCACGCTGTCATATTAAAAGAGGATGTCCTCCAACGTATATAAACGAACAAATACGTCGGGCATGGCCAGTGCGTGCATCCGGCCCGCGTTGTTGCAAACCGGCGGTGCCATCGGAATAGCTGACGGCTTTTAATTTCCATTTTTCGCTGGCTTGGCAGGAACGGATCATCGCAGGATGGGAGGTTATCAGGCTTAAGCGCCGGCATCCGATTTGCCGGGCTGCTATCGCCGCCACGGCGTCACGGAATTGTCCACCTATGCCAATACCCTGATAATCCGGCAATACGACAATGCGGGAAAAACGTTTATAGCCGGCAAAGCCTGCTACCTGGGCAATACTGGCAAACGCGATGGGTGTGGAGTCAAGCAAGCCGCAGAAATAATCTCCGCCGGGAATTTTGGAACTTAAATAATGATGGCGTGCAAAACGTCGCCATAATGTTCTTTTACAGCGGCGGATTTCAATGTGTAGTTGTGGTCGCTGAAGACACCCCCGGGCCAGGGTTTGTGTGGCCATATCGACAATCCAATCCGGGCACAGCCATTGGGCGATGTCATAATGGCAACTCACGGCCACAAAACGCTTTTTGACGACACCGGTGCGAATAGCCCGGGCCACCGCCGCGGAACCCACTTGCGCTACCGTCCGATCAACAACCGATGTAAATTCATCCATGACCGCAATGTTGTTATCCGGTGCCAGCAGCAGACGCGCGAGATCCACGCGGAATTTTTCCCCATTGCTTAAAACATGATAGGGCCGCAGCCAGGCCGGTGGGGAACTAAAGCCGACGGCGGAAAGCATCTGCGTGATGCTGCGAATATCCGCATCACCAAAGCCGTCAATAATGGCGGCGTTGGGCGGCCAGGCGGCAGAAGTATTTACCGCAGGCTGGCCATAAACCCGCCGGGCGATGCTGGTTTTCCCGCTGCCGCTGGGACCGACAATCAGGCCGATTTGCCAGTTGTCCTGCACGGTCGGAATATCCACGGCAAAATGTTCCGTTGCGCCAAGGCCGCTTGGTAGATCAAACATTCCCCGTACCTGCTGCACGCGGAAACTTTCATTAACGGGACAGGAGACGGTGGTATCGATACGCATGACTGCGAACTCCAGGCAAATTTCTGACATCGGATTAATAGGGACAGCTACGCAGGACGCCGGTTTATAATCCGCTTGCTTCCCAGTGGGACAAATAGGCGATGGCCTCCCTTGTACCGCAGGCATCTTGCCTGCATCCGAAACACGACAAAAGCAGGCGGGATCCCGGCGCGCGCCGGGACGGTACCCAAACGGCCACGGTCTTCGCAACCAGGTATCACTAATAGCCGAACGATGTATAACGTCGCCTGCCCCCGTCGGTTTCAGATCGTCAGCACGCGGCACTTTCGCCCTTCCTCGGTGAGGCGGTTATAAATTTCGCGTTGATCGTCTTCATCCCGGCATTCCACCGCCACTTCAAAAACTTGGCGGAGCGGAATTTCGCCGCTATTATCCGTGGGCACATCCGTGATGGCGGCGGTAAGGGCGGCCATTTCTTCAGTGGTAAATCCGGCGGCAAGTTGCAAATGGCTGTCCAGCGCGGCCAGTTGGCTGGCCAGAGCTGGTGAATCCCATTGGGCTAATTCGGCGCTGCGATTGTCGGCAATGGCATAGGCGACGGCATCACTGCCGGCAAGCGCGGTTTTGATAATCCATATTTTCTGCCAGCCCAGGGCCTTGGCCGCAGCCCAGGTGCCGTTGCCGGCGCGGATGATGTCAGCGGAATCCACGACAATGGGTTTCTGCTGGCCAAAGCGTTGCAAGCTGGCCTTGATGGCGTCGAGATTGTTGTCCGGATGCCGCCGCACGTTGGCGGGGTCGGGGGTAAGAGAATCGATAGGTACCAAAATCGCCGGTGAAATATCATTTATCATGTGGCTGCTGTAGGGGCGGGAAAGTGACGATAACAGCGCCCGATTTGCTCTTGGCGCGATTCGGCGCGGCCGGTGTAACCGTTCACGGCCTTTCGGCCTTCCAAACTCGGTATGCGTGCACGGCGGTACCACTCCCTTACGGTCGCGGCTCGGCCTGCCGTTATGCGTGGTAGGTACGCCCAAAACATCGTGCGTGAACGGTTACCAGCCGGTTTCATAAATCCGCCGAATAAGGGAATGGTAAATGCCCCATAACCGTTCACGGAGAATCGGACAGGCGGCCCTGGAAGGCCCGCATCACCATGCGGACTTCTCCCGTAGCGCGCCGCGGAAATTGGAGCAACGCGGGGGTTGTCAGCAAGCCACCCGGTGGGCGGCGGCCTGCGACGTTTCAGGATTTTCGCCACGGCGCGCGTAGTGGTGAAAAGCGCCCGTGAGTTGCCGGGTGATCGGTCCGACTTGACCATTGCCGATGCCGCGTTTGTCCACGCTGGTAACCGGGACAACTTCCGCGCCGGTGCCAGTGAGAAAACATTCATCCGCCGTGTATAAATCGTAACGGGTCAGATTGGTTTCCCGCGTCGGAATACCCGCCGCCCGGGCCAATTCCAGCACGGCGGCCCGGGTGATTCCCAGCAGAATGCCGCTTTCTTCCGCGGGCGTAAGGAGTTGGCCATCGCGCACGATAAAAATATTATCGGCCGTGCATTCGCACAAAAAGCCCAAATGATTCAGCATCACCGCTTCCGGCACGCCGGCATCAATGGCTTCCCATTTCGCCATGATGTTATTGAGATAATTGAGGCTCTTAATTTGGGGTGATAACGCCGCCGCGGCGATGCGCGGCGTGCTGGCGGTAATAATCGCCATGCCGTTGCGATACGTATCCTCCGGATACATTTTAATGTCATTGGTGATGATAACAATGGACGGTTGGCTGCAGGTGGCCGGAGAAATACCTAAAGCGCCAACACCGCGGGTCACCAGCAGCCGGATATAGCAATCGGTGAGTTTATTGGCCTGCAACGTGGCGGTGATGGCGGCGCGGATGTCCTGCCGGGAAAGCGGTATATTCAGGCGAATCGCCTTGGCTGAGTTGTAAAGTCGCCGGAGGTGGTCGGACAGACAGAATACCTGGCCCCCGTATTGGCGCAGACCTTCAAAAACACCATCACCGTATAGCAGCCCATGATCGAAAACACCCACGGAGGCCTGTTCCATGGGCACCAATTGACCATTCATCCATACCACTTTACTCATAACCCGACCACCTGTTCATAACCGACACGAAACAAATCATTATAATCGCCCATGGCGGTGGACGCAAAATGGTCAGCATTAGCAGTACATTCAGTAATTGCGGTATTTAGCAGTATTTAGAAGTTAAAACTTAGCGGACAGCATCGGGCCGCCGTGAATAACCGCCGCGAATGGTGGTGTATGAGGACCAACGAACCACGAGAGCAGTGATCAAAATGTAGCCGTTCATGGCGGCGCCGGTCCCTTACGGTCGCGGCTCGGCCCTACCGCCGCGCCTGGCGGGTACGCAAACAATATGGTGCGTGAACGGTTACAGACCAAGCGATTATGGCACCAAAATGATGTCATAGGGGGATGTCGGTTCTTCCACACCACGGTAGGTGCGCAGTGGCGGGGCGCCGATGGTCCAGATATTGTCATGGCGGGGGCCGACATCCGGTGAACGGGTCCACACAACACAGCCATCGTCGTAGAGCACATTCTGGCCGCGCTGGTTGTGATTCCAGGAGTTTACATTGATTCGCTGGGGATGCGCACCGTAAAAAAGCGGATTGCGATCCGCCAAAATAGCGATATGCCCGCCCCGCGCCCAACGGTGGTGATAGGGAGATAATTGATCAATGTAGCTGTATCCAATACTGGACCAGATGGGATGGCCGCCGGAGTACTTCGGGGTATACGTTATCCCAACAGCCGGGCAGAGCATCCTGGTCCAGGAGGTAAAGCGTTGGCGTGCCGCGAACAGAGGTTGCAGATTCGCCAAATTACAATGGGCATTGGCACAGCGCTGCTGGTCTGGTGTCATGCGGCGCGGCAGCCAATTGTGATCCGCGGGCATAGCGATCTGCGGCAGCATATTGTTGTTTGCCGCCGCATATTGTCCGAATGCCGTTGCGTCCATGGCCAGATTATTGGCGCAGGCGGTTTGCACCGCGAAAGTGCGCGCTTTGCCAAGTTGGAAGATTGTCACCGTCAGCAACAGTGCCGCCGCAATGAGCATCACCGCGATATCCGTCTTACGCGGATCCCAGGAGCGCATCGGCGGGCGGGTGTTGGTAAGCATCATCGCCCCGGCGTGCGGTGGACGCAGCGGAGGCGTACCGGCGCGGGCGGCCGCCACGGTGCGCTGAACCAGATCATCGGGCGGTTCCGCCGGCGGCCATACGGACAATGCCGCGCTGATTTTCGTCAGGCGGGCGGAACCGGCAAGATTTGCGGCGGGTTGTTTACCGGGGCTTTCCGCGCTGCCGTGCTCCAGCAGCGCATCAACGTACATGATTTCCTGTGGCGTGAGAATATTGTGGGGATCTTCAGAATTGGTATGAACTTCACCGGTCATGGCTACACCCTATTTACTCCCGACGCGTCGCGTCGGCAACGCCCACGGCGTTTGAACACGTTACTTTCCTTCACCTTGCCGGACGCTCCAAGCCTCGCCAAACATGGCCAGGGCCGAATGCAACCGACTTTTTACCGTTCCCAGCGGAATACCCAGCATCCCGGCAATTTCCTTATACGCGAAGCGGTGGTAATAACTTAACAACAGCACTTCCCGATAAATGCGTGGCATCCGCCCTATAATATTCCGCACCGCATCAGCATTCTCCATATCTATCAACCGCTCCGGCGCGGAAGGCGTATCGGACTCCATGAGATCTACAAACGTCCCCTCTTCACCATCATGACCGGCCACGTTATCCAAGGATTGTGTGTTCCGGCGTATGTTAGCCCGAAGATAATCACGGGCTTTATTGGCCGCGATGGTAAAAAGCCAAGGCCGAAATCGCCGCTTCGGATCAAATGTGGCCGCGCTGCGATACACCTGAATGAAGGTCTCCTGAAATAAATCCTCCGCCAAAGCCGCCTCATTGATAAAGCGCTGCAAAAAGCTAAATAACTCGCGCCGGTAGCACTCCACCAATTGGGCAAATGCAGCCTCATCGCCGGCCACAAACTTCGCAACAAGCTCTTCATCCGTGGCCATGGGCCTTTCCTTATACTACGCGGAAAAACGAGTCAGGTTCACACCGCGGGCACTATCTAAACGTTGGCCCGGATGAATTTAATTTTCAACGCCGGGTGTGAAATAAGCAAAACTCATTCACATTTAACCCAAATGCGAATGTTCACCATGGCCCACCGGGCTCCTTCCCATGCGGCACCTAATGTTACACGTATGCGCTATTCGGCACCACAATACCCTCTTTGCATATTTGGGGCCGGTCAAATAAGCGATTCCGCCAACGCCATCATTTGCATTAAAATCCGCTCGCACGCCGGATCAATTTTTCGGGCCTGACGCAATATGGCCAGAGCCTCCCATCCGTCACACTGCCGATGCCGCCTTCCAAGCCAGCCTAATGCCAGCGCCTCCCATACCAAAAACAACGTTTCGCGAGCCTGCGCATGCTGTGGATCGCCGGGACGATAAATTCCCGGAGGCGGCAAAATTGCAACCATATTTTCGGGGGCGGCCGGGGCGATCAGGTGTCCGGGATCAGTGGTCCATATTACCGGAATTCCCAAGTGTTGATCGCCATGCGCGGTGACATACCAGTGGGACGCAACCAGCGACAAACGTAGAAACTCAAAGGGAACATCCGCAACCGCCAATAGCTTGCCGCAACTGCGCGTAGTCGACCTTCGACCCGTTTCCAGCTCCAGCCAAACGCCTCCGGAAGTTGCCAGTTCCAGCACCACATGGCGGCGGCTTGTTTGGTCCGCGGCGATAATCGCAATGATGCCGTTACAACATAACTGGCGAATTTGTCGCACCGCCTCCAGCAGTGGCAAATATATTCCGGCTAATAAGACGGCATTGTGTCGGAGAAAAGCCTGATGCTCGGCGGCTTCCAATTCGCGCCGCGCGGCGACATAACGTCCCGCCGCCAGCAGAGATTGTCCGGAATCCCACAACCGCTGCGCAAAATGAGACGTTGTGGAGGCGGTTCGAATATGTTCATACCTATTAATATGCATACCCCATGAATCACGCTGTAATCAGCGAGACATTATCCCTGCCCCAGACACGCACCGCCAGCTTACCATCAACAATTTGAGTGTCTGTCAACATCCATCACCTTTGGGAGTTGCCCGCGTCAGGATGGTCATCCGCGTGCGCCCTTGGGAAAGGTTTCCGATTTCCGCCAGCGGATTAACAGCATTGCACCAATCCGTCGCGCTTGCTGATAACGTTGCGCGGACACCGTGCGCTTCACGACATAACGGCGGGCATTGAACACAAACGTATGCGACGCGGCACGCGCATGGCCCTTCGGCAAGGGATCAACATGAATCCAGTGACTTACGACCCGCACCAGGCGCGGTGTGGGCGGCATTTCCCACAAAGCGTGCAACATGGCCAGTTCCACCGAAACGCGCTGATCCATCAGCAGCCGATGAATCAACCATGACCGCTCCACGCCGTGCAATTTGGGCGCGATAGCGACCGTGCGTAACCGTTGTGACCGCCGTCGTGACATAACCAATCGCATAAGTTCCACATCCTGCGTCCGGAATCGCGCCCAATTCAACATGGCCCGGCGCGGCCGTGTTGGAAGTCGGGCAATGATATAAATCCAGCGTGCCATCGCCGCGTTAAAACGCATGATTTCCGCCAGTTGCCGCGGCCATGGCATGGTTATAGTCACGGTCACAAGCGTGCGATACTCCGCCGCTAGTGCGGTGTTGACCCGGGTTACCGAAGCAGGATGCTTCGCCAGGGCGGTAATAGCCCCGGCCACCGTCGCCATATCTGATCGCAGCGCTGCCTCCGCAGCCTTGGAAGCGCCAAGGCGACTGGGTGCCGTCGGCGTTAAAGCGGCGAGTGTCGGAATGGGGCGCGTTACGTTGTCGGCAACCGTGGAGGATTTCCAACGCGCCAGCAGGATGGAGGCGAAATGCCGGGCGCGGGTCAGATCGATTTGTCGATCCATGCGGTAAAGTCCGGGCTGAGAATTGACGGCTTGCCGACCAAAAAGAAACATTTTCCATTTGCGGTGCCTGGCAAAGCCATAAGGGTGTTGGTCCGTGGTCCAATGCCGCAGGATACGAATTTCCGCCGGTGTGGGCTGGCGGTTCCACAGCGCGGACATAACAGAGAGGTGTACCATGGAAACCGGATCGCGCAGCAATATTGCCAGAAGCGTGTCCGCCGGCGGTGCGGATATTGTTGCCAACTCATGGACGGCCACGACACGATCCGCCGACCAACGTGAAAACGCCAAGTTAACCACCGGCAGGTTGTTGGGCCGCATTCCCCAATTGAATATCGCCATGCGCCGGGATCGTGGAATGGTCATCACCGCCGCCGCCCAGCGCCCCATTCGGGCATTGCGCCGCAGCACACCGCGCAACGCCGTTACGTTCGTGTGCTCCGGCCTGGCCGCAAGATCACTTAACTGCCCCAATTCCGCAGCCAACACCCGCTCAATAACGGCGGTTCGGGTAACGCGCCCCGTGCCTGGCGGCACCAAATGATGTAACGCGTGGTGGTAGGTAATTACAGAGGAATCAGGCAGGCTGTAGACTTGTCGCATTTTCGGCCAAAGCCAAAGAGCCAGCCCAATGAGCATAATTGGTATAACCACCATGGCGGTGGATAAAACCCATGATTTATCCTTCGTTTTCGTTTTCAACAACCAATTGACCATGGATTTTCTCACATCCGCGCGGGCCGGCAATGGCAGCGCCGCTTTTATTACCGCAACAGGCAGTCCTTATATGATGCTAAGCGGTCCAACCAGATTTATTGCGTATCCGGCGGCGGCTTAGGCGCTGCATTGGCGGCGCCGGGCGGCCCACCGCGTGGCGGCTGGTTTGGCCCACGATTCGATGGTGGGGATTGTAGCCCGCGATGGTCCCGGCGGCCACGTTTGCCTCCGGCGTTGCGGTTATTTCTCATAGTGCGTACCCCTGGCGCAGTAACGGGATTGCCGGATTCGCGACGCTGGCCTGCGGGTTGGGGGCGGCTTGGTGGGCTTCTGGCGGGGCCATTCTTCGGTTCCGGCGCTCCGGGTTTACTACTAACCGACCCGCCGTGCGGCAGCGACGACGGCGCCTCTTCCCCATCGCCGGGGAATTGCATCGTCCGGCCACTGGAATTTAATGGTTTGGGCAGGTCAAAGGCCTCAATACTTTCCATCGGCACGGCCACCTGATTACCATTATCATATTGCACCAGCACCAGTTGGGTTAGAATCTGCCCATCAATTACCCAGCCTTCGCCTACCGCGGTGCGAACCCGGGAATGTTTGCACGGCAGGCGTTTTCGTAATTCTTCATAAGTCTCATCCTCATACCGCAGACAGCACATCAAACGCCCGCAGCGGCCATTGATTTTGGCCGGATCCAGAGTGGCCTTCTGGATTTTGGCGGCCCGCATGGAAACAGGTGTCAACACTTTCAGAAACTGCTTGCAGCAGCAATGCTGGCCGCACTTTTCATAATCGGCCACCAGGCGGGCTTCATCCCGGGCGGCAACTTGGTGGAGGTCAATGCGGGCGTGCAACTGATGCGCCATATCCCGTATCAAGGATCGGAAATCCACTCGATGTTCGCTGTTAAAATAAAAGATGATCTTTTCGCCGCCGAGCAGGAATTCGACCTCCACCATTTTCATCGGTACGCGGTGTACTTGCACCATGCTGCGGGCGATTTTCAGATATTCGTCCCGCTGGCTGTCCAACTGCTGCTGGCGCGCCAAATCTAGCGGCGCAGCCAAACGCAGAATCAGGCCGCTATTGGTAAATGGAAAATCTTTCCCGCCGGATTGCTTAACGTAATCCAGAAGCTGTTCGCGCGTGATCGCCTTGTTGCAACCACCGTTGGCGCACAGCGTGGTGAGCATTTCGACAATTTCAACGCCCCGGCTGGTGCGGGCCACGAGTCGCGATCCACACGCCACTTTTTCCTGCACCGCGCTTTCAAACTCGCCGATAAACTTCAGGTAGCCATAGCGAACCACCATGGTTTTTGGAGGCGGTGGTTCCGGGGTCAGCGGTTCCAACGGCATAATGTCAAGGGAAATGGGCATAACCTCAGCATCCGATCAGGTGACCAACAGCGCGGATAACAGCCATCCGATGAAGGTCATTATAATGGCCTTTCCCGCGGAATAAAAATGGTGCCACACGAGTATTCTCGTCGGGCACTGTACAACTCCCCCCCGGTCGTTATAATTTGGCCGGTATTGGCGAGTTGTATTTTTTGTGAGGAAGCCGACAATGCGGAAACATCACCTAGTGGTTTGGACAACTTTGACGGTTATGATGCTGGCCTTGGGCGGTTGCAGCAATATCAGCAGCAAGACGGTTCTGGCCAACCCGCAAAATTATTCTTCCTGGCGGGTGCTGAAGAGTGAACCTCGGATTTCAACCTTTGGCTCGCTGATCAAGTCTTCCGGGCTGGAATACACGTTGAAGACCGCGGGCGCTTACACCATTTTCGCCCCCACCAATGCGGCTTTCAAACAACTGCCCAAAGGTACATTGGCGGAACTGACCCAAATCACCAATCGCAATGAATTGCGGTCGCTGCTGTGGCATCATATTGCACTTTATCCCATCACCGCTTCCAGTGCCCCGGAACAAAAAATGGGTGACAATCAAAACGTCACCATCAGTTCCAATGGCCAAAAGCTGCTGATGATTGATAACGCCAAAATCGTCGGGGGCCCCATTTTCACGCATGATGCAACGATCTATATGATTAACAAAGTCCTGATCCCTTCCGCCGGAAAATAAGGCGGTGGCGGGGGTTGGCTTATGTGGATCCTCGTGGCAACATGCTCGGTCGGGGCCTGAAACTGAAAAGTTTTGGGATTCAAGGGGCTGGAGAATATAGCCGTTATAGTTGAACGGGTATAGATCAGACACACCGGGGCAGGACGCTTGCAGATGATTAAACAACTCAAGATCGGCAATTTTCGCGGAATCCGTGCCGGGACGGTGGAAAACTTTACGGCATTGAATGTTCTGGTTGGCCCCAGCGGGAGCGGCAAAAGCACTGTTATTGACGCACTGTATCTTGCCGGGTCGCCTAATTTAGACACTACCCAACACCCTAATCAAACACTGCTTATGGAAATCACCGCCCGTCGTGGTTCCGCTGGGCCAGCCGCCATGCCCGGATGGCTTTTATGGAAGGTTGGCCGCGAGGGGAATGCGATTATTGATTTGAGGAATGATTCCTTCGGTGGACGTCGAGCCATTGAGCTAAAAATAACAGATCCGAGCGGGATGCTGAAGGCATCGGAGAACTTTACTCTCACGGATAAGGAGGCATCAAACATTGGGCGCTCCGCGTCAGAGCTTTTCTTTGAAGACCTCGGCGGGGTGCGGATCGTTTCTGCCTTGAAAACTTCGGCCAACGAACCGCAGAACGAACAACTTCCTGATCTGTTCAGTGCCACAACTACAGCCGGGCAGCAGGACGAGTTGGTGGACTTGCTGAGGAAAATTGATCCCAAGCTCCAGGGGTTACAGATTCTGACGCAGATGCAGCAACCTTTTCTGACGCTGAAATACAGCGACTACGTTGTACCCGTGGAACTCGCGGGCGATGGCGTTGTATCGCTAATCCGGTTTTGTATGAAACTCACCGCCTATCCCGCCCGGACGTTGCTGATCGAAGAGCCGGAATTGCATTTGCACTACCGCGCCATTCAAATGGCGGCACGCGCCCTATGGGGAGCTATTCGACAGGGAAAACAGATTATCCTCACCACACACAGTGTTGATCTTATCGACAGTTTGGTAACTGAAGCATCCGAAGATGCGCTGCCAAAATTAACGGTATTTCAGATGCGATGCGATGGCGGAAATCTGCGTGTCAATCCTGTTCCAGGCCCAGACGTGAAATTCCAGCGGATGCAATTAGAGGCGGAGTTGCGCTGATGCATCGACTGATTTTGTGCGAGGGATATGACGACCGCTCTTTTCTTGCCGGTTTCCTCCAACACCATTGCCGATGCACTGAGCCAGCGATTGCGGATCGCCGACCATCCAAGTATGGCAAGGGTGCTTACATCTTCTCCGCTGCGGGAGGGTCACATGAAATACACGTCCTGCCCTGCCAAAGTGTCGGCCAGGTATGGCGGTCCTTCAAGAGCAACATAGGGGCGATTGCCTCCGGTGTCCATCCGGAAATCGACTTTTTAACAATATTCACCGATCACGACACCGTGCCGGATGGGCAGGAGTCTGTCGTCGCCAGCAACTCGCCGCCGTTTATTAAACCCGGATCAATAAAAGAACTTCTCGATGGAGCTAAAATCAAGTATCGGGAAGGTGGAAGCCAAGATATTCCGGATTGGCAGATTGACAAAGTTGATAAATCCCAATGCGCCGTGGCTTTGCTGCATGTCCGTACGCATGACCTGGCATCTCGTCCTGGATTGCCATCCAAGCAGACGCTCGAACGTCTGGTTTGCCACGCCATAGCCAAGGCCCACCCTGACCGTTCCAACACAGTTACGGATTGGTTGGCCTCGCGACAAAATCCGCCGACACGAACGGACCGGCAGGAAAGCAAAGAGCATGCGTACTCTTACCTCGCGGGGTGGTACGCGTCGGATGGCTGCGATTACTTCTTCCGCCATATTTGGGAACAAGCGGATATCCGGGAATATCTGATTCAGGAAATGCGGCAAACGGGCGTTTTACAGGCGCTTGAGTCAATGGCAAGATAAATCCCGCGTCTGCTATTCCTACGCATCAGCCTCATTATTGTGCGATCACACCAGCATGGCCAATGGGTTTTCCAGAATGGTTTTTAGCTTGCTTAAAAATTCCGCGCCCAGCGCACCGTCAATCACGCGGTGATCCGCCGACAGGGAAATGGTCATCACCTGCGCCGGAACCACTTGGCCATTTTTAACAATGGGCCGCGCTTCCGTGCCGCCAATAGCTAGAATTGCCGATTCCGGCGGATTAATAATAGCCAGAAATTCTCGAATTCCGTACATACCCAGATTGCTGATGGTAATCGTGCCACCGGTCATCTGCTCCGCTTTAAGTTTACGGTTGCGGGCCAATTGGGCTAATTGTTTAATTTCTTCCGATAACTGCCGGATCCCTTTGGTTTGTGCATCCCGGATTACCGGCACCACCAATCCATCTTCCACCGCCACGGCAATACCAAGATGCACGCTGCCATGCCGGAGAATCGCACTATCAGTAAAACTGGCGTTAACCCCCGGCACCTGTGCCACTGCGCAGGCCACACCCCGCGCAATAAAATCCGTCACGGTGAGTTTAGTGGGGGCAAGCTGCACATTAGCTTCCTTGCGCAGGTCCAACAGCGCATCCATCACCACCTCAATGGAAACATAAAAATGTGGAACCGTCTGCTTGGCCTGTAAAAGTCGCCGCGCGATGGTTTGCCGCATATTGCTTAACGGTATGGTTTTAGATTCCAACCGCGCGGCTATCGGAGCGGGAGCGGCGGCGCCAGCCAGCCCATTAGCTGGTGCGCCGGGTGTGGCTAAGGTCGTTGCGCCTGGACTGGCCGCGAGCACATCGCGTTTAATAATGCGCCCATCAGGCCCCGACCCGCGCAGAGAATTGACATCAATTCCTTTTTCCGCGGCGAGTTTGCGTGCTAATGGTGAAATGCGCGCCGGACGTGATGTATCCACTGTTGTCGGTGCTGCGGAAGATGGCGTCGGTACCGCAGCGGCAACCGCAGTGGGCTGGGGAACGGTGGCTGGTAGGGCCGCCGATGAAGCCACGGCCGCCTTGGCAGCGGCATTCCCGGCCGGGGCCGAAACTTTTCCACCGGCCGCTTTGACAATGGCCGCCAAGTCTTCGTCCGGCTTGGCCAATATCACGATCAGTCCGCCGACAGGGACTTTTTCTCCCGGCTGGACCAGCAGTTTGGCCACCGTCCCCGGCTCAAAGGCCTCCAATTCCTGCGTGGCTTTATCCGTTTCCACCTCGGCAATTACGTCTCCGGCTTTCACCTTATCATTTTCTTTTTTCAGCCAGCGCACCAGGGTGCCATCGGTCATGGTGTCGGAAAGTTTAGGCATCGTGATTTCAATCGGCATTGCATCAATCCTTAATTAGCAGTCCATCTGCCGCAAACATCCACGGCTTTTCATTCTAATATAGTCTATTCGCACCGGTGCGATTCGTTAAGCGCCGGCGCGCCACTGGTCGCTTTGTTGTCGATTACGGTTCATCTGGATCCGCGTCCGAAACGACGGCGGAGGAGCTGGGGGTGGCGGCGGGTTGCGCGGCTTTAATGGATTCCCAATCTTCCATGGTAATGAGCACCTCGCTGGCCTGACTGCCTTTGTAGGCGCCCACGATACCGGCGGCGCGCATCTGATCAATCAGGCGGCTGGCACGGGAATAGCCGACCGTTAAACGACGCTGTAACAGGCTCACGGAGCCGCGATTGGTTTCGATAATAATCTTCACGGCTTCATCAAACAGTGGATCTTTCTCGGCCTCATCCAGGCTCGTCGGCGCGCCAATCTGCATAAGTTCGGGGTGAAATTCAGGTTCCGCAATTTCTTTCAGGAAGTTGCAGATACCTTTAATCTCGGCGTCCTCAACAAAGGCGCCCTGCCCGCGCAACAGGGCCCCGCCGTTAGGCTTAAGCACCAGCATGTCGCCTTGACCTAAAAGCAATTCACCGCCGGATTGATCCAACATAATGCGCGAATCCAACCGGGAGCGAACCTGGAAACAAATTCTCCCCGGCATATTGGATTTAATCAGGCCGGTAACCACTTGCGCTTCGGGGCGTTGGGTGGCCAAAATCAGATGGATGCCCACGGCGCGGGCTTTTTGGGCGATGCGGACAATATGCCCCTCGACTTCCTTGCTGGTCATCATCAGATCGGCTAATTCGTCGATGATGATGACAATATAGGGAAGATGAAATGGAATCCGCGATTCTTCCTCGGAATTGCTCGGCTGGAAGCGTTCGATAATCTGCTCGCGCGATAACTGATTGAACTGTTTAATATGCCGCACGCCCGCTTCGGAAAGCGTTTCATAGCGCTCATCCATTTTTTGCGTTGCCCATTCCAGCACGCTTTCCGCCTTGCCCATATCGTCGATGATCGGTGCCATGAGATGGGGAATCTGGCGATAGTCCTGCATTTCCACCATCTTGGGATCCACCATGATCATCTTGACGTGATCCGGCCTTTGGGTCAGCAGCAGGGTCATGATGATGGAATTGATACACACCGATTTACCGGAACCGGTGGTGCCGGCAATCAACAGGTGCGGCATCTTGGCGAGGTCTTCGACCAGCGGATTGCCGGAAGCGTCTTTGCCCAGACACATCGGCAGTGCCATTTTAGATATGTCTTCATGCGCCAGCTGCATGAGTTCCTTAAGCCGGACTTTTTCCTTATCCATATTAGGCACTTCAATGCCCATCGTGGATTTTCCTGGAATATTATCAATGCAGCGTACTGGTGGGCTTTTCAGCGCCCGCGCAATATCCTTGAATAAGGCCCCGACTTGCGAACTTTTAACGCCCGGAGCCAATTCCAATTCATACATGGTGACCACCGGACCGGTGTCAATGGCCACCACTTTGCCGTCAATATTGAAGCTTTTAAGACACGACTCCAGCACCTTGGCGTTTTGCCGGACCGCTTCTTCCTGGCCCTCGGTGTTGGCCGGTTCGGGATCGCCCAGCAGGTCCAGTCCCGGCAGACGATAGTTGCCCAAATCCTGTTTTTGGACCGGTGGCGTCTTAAACGGCAACAACATATCCGCCACAATTGGTCGTGGCCGACGCACCACCACGGGTGCGGATTCCGAATCCGCGGATGCCTTGGCGTCCGCAGGGGGCGCACTGTCGGTCTTGTCCTGCGTCCCCGCCACCGGTGTCGGTGTCGGAGCCGGTGCGGATTTTAACAATGTCGGGCGTAAATCCATATTTTTTCGCCCGGCGGTTTTCGGACGGCGCGCGAAAATTGCGTTAAGCAAAACCGCCAGCAGGCCCATTGCACCGACCGCCGCCGCTCCGATGGCGACGGCTATTTTCTTATGCGGAATTTGTTTTCCAATCTGCAGCAGCCAAAGCAGCAGGGCCATGACCGCTTCATCCGCCGCCAGCAGTAACCCTATGATCAAGCCTACCAGCAGAATCAACGCGGATCCGACGCTCGAGACGCGCAATTTGAGAAAATGTCCCACCGCCGTGCCCAGTATTCCGCCCGGCCCGGCGGGCAGGTTCCGTCCCCACCCCAGCAGATTAGCCAGGCCACTGGCGACGACCAGCAACAACGCTCCACCAATAAGCCGAAAGGCAATTTGCGTAAGATTCCCGCCGATGGTCCACACCAGCAGAAATGCCGCCAGCATGGCCATGGCTACCCATGTTCCCGGCCCCAGATTATTCATCAGTAGATAGCTGATAGTGGCCCCCACCGGTCCGCACCAATTTTGCACCGGTACGGATTGCGTGTGATACACCGGGGAGCTAGCCAACATGGTGGCATCAGAAGGGTGAAAAGACATCACCGCCAGCATCACAAACAACCATACTGCCCAGCCCAATGGCAGCAGGCACAGGCGTAATACACGCTGATGCCGCGGCTCAGATTTGCTTGCCATGATTAACCTCGACTTCCAATGTCTTTGAGCGGTTTTCACAACCAGCCCATTTATCTCCGCCATCCAACGCGGATTGCAACCGCTATTCTACCGCAGATACCGCCATAAACCAGTAATTACCAGCGTCCTAAGCCGGAGTTTAGCCTCTGAAAAGCTGGAAACCGTTTACGGCGGCACCGCTCCCTTACGGTCGCGGCTTGGCGTGCCACCGCGCGCACGCTGGCTGCGGCGGCCCGAGGGAGCCTTGACCTCGACGCATGGTAGTACGCAAAAAATATGGTGCGTGAACGGCTACCAATCCCGGCTGTTACTCGGGCAAACTCCCTTCCGGTGGCCTATAATCGCAGGCGCTGTTGCGGACTGGTAGTGAATGGAGTGCTTTGGCGTGGGAACAGTTTTACATTGGTTCAG
>JBMFGW010000034.1:0-32303 GCA_049977145.1 Phycisphaerae bacterium
AACCAAACCCGCTAAAATCAACGCTCCCATCAACTTGCTCAACTTGAGCACCTTGCCCCGCGAACTTGAGCATCTTGAGCACCTTGAGCACCTTGAAATTCGCAAAGCCAAAGTACCGCGATCGTTGTCCGTTGCAGCGCAGCAGCCCCTGCTGATCAATACTGAATCTACTGCCCAATTCTGATAAATACTGTAAAGGAATTGATCCGTGATCCGTGAAATATTGAAACCTTAACCTCCCCATTACCGAACCGCCACCGCATTGCAGAAACGTCACAGGCCCGCTTTATTGCGGCACATTGGGACACGGCGCCGGGGCGCAGGATTTACATGTATACCGGTTGGCGGAGCAAACTTGTTGTTGCTGTTCGCCGCGGGTCCGGCAGTAATCGCAACTGTAGTCATACCGGTCACATGCGGTGATGCGTTCCATAATTACTTGTGCAATTTTCTCATCAACCCCCAAGGGCCGCGTGACATGAAACGGCACATGCCGATGATGCCTGGCCGCTTGTGCCACGAGTCGCGGAATGTCCGTGGTGCTATGCCGGCCAGGCGATAAAAAATAAGGATGTATCACCACACGCGTTGCCCCCTGCCGCACACATGCGGCAAAAGCATCGGCAATACTGGGGGCGGCTATTTCCATGTGGGCAGGTTCTACAATCTGATAACCGCTGACTTTACGAAACAACGCCGCAACCTCATCAAGCATAGCATTGGCGGACGCCAGACGGCTGCCATGATCCACCAGAATGATTCCCAGATTATGCAAAGGCTCTTTCGTCACAGCTTATTCTCCGGACAATAATTTTCATAAGTATTATAGCACAACTGGGACGCTGCTTCATACGCCGGTATATCCATCCGCCGCAATAAGTTACTCATCATCCCGTCTGTGGGAATCCTGTGTTTGGCCACACCTAACCGATTCGCCATTTCCTGCCTTCTGATCTCTTCCTCCATTGCTGAATTGAAACAATCCTTGGCAATCTTCTGCGGACATGTAATAATGATGGCGCTGATGAGCACTGGAGTTACCTGTGATAATTGCAAAAGTGATTGGTAAAGTTGTGGCGACCGTTAAAGACGCCGGTTTTGATGGGAAAAAACTGGTATTGGTGCAGGCGCATGTCGTCAAGGACGGTCAGCTTGTACCAGGCCAAACCACGGTGGTCGCCAATGATGATCTTGGCGCCGGCGAAGGTGAACTGGTGGTGCTTACGCAGGGTAGCTCGGCCCGCATGACCCCCAGTATGAAAAACACCTCCACCGATGCGGTGATTATCGCGCTGGTGGATCGCATTGATGCCAATGGACATTTGGTTTTCAAGCGTAGTTGAGGCTACGGTCCGCCGCCACCATGGACAAGTGAGATTATTATGTTTATCGCCAAAGTAAAAGGGGCCGTGACCTCCACCAGGAAGCATTCCTCGCTGGCTGGTGCGCGACTATTAATTGTCCAGCCAATTAATCCCTACGACGGAGAAAATAATGGGTTCCCACAAATTGCCGTGGATGTACTGGGGGCGGCGGTGGGTATGCGTGTACTGGTGGCCAGTGAGGGCCGTGGAGTGCAGAAGCTGCTCAAGACCGATGAGTATTGCCCCGTGCGACTTGGTATTATGGCTTTGATTGATTAGCCTGCGTGCTGATTGAAGATATTGGGGTGTGGCGATTTCTCCTGGTGACATTGGGAGCGTTCCGGCGCGACGGAATTTTCACCGGCATGGATGGGGAAGCACACTAGCCCCCGGATTTTGGAATAATGTATGTATTTAGGAAGAATTATCGGTCAAATTGAAGCGCGGATGCGTCTTCCCGGCTTGGAAACGCAGCGAATTGTGCTGCTGCAACCTTTGGATTTTAATGAGCAACCCATTCGCTGGACGATGCTGGCGGTGGATGTAACCGGCGCTTCGGAAGACTCGCTGGTGGCCTTTGAAGAAGGCCGCGAAGCCGCCAATCCGTTTGCTCCGCCATTACCGGTCGATGCTTGCGTCGTGGCGATCATTGATGAATATCAATACCAGCCGTGAAGTAACGGAGTCGCCATGAGCCGGATACTGGCTGTTCTGCAGATTATGCGTGTGGCACTGGCATTGACGGCGGTGGCGGATGTATGGACGCTGATGCTGTTGAAACTCCCCGGTCAACCCGCACTTAAGGACCGGATAATCCAGTTGGCATTGGCCGGATTGGCTTCTTTTTTCCTGTATAGCTTTGGCATGGTGCTTAACGATCTGCTGGACTCGCGACGCGATCGCCTTTTTGCCCCGTGGCGGCCCATTCCCAGCGGCCGCCTTAGTATCCCCGGCGCCATCGTGCTTAGTTTGGTGCTGATGTTGCTGGGATTGTTTTCCGCAGCGCTGTTGTCCTGGTTTGAACCTTCCAGTTTTCCTATCGCCCTGATGCTGGCCATGGCGATTTGTCTGATGATTGTGTTCTACAATGCCGCGGGAAAGTTCCTGGGCTATGTGGGCTTTATCGCCATGGGTTTGATACGCGGTGTCAATTGTCTCTTGGGCCGTCCGAGTGCGGATTTTTTCATTCTTTCTCTGTTCCTCTTTACGCATATCGCGGTCGCCAGTGCCATATCCTACCGTCTTGAATCCAAGCGGCCGCGTCTGCGCGTCGCTGGAATATGGCAACTTCTGGCCGGAGTAGGACTCATTGATGCGCTGGCGGCGGCGCTGATGCTCTGGCGGGGAAACATAACCCAGGCCATGCTAAGCGATACGGCGGGACCGGCGGCGGTAGCACTGCTTTATTTTGGCTGGGTACTTCGGCAGATATTTCATCATCAAGAGGCTCCAAGAAAACGCGGTGAGCGTATCATGCTGGTGGGACTATTTACACTTTTTGCGTACGATGGGGCTCTATTGGCTGCCAACCGATCATTTCGCGGCATGGCGCTGATTCTTGCCTTGGGCGCGATTTCCTATATGACCTTCTGGGCCATGCGCTGGGCCGGAAAAGGCATCATGGTAGGACGGCCCCGCTATCGCATTCGCTCCGGCGGATTGGGGATCTGAGAACTTGCCGGCCGTGCATTGGTAACTTCGAGCTTTTTGGTGGCATCGGCTTCCTGCCGCTGGCGGCACCGGTATATGGCCCGTACCCTGTTGGTTCGCCGCAGCACTAAAAATTATACTTATACTGCAGCGTACCAATAAGAGGCGGTTATGCCGTCCGTTTATCGCGTTCAATCTGGGCATAAGCGTTGTGATTGTGGATGGACTCAAAATTTTCGCTTTGGATGTTGTACCAGGTAATCTGATCATTACGTTCCATCGCGAGTGCCAGATCACGGATGATATCCTCTACAAATTTAGGATTATCATACGCCTGCTCCGTAACAAATTTTTCGTCGGGGCGTTTGAGCACCGCGTAAACCGGCGCACTGGCGGCGGATTCCATAATTTTCACGAGGTCTTCAATCCAAAGTGTACCGGTAAAGCGCACGCGGGCGCTGATTTCGCAGCGTTGATTGTGTGCGCCATAGGCGGAAATTTCCTTGCTGCAAGGGCACAGCGAGGTAGCTGGAGCCTTGATTCCAAGAATAAAATCATCTTGTCCATTACTGACGCCCTCCAGCGTACATTCATAATCCATCAGGCCGAGGGCGCCGGTAACCGGAGCGGCTTTTTCAATAAAATAAGGAAAGGTCATTTGAATATGGGCGTCATCGGCCAGTAGTTTCGTTTTCATCTCATGGAGAATTGGAATGATCTCACTGGGCGTGATGCGACGGTGATACTCATTGAGAATCTCCAGAAACCGGCTCATGTGCGTACCCTTTTTATGCTTGGGCAGCGACACATACAAATTGATCAACGCGACGGTATTTTGTTCCCCGCCATCGGGCGTGCGCAGCGTGATCGGATACCGCACCGCTCTGACTCCAACTTTATCAATGGCGATATTACGTTTATCCACGGCGCCCTGTACATCCGCCAACTTGGTATGTAGATTCGATATATGCTTTTCCGGTGCCCTATTCACTATCTGCGCCACTATATCTATCTCCGAAGGCCAACATCGTCACAGCCACCGGCTATTCCTATTTGCGGCAGCAGCTTTCGGTTTGATCGCACCACTTTTCCAATCAAACAGAATCTCGCACGAGACTCTTTATAATAGGCCCCTATTTCTTTGAAGGCAAACCGCAAAAGTCGGCTACTTTTTATAGACGCTTTCCGGATCCACTTCCCGCTGGAGCACGAATTCCAACTTGGTCGTTACGGCCTCGTTACCGGGTACAATTTTTCGGTAAAAACAGGACCGAAACCCGTTGTGACAGGCGGCGCCTTTTTGCCGAACTTTAAGTAGGACCGCATCCTGATCGCAGTCCACACGAATTTCCTGCACTTCCTGAACGTGGCCGCTTTCTTCTCCCTTCACCCAGAATTTCTGCCGTGATCGGCTCCAATAGGTCGCGCGGCCCGTGGCAATGGTTTTCTCCAAAGCCGCCTGATTCATAAAGGCCACCATCAACACTTCATTGGTCTGGGCGTCCACGGCAATCGCGGTCAACAGTCCGGCGGCATCCAACTTGATGTCCAGATGCGTTCCCAGTTCACGTTCTTTGCTGTCCAACATAAACATTCCGTTCTAAATCCATCCCGGCGGCCAAACCGCCGCGGCGTCCATCCAGCCACACCCTATATTAGCCTATTTTTCAAAATTTTAACAGCCGTCTGCGAACCCAATGTAACACTCCGGCACTCAGGCGTGTATAGATTATAATAATAAGGGAATTTTCTGGAGATTTATGATGCGTTGGAAAATAATCATCCTGGTATTTATTCTGGCGACGACGGGAGGGACGAGGGCGGACTTACATGCGGCGGGAACCCATGCCGCCGCCGCACCCATGGCGCCGACAAAACTTAATCCCGCACAGGTACCTGCGGACGCCAAGTGGATCATCTACCTGAATCTGGATCAGACCATGCGCAGCCCTGCGGCTGGGAAACTGCTGGCTGATTTTTTGCGATCTCACCCCAAGGCCCAAAACAAAGTTAAAAATCTGGAAAAAGTCATGGGTGTGAAATTTCCGCGGGATTTTCATGATATATTGATACTGGGGCGTAAGATCGGTCCCAAGCATGGTGTCGTGGTGATTCATGCCAGGGCCAATCAGCAAGTAATTGAAAAATTCTTCAAACGCCATAGCACCAACATTCAAGTAACGACTGCAACCGACGGCATTTATAAAATTGTTGATAGAAGAGGCGATGCCACATACGAAGTATCGCCAAGCACAGACACTTTTGTCGTTTCACGATCAAAAAAATCGCTGACGCATGAATTGCATGTTCTGGCTGGCAAAGCAGCAGGTATGGCCACGACCAATCCTTTGCTCAGCCGTGCGCGTCCTGGCATTATCATGTATCTGGCGGATATAGATATGCTCAAACTTGCGGATGGTTCGGTCCGCCGTCATAGTCCAGCTTGGATGAAATCTGTTACCGGCGCCTGGCTGGCGGTGCGGGTAAAAAAAGAAAAACTAGATGTCTTGGGCCATCTGGAACTTATCAATGCGGATTCCGCCGCCCGGATTGTACAAATAGTCCAGGGCTGGCAGGCGGCAATGGATCTTGGCGGCACGAGTGCCAACGCCAGTCCACGCCAGAGATTTATGGCCCGCGTTGCCGATCGACTGAATGTCGGTAGTATTGGCACGCGTATCCGTATTCGCTGGACCATGTCGGTGGCAAAGTTACTGGCTAAGCCGCAAAAGCGGGCACCCGCTCCGCCATGATATTCCGCCGTGTCATGGAGCTTACGCCATGGAGAAGGTGATGTCTATACAATCTCTTGATGAATCGCTGGCCACCCGCGCACAATCCGGTGATATTGCCGCATTTGACCGCATCGCCCGCCAATATCAGGCTATTTTACTGCGGTTCGTCCGATGCAATTTTTCCAACATTCCGGACCCGGAAGATGTGGTACAGGAATCGCTGCTCAAGGCATTTGAAAATATTGGTAAATATCGGCATGCGTGGCCGCTGAAAAGCTGGTTGCTTACCATTACATACCGTATGGCCATCAACCACGTGCGTCATCGTAACGTGCATACCCGACTCATGGAGCGGCTGCGCCGCCGCGCCACCTTGGAGATTCCCAATCCCGCGGATGCGGCGCAGGATCGTGATGAGTCGTGGAAGCTCTGGAACACCACCGCAAAACTGCTTACGCCAACACAGTTTCGGGCGGTATGGCTTTTGTATGTTGAGGATATGAATCGCGACGAAATTGCGAAAATACTGGGGAAAACACGCCCCACGACCAAGTTGATTCTTTACCGCGCGAAAAGAAAATTACAATTGCATTTTACCGCCAATGTCGGCAGTTCGGCCAAAATTGCCGGTACCGGCCAAACTATTCAAGGAGTTCTCCTGTGAACGCAAACAATACTACTGATGATCCCAAATGGGTCGCCGCCCTCAAACGGGAAGCGGAAAACCAAGCGCCCAGCTTTTCCCCAAAGTTGCACGCACAAATTATGCGGAAAGTCGCGGCAAGATCTGTTAAAACAGGTTCTAGTCGACCGACATTGCGCGCATGGATTTTGCGGCCGGCGGAGGTATGGAGCCTGGCTGCGACGGCGATCCTTGTGGTGGTTGGGGTATTGTTCTTACACGCGTATCTTCCGCTAACTCATGTAACGGAACAACGGCCAACCGCCCCGGTAATAGACATTTCATCCTTGTTACCGGATTCCGGATTGTTGATCGACCAAACCGCAACACAATGGCAGCGGCAATTTTCCGCGCAACATTATATCGGTCTGCAGACTCAGGCGCAACTGCTTACCCGGTACGTTGTGCGGAAAATAACATTATTCTAATCGACTATGGTGTTCCATAAGGCAATGAGAGTGCGAGTATGTTTTTTTGCCAATCCTCCACACCCACTCCCCATTTTCGTGACACCGGACCGCGATATCCCATTGCATCCGCCTGGCATTGTCGGCAGTGTGTCAGCACTTAGCGTCGCATGGAATCTGGATCAATCGCCTGTTCCCGGCACCAGTCAGAATATGCCTGCGGTACAATTTCACTGGGTTTTATTTCACTGCGGCCACCCCAGAATACGTTGGTATACAAAATAGGAATTCCAACCTGTGTCAGGTGCGCATCAATGGCAGCTTTGTGTGCCAACAGAAGATTTTTATCTTTGCCATGGGCCACACCCATAATATTGACATTACCTAATTCCGGTCCACCGTCGCGCCAATAGGCATGGGTCATGATATGAAATCGGCCCACTTGCCGTCCGGCGTCAATTTCCCTTCCCACCGGAACCGCCCAGTGAAATAAGGCATTGTATTGTGTCACTTTTTCCCCGGTAGGAAGCGGTTTAACATGTTCCAAAAATGTCGAAAATCTCCCAATGACGCCCAATGCAAGCAATTGCTCCCCCACCGCGAAAAATTCCTCCAAGCTTACACCGGCTTCCATCGCCCGGCGATCCCACAGATTACGGCACAATTCATCGGCGGAGAATTCCCGCTTCAGCGTTGTGAGTACCCGCCATTGCCGATCCGAGAGTTCGACCGTGCGCGTTTCCAGCGCCTCCGCCAAAGCCTCCGCTTTACTGCCCGGCTCCATACCTTTACGCCGCACATGCCCGACGCCCAAGACGAACACTCGCTTGGCCGGCATTATTTTGAAAGAAAGCGTTCCAATCTTTCGCATTAGAAAGGCGCAATGTTTTTCCAGTGAAAATCCCTGTGGCACCTTCACCGTGGTCCAGAGACGATACTTTGAGCCAGTGGTTTCACCATCAGTGGAACGAATTACGACATGCCCGGAAAAAGGATCCTGATCATAAAGATAATCAAAACCGGCGCTGAGTCGGTCCAGCGGTATTTCCCAGGCGACCAGGGCGCCGGACGCCAGATTTGTCGCCAGCAACGTTTGCCGGACGCGGCGAATTACACCCGCCTGCAACAGGGCGGCGATCCGCATAATAACCAGATCGACACTGATTCCGGAAAGCCGGGCGATTTCGCCTAACGGATCACGGTGAAACCCCTGAATGCGGTCTTCGGATACCGCCAGAATCGCGGCGTTAACCGGATCGTGAAGGTCCAATGGGGTTGCTTGATATGGGGCCTGAGTTGTCATATCCATCCTGTTTAATTAATGATATCCGGTGCTAAGGATTCCCTATACAATACTACGCATAAGCTCCACCGATTTTCCGGCTGGCACCCGCTTACGCGACCTTATCGCGGTCGCATAAGGCATATCGGTTACCACCTAGTTTTAATTTTAGGACTTTTACATCCAATTTCAAGTGTTCCAATTTAATCCGTACGACGTCGGGCGGGTATATTTCTTGACAATGGAGTAATTTCCACCCAAGACACGCGGGTAAATAGAATAATACGCTTCCCTACCACGAAAATTAACGACGTAGATGAAGGCCCCACCCACAATATGGCCGCCCTCGAAGTGCCGAAGCGCCTGACGCAGACAGTGGTCAACCGAACATAATCGGCGTATTATTAAATTATGAACATTCACACCAATACCGGCGGCTTGGCTGTCACTAATGCTTACCTGATTGCTGATGAAACCACTGGTGTGGCGGCGCTTATTGATGCGCCGCACAATACGGTTGCCCCCTTGCTGAATGTTGCGAAACACAATAACTGGAGCATCAAATACCTGCTTTTAACCCATGGCCATTGGGACCACATCGGTGATCATAAAGTCCTCACGGATCAATATCCGGAGGCCCGAGTTCTTATTCACTCCTTGGACGAACCGAAACTCGCGGCCCCTGGAAGCCTGCTGTTTCCGTTGCCTTATAAAATTCCCCCGCGAAAAGCAGATGGTTATCTGGATGATGGCCGGATTATCCATATTGGCAACTTGGAATTTACAGTTCTGTTTACCCCAGGGCATTCGCCGGGGCATGTGGTACTCTATTGCCCTGCAGAATCGTTATTGATGGCCGGGGATCTGCTGTTTGCCGGAACCGTTGGTCGAACGGACCTGCCCGATTCCAATCCGGATGATATGCAACAATCATTGCGGCGTGTGGCAGCGCTGCCGGATCAGACCGTGGTCCGTCCGGGCCACGGACCGCCGACCACAATAGCCGCGGAAAAACAATCCAATCCCTTTCTCAACTTTTGACATGTTGTTGACTTTTTTTGTCACACCGGTTATAAGAACAATTGTTATAGGGAATTCGGAACGATTCTTATTATGACTATGAATGTGAATAACCTGTCGGAGCTGGCACTAAGCGGAGGATATACCGGTCGCTCTTAGGGTTGTTTTTTTACTTAGAGAATTTGGAAAACCCTGTGAGCGCTGCTCGCAGGGTTTTTTTATGGCATAATGGTTAAAGTTATTTTTCAGGAGATTAATTCATGGACACCTCCCCCACCGAATGTAGTTTACCTAGTGACATCAATGTGTATCCGCGTGTGATGATTTTTGACACCACGCTGCGTGACGGCGAGCAATCGCCGGGGGCCTCATTAAACCTTCCGGAGAAACTGGAAATCGCCCATGCCCTGGAAAATTTAGGGGTGGATATTATCGAGGCGGGATTCCCCATTACCAGTCCGGGTGATTTTGACGCAGTCAGCGCTGTGGCTGCGGAGATCACCAACTCCACGGTCGCAGGTTTGGCACGCTGCACCGAGCGCGATGTCCGCCGCGCCGGTGAAGCGGTGCGTAAAGCCGCGCGGGGACGAATCCACATTTTTCTCGCCACCAGTAAGATTCACCGTGAGTTCAAACTTAAGAAGGCCAAAGAGGAAATTATCCGGCTGACCGTGGCTAATGTGAAATTGGCGCGGGAATATGTTGCCGATGTGGAATTCTCTCCGGAAGATGCCAGCCGGACGGAGTTGGACTATCTGGCCGAGGTAGTCCATGCCGCCATTGAGGCGGGTGCTACCACCATTAACTGTCCGGATACGGTGGGAAATGCGACACCCGGTGAATATCGCGCCATGTTTGAATATCTTATGCGACATGTGCCGGGCGCAAAGAATGTTATTTTCAGTTCACATTGCCACAACGATTTGGGCTTGGCGGTGGCTAACTCCCTGGCCGCCGTCCTTGGCGGAGCACGCCAGGTTGAATGTACCATAAATGGGATTGGGGAACGGGCGGGTAACGCCGCGTTGGAAGAAGTGGTGATGGCGATGCGCACGCGACCGGATCAGTTTCCGTTCAGCACCCGCATTAATACCCGCCGGCTGGTACCCTGTTCGCGCCTGGTCAGTACACTGACCGGCCTGCATGTACAGCGCAACAAGGCGATTGTTGGGGAAAACGCCTTTGCGCATGAGGCGGGTATTCATCAGGACGGAATACTCAAGGAACGCAGTACTTACGAAATCATGGCTCCCGAAGATGTGGGCTGGGTACAAAATAAACTGGTGCTTGGGAAACATAGTGGTCGTCATGCCTTTCGCCAGCGGCTGGAGGAATTGGGCCATCACCTCGACGAGGCCACGTTGGATCGCGCTTTTGACGCGTTTAAGGTGCTCTGCGATAAGAAAAAAGAAATCTATGATGAAGACCTGGAAGCACTGATGGATGAACAACTCAAGACGGATCGGCAGTTGTTTCAACTCAAAAATCTCCAGGTGATGGCCGGCACATACGGCGTAGCCACAGCGACGGTAACATTATTGGATAGCTCCGGCGTGGAGATTACCGATGCCGCTACCGGGGATGGACCGGTGGATGCCATGTTCGCCGCCATTCAACGGTTGACCAAAATCAGCGCGCAGCTGGATTCATTCCAGGTCCGCAGCATCACTGGCGGGCGCGAGGCGCAGGGCGAAGTTACAGTTGAACTCACGCACAACACCCATAAATTCCGCGGTCGCGGCTTCAGCACCGATATTCTGGAAGCCTCGGCCAAGGCTTATCTGACCGCGATCAACCGCATCCGCACCATAACGCAGCGCACGGTCGGACAGGCGTCGCCACTAGATGCTTAAAAAGGACACAACATTACGAAACGCATACATCTGCAGGTGTCCGAGGAATAAAAACATAACTGTTTTCAATGATCCGATCGGACGCCCTGAGAAGGCGGCGTCACAACACGGTCCACACTCGAAGCGCAAATTTCAATGCGCTGGGCCGTTGTCGGGACGGTTGATCTATATAGTTGTGAATGGTTGACCACTTTAATGTGAAAAATGTTAAAATAATAATGAGATGGCTTGGGGGTCAGGCCGTTGGCCGTGTCGTTGGCGAGGTATACCCATGGCGGATACTACCCATGAAATCAATGTCGGCGTTTCCGCCGTCCTGCCGGTGGATATTGCCGAATCTCTGGGACGGGTGGCGACAAGATACCGCCGGTTGAAGATTATCGGGGCGGTGTTGCGGGCGATCTTGGTGAGTCTGCTGCTGGCGTTAGGGATCGTGCTGCTGATGGGCGGTTTGCCCATGCTGCCCATGGCCGGGCGCTGGATACTGGCGATGGCGGCTTGGGCAGGGATTGTCGCGGTATCGGTGTGGTTTTTACGGCCAACGCTAGGCACAGTAAATCTGCAATCCGCTGCGGATATGGTCGAAAAAAACGAGCCGGGGCATGAAGAGCGTATCATCAGCGCCGTTGAATTTGCGGACAAGCCGCCGCCGGTAGAGCAGGGATCACCGGACCTGGTACGCCAGGTTATGTTGCAGGCCCGCGAGCACACGGGCCAAATTCATGTAGAAAAGGTTCTCTCCACAAAAAGCGTTATGCGTTGGGCCGGGTACTGCACCGTTGCGGTTTTGGCATGGCTGATTCTATGGCCTTTGTTTCCGCAAATGGTGACTACCGGCGTGTGGCGAATCTTCGCGCCGTGGAGCACGCCTCCCGGTTGCGGGCTGACCATCCATGTTACTCCAGGTAATATCACAACTGGGCAGGGAGCAACGCTGGAAATTATCGGCCAAGCCAGGCTTCCGCCGGGCGGCAAGCCGGTGCGCTCCATGACCTTGGCGATGACTAATACCGCCGGTTTTCAGCGTCTGATGCGTATGACGCGGATCGGACCGAACCAATTTCGCGCGGACGTGAAGAATATTGCGGCGAGTTTTCGCTACCAGCTTAAAGCCGGAAACATGGTCACCGCCTGGTATCGCGCGCGGATCATCGCCCGCCCACGCATTTCAGAACTGCAACTGCGGTACACTTTCCCCGCCTATACCGGGCTACCACCCCGGCGCGCGGTCGGTAAGGACGGCGCTATTAAAGCGATCATCGGCACGCAGGTACAGTTAATTGTTAATGCTTCGGAACCGCTGGCCACAACAAGTTCTCTGTCCATGCATACCCCCATTGCCGGGGTACGGCAACAGTTGCCGCTGACCAAACTGGCTGGCTTAGAATATCAGGCGACGTTTCCGGTACAATATACGAGCAGTTATCGAATTAATTTGGCGAATTTCCAAGGTATAAAAAATAGTGACAATCGGCGTTGGCCAATTATCGCCATTCCGGATCGCCCGCCGGTGATTCACATATTAGAGCCGGCCCGACGGGTTCGCGTACGCTTAGACGATGTTATCCCGATTACCTTTGTCGCCGCGGATCAGTTTGGTCTGACGGGTGTACGGGCCATGGTCCGGGTGGGCCACGCGCCCCCGTTACGCTATCGGATTGATCTGGGGATAACAAATCCGCGACAGGTGCGGCAACAATGGAAACTTTCGATTGCAGAGCAACTGCGCCAAGCGGATCAACCCCGAGCCAAGGCGATTTTTTACCGTTTGGAAGCTATTAATAACTGTACCCCAATGCATCAGAAAACACGCACCGGCCTGCACGAATTTATCATTGATCGCCATTTGCTGGAGAGCTATCAGCAGCGTCAGGACCGGCTTGCGTATCACACGCTCAATAAAATCATGAGCCAAGCGCAGCGTTCTATTCAGCGCGATCAACAACGTATCGGTAATCTGCAACGCACGGCGGGCAATCGTCGGCTATCCGCAAATCAACTGTATACGGCGCGGCGCGTGCAACAAAATCTGGCAGAAACCGTGGACAATTTGAAGGCGGCCGCCCAAGCCGCAGAACATTCCGCCTTTGCGCAAGGCTCCCAAAAGGCGGCGACGACGGCGGAACATAATTTACCACAAGCCGCCAATGCGGTAGCCGCCGCAACATTTGCCAGTCCGCAACAGGCGTCGCAACGTTATCAAAGTTTCGCCAGTGCACAACGGAATTTGCAACAGACACAACAGGCCCTGGGGCAACTGCAGCGACAGATGGCCCAACAGGCCAACCAACAGGAACTCGCCGATCATTTACGTGCATTGGCCCGGCAACAACAGAATCTTGCCCAAAAAATGTTACAGCAACCAGATTCCCCCGCAATAAAACGATGGCAGCACCAGTTGCACAACCAGCTAAGTAAACTTGTGCAACAGCATAAGTCCCTCCAGACACCGGTGGCGGCTCAAGTGCAACCCACGTTTGCAAACTTAAAAAATCAACTCGGTAAAATTCTTTCCAACCAGCAAATGGCCGATAATACCCTCCGTCAGCAATTGGCGGCCAAAGCCGCTGACCAGCAAATGGTTGCATTGGCCGCACGGCAGAAAAAACTGAATCAGCAAATTCAGCTATTAAGAAATTCCACCAAATCGGCCCACCAGCCGCAACTCAATTTGCCGAATTCCGCAATGATCAACGCGGTTGTAAGCAATCTTCGGATGCAGGCGGCCAAGGCGGCGATTGCCGGGCAGAATCAAATAGCCACCCGCTTGAATCAAATCGCCAATACATTGCGGCAGGAAAGTCAACCGCCCACAGCGCTACAACGCCGGGCTTATCAACGGGCATTGCGGAATCAACGCAAGCTCACCGACCTTGGCGACCGGTCCAGTGCACGAACCTTGTCCACAGCCCAACAGCAGAGCAGCAATTTAATGCGTAAAGCCCAAGCCATGCAGCAATTGACGCAGAAGATGCTCAATGAACAACCGACACCGACGGCAGCGACGGAGCTCAATGCGGCGATGATTCAGACGCAACAGGCTCTGCACGCGGCGGCTGATCAAAACGTCCGGCAAACCCAGGCGGCCTTGCAGCGCGCCACCGGATTGTTAAGTCAGGCGGTCCAACGGCAACTCGCCGCCACGCATATATCCGCGGTATCTTCCGCGCACATGCGGCAATTGGCGCAACGGGCCACACACCTGGCACAGCGACAACACCAATTAGCGGCGGCCACACAACAGCTTCTCTCTGCGCAGTCCGCGACTCCGGACCACGCCAACCAACAGGCGCAATCGGCACAACACATCGCCCGGCAAATTAAACAAGCGGCGGCCTTGACTAAGCAACTGGAACAGCAAACGCAGTTCGGCGCGCCTGATTTGAGTTCGAGTATGGCGCAGGCGGAGCGGCAAATGCAGGTTGGCAGGCAGGCGCAGCTTGCTTCCGCACATGCGATACGCAGGGCGAATGTCGCCGTGGCGCTGGAGCACCAACAATCCGCGCTGCAGCATATTCGCATCGCCCTGGATGATTTGAATGGGGCCTTAAATTCTCCGGAAATGCGGGATGCGCCACAATATAATAATATGATCGCCGGAGAAATGCGGCGATCACAAGCCGCGCCGAATAAAGCCCAAGGCGGTGGGAAGTCCGCATCCCACCAGGCCACCAACACCTTGCCGCCGGGACTGAATTCTTATCAACAAATCATGGCCGCCGCCCAGCAGGTACAAAATGCCTTGGGGGCACAGCAGCAGGCCGGGCAAGGAAATTTACAGGCGGCCCAGCAGGCAGCACAATCACTTGGGGCGGCGGGGCAAACGATGAATACCGCAGCTACGCCAGGCGTTTCGGCGGCTCCGGGAGCCGGGACAGAAACAAGTCTGGCGATGGAGGGACAGGCGGGTGCGGGAAATGGTAATCCAAGTTTTGGTCCCCCCGCCAGCACTGGAAATCCAACCGGACTTAGCGGTTCGGGCGGGCCAACCGGCGGACCGCCCAAACCGGTTCTGGCTATGGGAGTCAGTCCGGCGCAATGGCGCAATCTTGGCCCCCTGGCTAAAATGCGGTTGCTTAATACCGCGCGGCAAAATATACCCTCCGGCTACAAACGAATGGTGCGGGACTACTACATCCGGCTTTCTGAAATGCAGGTGCCATGAAAGTCAACCATTCATTACCACCGATGCAGCGTATGAAACAACAGACGACGTATTATCGGCAACCGTGGGGTGTGGGCGTGTCTGTTGCGAATAGCAATATGGGGCGTGATCACCACCGCATCGTCCCGGCGCGCCGTGGGCGGTGGCTGGTCTGGGGATATAAAACCGTCTGCGCCGTGCCAATGTTGTTCTATCATCGAACAGCAACCACCGCAAGGCGTGGCAGTACCGGAGAGTTCCCGGAAAACATAGACGCACGCCAACAATGCCAACTTCACGCAATTTCCAAAAACCACCGGCTGATCCGGTGGCTATATGTTGCTCCAGGTTGGCAGAATATTCCGGAAGTTTCCCGCCGCCTGCGACCCCGCGCGGTGGTTGCGGCCGGATTGATGGCTGCGGCAATCGGCCTTACTAGCGCCGTGGCGCACGCGGATCGTCCGATTCCACCTTATGTAAAAAGTGCCATTGCCCATGGGCTAAGCTGGCTAAGCAAGCACCAAACACACAACGGTACATTCGCCAGCAATCGCAACGACCGTCCGGCGGTAACCGCACTGGCGGTCATGGCGTTTCTGGCCCGCGGATATACCCCCGGAAGCGGACCGCATCATCAGGTCATGGACCGGGGTATTCATTGGATATTGAATCATCAGCTTCCGGATGGTTATATAACGGTGCCGGGCGGGACGATGTATGATCAAGGCATTTCCACGGTTATGCTTTCCGAGGCTTATGGGGTGGCTAATCCGGCGTTACGCAAACGCATCGGTGCGGTGTTGTCCAAAGCAGTGGCACTTATTCTGGCCGCCCAGAAAAATTCACGCGGGGTATTCGCAGGCGGATGGCGGTACCAGCCCACCGCTATGGATGCGGATATTTCCTGCACCGGGTGGCAACTCATGGCGCTGCGCGGTGCTGCAGATTGCGGCGCTGCGATTCCCGCCGACGCCATTAAAAATGGCATCGCCTTCGTCATGCGCGACGCCAATGCCAACGGTGGTTTTGCTTATCAGCCGGGTGGACCATCCGGCAGGGCGCGTACGGGAACTGGAATTCTCGCTTTGGAGCTTATGGGGAGGCGAAATTCGCCGCAGGCTATGGCAGGTGGAGATTTTTTACTCAATCATCCGCTATCACCCCGGGAAAATTTTTATTACTATGCGGTTTATTATTGCAGTCAGGCGGCCAATCAACTGGGGGGTAAATATTACCAGCAGATTTACGGCACTATCCGTCATGAACTCATTGCACTGCAGAATGCTGATGGTTCCTGGACGCCTACCGACGGCATTGAGCAACAGGGAGGTAAACCCTACGCCACCGCGATGGCCGTTCTAGCGTTGTGTGTGCCATATCATTATTTGCCATTGTATCAACGGTAGCAGGAGCGTGACGATTGAAATTGACAGGATTGGCAAGAAATAGTCAAGGCGCCAAAATAGGCGACGGGTGGCGCCCATGAAAAAAGATCAACCGGTGAAAGATCCAAAAAGGGGCGGCGCCCGAGCGGCTTTTGATCGCTTGGAGCGGCACGCATCAGAATTGGCGGGGAGTTCTTCCACGCCCGCCGCCGGTCAAAACTTACCGGCGTTGCGCGCCTCGGGGTTGCGGCGATTTACCTCCATGGGGGTTGAATTTCTGGCGGTGGTATTGATATTCGGCCTGATCGGTCAATGGGTGGACCATCAATTCCAGTGGCATGGCGTGGCGACGGTGGTGCTGATTTGTGTGGCGGTAATCGGGGATCTATATCTGCAAATCAAAATGCTCTTGCAGTCGGATGAACACACGGATATAAAAGCCCACCAGGCCTTGGACTCCAAGGCCAGCGAACAAAAGGATACGCATGTTGATAACTGATCAAACCGCAACACCTCCCATTCGCGATTTCTGGCTGCGGCTGGGATTGGCGATTACGCCGCTGGCAGCCACTGTGGCCGCAATGGTGCTGGCTTTGCTGGTATTAAAGCTGCTCCAGCGTCCGTTGTACCTGCGGGAAATGCTGGCGGCGGCCTTAGTCAGCGTCGTGGTGGGATTATTGGCCGTTTTGCCGATGGTGGTGCTCATTGGTCGCAGCGCTATTTTGCTCTTGCGCTGTGCGGTACTGGCCAATATGACGCGACTGGTCGGCGTGGCGTTGGGGGCGGTGCTGGTGATTGCTTTCGCCCCGGTACAATTGCACAAAACGGTACTGCTGTTGTGGCTGGTAGCGTTTTATTTTGTTCTGCTGGTTGCGGAAAGTATGGTCTCTTCTTGGGTCATTAAACACTCCAAAGTGTAGCCAACAGACAAACACCAAGTCTGTATCCCGCCGTATGGAAAATTAAACCCACGCTTCGGCGCACCCCGGCAGATCAGACCACCGCATCAGACAGCCAAACCACCCCACTACAGGCCTCGCCCGACAAACGTAAAAAACGCCGCCAGGCCACGGTGCCTATCGACACGTCAAACGTCAATGCCATGACAACGCCTCCCGCCGCAGAAACAATTTCGTTGCGCAGCGAGCCAAGCGAGATTCAATCCGTAACGCAGGGCTTTCAAATTGGGACGCATTAAGCGCCACCGCATCAGCGTCAGGCCATTTCCGCGAGATACCGCACAATCTGATCCGGGTGCATATTGGCAACATCCATGGCGATATCGGCGGCTGACGCATAAAGCGGAGCGCGGATTTGCAGCAGGCGCAGAATCTCCTCCAAGCCACCGGCGCTGGTGAGGTTGGGGCGATTTGCAGATGTGGCGGTATCGGCGGAAATGCGTTCCCACAGCACTTGAGCCGGGGCCTGCAGCCAGACAATCCGGCCATTGGCCTGAAGTTTTTCAATGTTGGCTTTCCGCAACACCACGCCTCCACCGGCGGCTATCACAGCGTTATCACTTTCCACCAGATCATCGATGACTGCGGACTCCAAATCACGAAACAGCGGCTCACCGCCCTGCTCGAAAATTTCGCGAATGGTCTTGCCTGAACGTTGCATGATAAGTTCATCGGTATCCACAAAGTCCATGCCCATGCGACCTGCGAGTTGCTTACCAATGGTGGATTTACCCACGCCGCGATAACCGATTAACACAATATTCATACAATCCCTTTATCGCTGGTGGCTGGTGAATTCGTTGCCACAAAACGCGATTGGCCAGCAGAAATTCGAGGGCCGCCGGCCATGATATTTAACGCGGCGTCTGATTATATTCCGGATGCGTAGCCCGAGCGGCGCTTAGCGCACCACGCCAATGGTCAAAAGAATATTGGCATAAATCCGACTTTCACCCGTGGCAATGATCAGGCAGACATCGGATGTGGACGCAGCATCATAAAAGGCAAAGCGTTCCATTTTTTTTAGTTTATTGCCCGGTGCGCTGTGATCGAACAACGCCGCATATTCCTTGAATATCGGCGGATCCTGCGTGAGTTTATACGGCCCGGATTTATTGGGGGCCATCACGATCGCCGCCTCCACTGGAATGCTTTGCAGCAGGATGTTCAGCACGTCAGTGGCCTTGAGTAAATCCGCGGCCAGATTCAAATTCACCACTTCCGCATTGGGGCCCCGGCGCGTCCATACCGGGTAATTACCATCGGCAATCAACACTTTGCTGCTGTGGCCGGCGCGGCCCAGCGCCAAGAGTATCTGCGGATGAAGCAAGGTTGTTTTCAGCATCAATGAACTCCGTTAATCCAGAACTTTTCTATTTCTTGTTTTCATGCGGAACAAATTCACGCAACATGGAGGATTTGGCAACCAGTTGTCGGCCAGCCGCAAGAGAGTCAAGCTGCCCCGTGGCCATCGCCTGAACCATCACATTGCCGATGGCGGTGGCCTCCACCGGACCGGCGAGAACATGCAGCCCGGTGGCATCCGCCGCCAATTGATTAAGCAACTCATTCTGCGATCCACCGCCCACGATATGCAGGTGCGTAAACTTTCGCCCCGTGACTTTTTCAATCATATCCCGCACCTGGCCATACGTGGCCGCCAGCGATTCCAAAATCAAGCGGGTGAATTCTCCCGGGGTTTCAGGGATTTTTTGGCCCGAGCGACGACACTGGGCAACGATTTTCAATGGCATATCTCCGGGAGCGAGCATTTGCGGATCTTCAAGGTCTAGCCGAGAGACCCGGGCCGGGGCCTCACGTGCCAACTGCACGAGTGTGCGATAATCAAAATCTTTGCCATCTCGCGCCCAGACCCGGCGACATTCCTGCAAAAGCCAGAGGCCGACAATATTCTTCAGCAGGCGGATTTTGCCGCCGACGCCGCCTTCATTGGTCAGATTAAAATTCATTGCGTCGGCGGTCAAAATCGGCTGATCCAATTCAACCCCCAGAAGACTCCAGGTGCCGCTGGATAAAAACAGCCAGTTTTCCGCCTGCGCCGGTACGGCTGCCACTGCACTGGCGGTGTCATGGGCACCAACGGCCAAAACCGGTACGCCTTGGGCCTGCGTGGCAGCGGCAGCCGAACCGGTTACATGCCCCAGCAATGTTCCCGGCATAACCAAATCCGGCAATATCGGGGGATGCATGGGGATGCAGGCCAGAATTTCCTTTGAATACTGGCGTTGGTGGGCATCAAGCATTTGCGAGGTACTGGCAATGGTATATTCATTGGCGATACGGCCACAAAGCCAGTAAGCAAGCAGATCCGGAATATAAAGCAGATGCCGGGCCTGATCCAGCGTGGCGGGACGATTCTCCGCCAGGAAACAGAGTTGGAACAGTGTGTTAAGATTCATGGTTTGTATGCCACTGATGGCATAAGCTCGTTCCCGTAACATACGGGAAAAGAACTTTTCCGGCATACCATCCGTGCGGCTGTCCCGATAATGCACCGGATTGGCCAGCAGTTCACCGTTATTATCCAGTAAACCAAAATCCACGCCCCAAGTGTCCACCCCGATACCCGCAACCCTTTGCCCCTTGGAGGCCGCCTCGGAAATGGCTTTGCCAATCCCGGTTTGAATTTCCCCCCACAGCCGCAGAATATCCCAGTGTAAAACGTTTCCCACCCGTACCGGCCCATTGGAAAAGCGGTGCATTTCCGTCATCGCAATACCGGCCTGATTGACCGTGGCCAACATGACGCGGCCCGACTCAGCCCCTAAGTCCACCGCGATGTACTGCTGATCCTGCATAATTATTCATCTCCGAATGACTGATTGTTTACTCGGATCGGCATGATAACGTCAAGCCGCGAATTGGGCGAGTTAGTCTCCCATGGGCATTAGTCTCCCATGGGCATGCCGCGGTGCTGATGTGCTTTACCTTCCGGGGAGATATAATTTTTTGTGACAGGCTCGTCGGGAGTCTGAACTGGCTGCGAGGCCGTTAACGGGTACGTTGCATGCATAATTCCGCAAAAACCGCCGGGGCCGTTCCGCGTACCGACGTGCGCCGTCGGCTTGGCCGTCCTAAATACAGGATGGTCTATGACACACTACTGCAATCCATCCGGCGCGGTGATTACCCGCCAGGACATAAGCTTCCGGCTGAAACCGAATTGATGGCGCAGTTTAATGTGTCGCGGATTACCGTCATTCGCGCGCTGCGTGATTTGCAAAATGCCGGCGTGGTGCGCCGACGGCACGGATCCGGCAGTTATGTGGAAGAGTCGCGACCCCCGAACTTACTACGTGTTGGTCTGCTATTTCCGCGACTGCTTGAGCCGGACAGCATTTTTACCGTAGTACATCAGACGCTCACCCGCGAGTCGCAAAAGCACGGGTGGCTCATACTATTTCAAGAGATTTCGGACAAATGCACGCCGGAGCGGGCTTTGAACATACTGGAGCAGTTCGCGCAGTCCGGTGTGCGAGGCGTACTTTATCTCCCGCTACCTATTACGGCAGGATATGCCGAGGTCAACGAGGCTGTCTCCCGGTACTGCGTAGAATGGCACCTTGCGCTGGTGCTCCTGGATCGGGATATCCATCATTGGCACAACCGCAGCCGGTTTGACTTGATCGGCAGCGATAATGAAATAGGCGGTTTTTTGGCGGCACAGCATTTGATCCAGCGTGGCTGCCGCCGCATTATGTTTTTCGGTGGTACCTGGGAGCACCCCACAGTGGAAGCCAGGTTGGAAGGGGTTCGCCATGCCATCGCCCGTGCCGCCTCGGTACACTTGGAGGTACCTTCGACCAATGGGGAAGATCCCGTTACAATCCAAAAATTGCTATCCCAACATTCACCAGATGGGATCGTCTGCGCCAACGACCTGACGGCCGCTAAGCTATTACGCAGTCTTTTCCAGTCCGGTATGCAGGTTCCTGAACAGGTTAAGCTGGTTGGCTTCGATGATACGCCCACCGCGTGCTTGTTGCCCGTGCCATTGACTACTATTCGCCAAGCTGCGGATGAAATGGCCATTCAGGCCATGAATGTGATGCGCCAACGGCTCAGTCGCCCGGAGATGCCGACGATCACGGTGAGCATCGCATGCACCTTGGTTGAGCGTGCCTCGTCAGCACCGCATCCATCTCCTGCTATTCACGGCTGAGGTATTTTCTATTTTCTTTCCATGCCGGAATTTGTAGGTTCGTATGGCTGGCCCCACAATGCATAAAAAAACGTGGGGTAGTTCATCATGAGTTATAAAAGTTAATATAATAACATCACTCATTAAATGTGCTCTCGGCGGTACTTTGTATAACTGAAACCGTAGCATGTCGAAAACCATTATCTCGCTGTATAAATAGCATAATGTATTATTAACACATTATTTATACACAAATATGAATAAATTAAATTTCCGCCATATCTCTTGCAATTATTTTGAAAGCGCGTATATTATCTTTTGTTAAGATAATGTCGTTGATGATGACGAACATGGCGCGTTTGAAAATTCAGAATGTTGCTCGAATGTGTTTATGGATAGGCATGTTGATATGTGCTTATATATGCGAAGGACATGGCGGTTCGTCTTATCTGCATAAGTTATTCCGAGTAACGGCCGTCGCAATCCGGCGCTTATTCAGAGGAACTCCTGGCTCGCAACTCCATTTTTGCCGACCGTACGGTTGGCGTGGGGAAGCAGAGTAATTCATTTTTGTGGAGGCTACTATGAGTAGCAATACAAGTATCGTTATATTCGCCGCAGATTGTTACGGCAACCGAAGTCCAACCGGACGGTGGGCAAATCTGTGCGCCCACACAACGAACGAAAGCGATCTGGCTCCTCGCAATTGGAGAATGCTCATGAAAACTCTTGGTTATGCTCAAGCCGCTCGTAAAGCTACCAAGGGCGGTTTTACACTTATTGAGCTGCTTGTGGTGATTTCCATCATCGCACTGTTGATCGCGCTGCTGCTGCCGGCGTTGGCGCTGGCCAAACAGAATGCCGTAAGCATTGACTGTTTAGCCAATTTGCGGTCCCAGGGGCAAATGCTTTTTGAGTACACAAATCAATATGATGGAGCTATCCCCTATGGACAGATCGCCGCCGCCAGTGATCCCAATCAGTATTTGATCGATTTCTGGAATGTCTTGCTGTTTACTTCAACCCAAGGAAATAATTACACCTCGGTGATGACCAATACCTGGTATAACCCAACGGCATCGAATATTTCTGCCTATCAGACCGCGATGCAAAAATTTGCGGCGATCTTTGTATGCCCGGCTTCCACCTTGCCTATTACGCAAGGCCCACAGTGGTATGACCTTGAACCATGCGGCTATAGCACTTATGCAGCCAATCCCAACTTTTTCATACTCATGAAACAGCCAGGTGTTGATGGCGGGCCACAATATTATACCTGTAACTTATCCAATGTGCAGGATCCCGGTCAGAAACTGGCCATTGGAGACGCCACCCAAAATGAAAGCCCAACCAATTCCAGTGCGACGCTTTTTTCGTGGCAACAGAATGAATGGCCGGAAGTGTACCCCGGTACATTTGGTCTCAATTACCTTATCCCGGCGCAGGGGGTCTGGCCAGTTTTTACGAACAATCAAGACATCCCTTCCGGCTATTTGGGATTAAGATATCGACACGGTCAGACCGAGCCTACCCCCGATAACGGTTGGGCCAATGCGGTATTTTTTGATGGCCACGCACAGAGTATTCCCATCAATCAAAACGTACCGCTGACCGCCCCAAACAGCCCTGGCGCAACCGGAACCGTCGGGTTGCGGGAACTTAATGTGATCAACCCGAATCTGCCGCAGTCAATATCGCAGAACTGACGGAGAAAACCGGTGTATACTGCATGCGGCAATTAATGACAGATGGCCTACCGCATTGATTGACCGCGTTCCAAGGGCTTTTGTCCGTGAAACACCATGGATAGTTATTTATACTCACAAGGAGTTTGTTTTAACGTAGCCGCATGCGGTATAATTATATAATAATGTTCGCTTTTTCACACAAACCAAGGCATAAAACCGTATCGCGGAACGCCCATAACGTGCTATTGCGGACGTTTTTCTTTTTCTTGGAATATTTTATTATGTTATGCAACCGATTTGCAAGTTTCCACGGATACTCTCTGGCGACTGCGGCACTGATGTTCGCATTGTTTGCAATGCCGTTCCAACATGTGGCGGCGGCCAGCGCAATTAAAAACGGTGATTTCTCGGCGAATGCGGCGGCGTATACCGCCTTTCCCGGATACTCTGCTGCACCCAACCCGATTGCCCCCGCTGGGTGGTCAGGTGTCAACGGTATTAACGGCCCGGATACAACGTTCTACAAGACGACAACCAATAATATGCCTTTCGCACCAAAACACACGAGACTCGCCATACGGGATTTCGCGTTCGTGCAGGGTGCGGGGAACTACGTAACTCAGGCTGTGACAACAATACCGGGGCAAATGTACACACTCACTTACTACGGGGCGGCGCGAGCCGGCGAAACCACTGATATCCTGAAAGCAATCGTCACCAATACGCTTAGTGGCAAGCAGATTGCCACTCAGACACCCGCCATCATCGGTGCACACTTCACACTCTTTACCCTACGCTTCACAGCCGCTTCTGCGTCAACCAAAATTAAATTTCTGAACGCTTCACCGCCCGGCAGCTCCGGAACTGTTGACGTAACCGACGTAGCGCTTGGTGTTCCCGCACCGGCCACAACCAAGCCTCGCGTGGCCACGGCCAAGCCTCAAGCGGTCGTTGGAGTCTATTATTTTGACGGCTGGGCCAAGCAGGGGGATTCCCATTTGACCGGCCTGCTGACTAATCCGGCTTATGCCAATCGTGAGCCGCTTTCGGGCTGGCTGGACAACACGCCGCATATCATGCGCCAACAGCTCGCCTGGGCACATCAGGATGGCATTTCATTTTTCGTATTCGACTGGTATTACCATCATGGTAGGCATCCATCCAGACTTAATAATGCCCTGCGCCAATATCAGAAACTGCGGCAACATTCCGGCGTCCACGCCGCCTTGCTATATGTGAACATAGGTCAATTCGCCATTTCGCAAAAGGCGTGGCCCAAGGAGGTCGCCCGGTGGACGAAACAGTACTTCACAGATCCCAATTATCAGCGGATCAATGGGAAGCCAGTGCTGGTGATTATCGACATCGGCCGATTTGCCAAACAGTTTGCCGATTTTGACGGGGCGCACGGGGCGGTGCAAAGCGTCAACCGGGCATTGGCCATGCTTCAGAGTGCGGCCAAGGCGCACGGCCTGCCGGGCGTGTATGTGGTTGCGGGCGTATTGTGGGGCAGCGCGTATCCGCATATCCGAAAGTTTCCGAGTTTCTCCTGGCTGCGGGGGGTGCATGTTGATGCCCTAACGGAATACAACTATCCTTATGGCGGTGGCGTATTTAACGGCCCCCGGTCCTACCGCTACCTGATGCGTTTTGGCCAGTGGGCCTGGGCAAGATATGCTGCGGTCAGCCCGCATCCATATATTCCCGTGGTGATGGACGGGTGGGATCCGCGTCCGTGGAATGAACGCATGGATGGTAAGCTGCTGTGGTTTCGGCGTACGCCGGCCGAGTTTGAAGAATTTGTGCGGGCCGCAATCCGTTGGGAACAGCGGCATCCAGCCATGCGTGTTGCGCCGCCACCACAGCGGCCGGTACTTCTTGTTGAGGCGTGGAACGAGCTGGGCGAGGGCAGTTACATGGTGCCGACCATCGGCGACCGCAACGCATACGGTAACGCCTTAGCGCGGGCGTTGGGATTAACCGTGAACCACCATAAACATGACGGCCATTAATATATAAGTGAAGGATTTCTTATGGCGTCCCTATATTTCGTGTTTTCCCGTTTGGCCATCAAAGTTACAATCATCTGTACCGCCTTAGTGGCGCTGGTCAGTGGCATAGCTCGCGGTGCAGATTTAGCATCATTGGTGAACCCATTTGTCGGCACTGCTGCGGGCGGCAACATTGTTCCGGGTGCCATAGCACCTTTCGGCATGGTGGAATTAAGTCCGGATATGGATGCCAGTGGATTCTACGTCTACGGACAGCATCACATCAGCGGCTTCAGCATGACCCACATGTGCGGATGTGGTGCGCCGGGCTACGGCGATGTATTTTTCACCGCCACCACCGGAGCGGTGAAGGTGCAACCAAAGCAGTACGGCTTTGATTTCAGCCACCGGCAGGAAGCCGCCTCGCCCGGTTATTACCATGTGTTTATGAAAACATGGGGTATTAACGCGCAATTTACAGCCTCCACCCATTGCGGTATGGCAAAATTTACATTCCCCGCCGACCAACAGGGCAATATCCTTATTCCCATCAGCCACGCCGCGAATCCCACTATCGGCTCGAACATTCATATTGACAATGACCATACGATAACCGGATCGGTTACCAGCGTAACAATAGTGGGTACCAACCTGCCGGTAACGGTTTATTTTGTCATGAAGTTCAGCGCGCCATTCAAAACTTTTGGCGTATGGGAAGGCCATTCCATCAAACCGCAGGTGCGTAAGCAGGTGCAAGCCCAAGGCGTTGGCCCCCTGTTCCCCATCAACTATTACCCGCCTCCGCGGCGCGATTCGTGGGGGCCTCAATATGTCAAACCCAAGCCCACGCTGCATTTTCCAGGCCCACCCATTGGAGCCTATGTATGCTATCCATCCAGCGGCCAGAGCCGAGTGGTTAAGGTTCGCATTGGCATATCGTTTGTCAGTGTCGGCGGAGCGAAGAGGAATCTGGCGGCTGAAATGCCGAAGTTCAATTTTTCCACCCTGCGTGCCCAAATCCATGCCCGCTGGAACAAAACGCTTTCGGTAATCGTCGTGCATGGCGGTTCATTAACACACCGGAAGATTTTCTACACCGCTTTGTATCACACCTTATTGTTGCCCAGTGTGTTTGATGATGTCGATGGCCGATATATCGGCTATGACGATAAGATTCACCACGTACCGGCGGGCCATAAGCATATTTACGCCAATTGGTCCGGCTGGGATATTTATCGCAGTGAAATTCCGCTTTTGTCCATCATTAAGCCACAACGCGCCGAAGATATGGCCCAGTCCGTGGTGGAAATGGCCAAACAACTGGGCTTTATAGATCGCTGGGCCGAAGCGAACCGGCCATTGGGCATCCAGAATGGTTTTCCTTTAACCAGTTGTGTGGTGGAAATCTGGCAGGCGGGTCTGCATCACTTTGATATTAAAGCCGCCTATAAAGCCATGGCCAGGCAATGTTTTCCCGATTACCTGAAAGGACACGCGGATTTAAGCGCCATTCATGCCTATCAGGATGTACCGGGTGAAAGATATGGCAGCATTCTACCGGCGGATACCAATGTGGCATCGGCGGAGGAAACGGATATTGCGTTTGCGGCTCTAGGCCATCTGGCCCTGGATTTGCATAAAACGCAGGATGCCGATGTGTTGTTCGGCGATGCGCTGCAATATACCTCCATGTACAATCCGGCCACCAAGTTCATGCAGGGGCGCAATGCACAAGGAGCCTGGATACCATTAAGCAAGGAAGACCGTGATATACGTTACTATAACAATTGGCAGGTGTATCAATTTTATTGTGAAGGCTCGGCGTGGATATATGACTGGCTGGTACCGGAAGATGTACATGGCTTAATAGCCCTGATGGGCGGAGATAAGCCATTCGGTGCCAGATTACAACACTTTTTTACCTCCGGGCAATACGATCCGACCAATGAACCGGATGTACAGGCCCCGTATCTGTTTGACTATTGCCGCCAGCCATGGCGCAGCCAATATTGGGTGGCCACCAATGCGGATACGTCGTATAGGGATACACCCGAAGGGCTGGCCTGGAGCAAACTCATGGGCACGGGCAATGATGATTGCGGTGAAATGTCGGCGTGGTATGTATTATCGCAGATCGGGCTGTATCAAGTGGATCCCAGCCATCCGGATTTTGAGTTAAGCACACCACGTTTCAAACAAATTACCATCCACTTGCAATCGCCGCACAGTGGCAAAACATTTATCATTAACACGCGTAAAGGCGGCGGCAAGGATATGTATATTCAATCGGCAACGCTGGACGGCAAACCGCTGAATAAACCATGGCTGCCGGAGCGGATGGTATTTCAAGGCGGAACTTGGAATGTGACCGCCGGAATCACACCCAATAAACAATGGGGTGCCGCACGCGGGGCTGCGCCGCCGTCGTTGTCGACGGTACCGAATCATTGGTAGGAACTGTGAACCAGTATGCCGGGGCGCGGGTATAGGTATTGTTCGGAGATAGTAGCATGTGCAGACATTGTGTCAGGCAAAATGAGGTTCCTGTGGTGGCGACTCTTGACCGGCGCAATTTCTTAAAGGCAGTGGCCGCCGCATCAGCGCTGGCGGCGGTGGCGGATTTAGTGGTCACGCAAAACACCTTGGCGGATGGAGCCTATTCCAATGTGCAAGCCATGCTTGCGTCCATGAAAATCGAACGCATCGCCCGTTACACACCATTGGGCTACCAATCCAAAACCGCCGCTTCCAATACCACTGTAAAATGGGTACAGGTGGATCTGGGCCGTTCGCAAAGGATTGATGCGATCAAGCTCTTCCCCGCATTGCGTTTTAGCTTTAGCGCCTGGTATTTTCCGAAGCGGTTTCGCATTGAAGCGTCGGATACTGCCAACTTCAATTTAGCGCGAATAATCGCCGATTACACGCATGACGATTATCCTCCACCCGGCGACCGAATCATCACTGTTAATGCCCACGGCGTGACGGGGCGTTATGTGCGGTTAACCGCCACAGTACTGAGCAATCAGCGTCTGGCTATGTCAAAATTGGAGGTCTGGTCGAATGGTTCTGATGTCGCCCAGGGCTGCCGGGTTACTGATGTGGACGCGATGGAAGTCTATGATGCCACAGCGGGTGAGTATATATGCCCGACCAAGTTGACGCATGGCCATGGTGTGGATCAAGCGCAATATGAAATTCTGCGCCGAATTTATCCGGCCATGCCGGCGTATCCCGCAGGCTGGCCCGACGGGAAATATGCCGCGACTTGGCCGATCCCAGGAATCATCGCACCGCTGACGCGACATCCCAGGCCGCAGGGCGAGGGTGTTGTTACCGATAATCCCGGCAATGTTATTCCGGTGCGACTCTGGAAACGCGTGAAATCTCCGGTACGGCCTCCGGCTCGCCACACGGTGGCAATAGGTGCGGGTCTTTTTCGGACCGCCATGGAAAACAATATCAGCTACCTGCTCAACAGTTTTACCGTACCGGAATTACTTTGGCCGTTTCGTACGCGAGCAAGTAAACCCAATCCACCGGGGACGCCGCCGCCGTGTCCATGGGATGCCGGGTTGCCGGGGTCCAACGCCGGTCGCTTTTTGATGGGAGCAGGCAATACCCTGCGGTGGATGGAGCATCCGGAATTACGTCGGCGACTCAATGACATTGTCGATGGCATAGCCAACTGTCAGCGGTCCGACGGCTACGCCATGGGCTATCCTGAAGACACGATTTTCGAGGGTGAGCACGCGGCGTATACCCGCTCCTGGGTGACGCATGGATTGGTGGATGCCGGCTATGCGGGCAACGCCACCGCATTCAAAGTGTTGCGCAAATTTTACGACTGGTTTGACGAATGTGCGTACTTGCCGCAACTTCTTCGCCGGGCCGGGCAGGGGGTGCAGGGGATGATCGCCAATACTCGCACCTATTTCACTCCTATCGGCAAGCCGCAAGACCTTCAGGTGATACAGCGTTATTTCCAGGAAAATTACTGGCTGGATGGACTGATGAAGCGCGATCCCGCGGCAGTTTGGCAATATCCATATGATCACCCGCATTGCTATCTGCTGACCACCATTACGCCTTATCTGGATCAGTACCGGGCCACCGGAGAGAAGAAATATCTGGATGCGGTTTTGGGCGGTTGGGAACTTTATCATACGCAGTGGCAGCATAGCGGCGGCGCGATCACTATTTGTGAGGACTTCTCCTACCCTCCGAAATCCGCCTTCCTTAATTTGCGAAATGGGGAGAATTGCGGCAGCAGCTTCTGGATCAGCCTTAATCATGGGCTGCATCAGCTTTATCCAATGGAGGAAAAATATACTAACGAAATCGAAAAATCCATTTACAACGTTCTACTGGCCAACCAGGATGGCGACTTCGGCATACGTTACCATACCAATCTAAATGGGCGCAAAGAAATTGGGACGGCTCAGGATACCTGCTGTGAAGGCCAGGGAACTCGGCAGCTCGGAGCGCTACCGGAATATATTTATTCCATAGCCGACGATGGTCTGTATGTGAATCTCTTTGCCTATTCCACGGTGATATATCGGCAGAACGGGCAATCGCTCCAAGTGAATATGGCTACACAATTTCCCTTCCATCCCGAGGTTAACATGCGACTATCCACGACAGCGCCGACGCAGTGCCATATTCGCATACGCATGCCACAATGGGCGGTGGCTGAAATACCAATTTTCATCAACGGAAAAATCGCGGCCATCGGCAAGCCCGGCACATACCAATCACTTAACCGCGCTTGGTCCGATGGGGATACGATTACATTCACTTTGCCGATGGCTCCCCGGCTTTCGCTTTATACCGGTATGGACCAATTGCCGAATGGATTGCGTTACGCTCTTGAATATGGCCCAATTTTGCTGGCCGTCGTGGCGGCGAAGGTTGCGGATACGGTCGGCAAACCATCCGGCACAGCAGCACCAAAACGGCGTGTTGTTGCGAGGAATATCCCATTGCCCAGCGCCTGGGCAAATGATGAGGTGGCGTGGCCCGTCATGCTTCCGGTAACCGCCGATGATATCACACAGCGGCTGCAGAGCGTACCGGGAAAGCCTCTACACTTTGCCATTGCCGGTGCGCCACAATACCAATACGTCCCCTATTTTCAAATTGACCAGGAATTTTTTACGTGTTTTCCAGTTCTCAAAACTCCCACATCCTATCCCGCTGAAAAAGTCGAAGCTGAGGATCTGGCCTTGGCAAGCCAGGGTGCGGTTGCCGCCTCAGATAGTGAATTACCGTCAGAACCCGGCGGCACCTCCAAGATTATTGACGGTGTTATTGCCACACCAGAAAATTTCCCCGCCAACCGCTGGCATTCCGCAAACACGCCGCCGCCGCATTGGGTGCAGGTGACACTACCACGACCTGAAACCATTGGTAGAGTGGTCATTAACTTTGCCGATCCGTTGGGCCATCCGACCAGTTTTCAGGGCATAGTGCAGGTCCATGGCCGCAACCAAGTGGTCTTTGACGTCACGGATTATCACGGCTGGCGCAAATACACAGCTAACATTGCACCAATCGTTACAGATAACTTCCGCTTGGTCATCCGCGATTCCGCCAGTCCGCTGCACCCCAATGCCGCCCAGATCAGCCAGATACAACTGTATAGCGTATAATTATCAGCAGGTAACGGAATGGAGACTTCACCGTCATGCGCGAAAATCCGCTATATTTCCTGCACGAACAGGCCAACGCCAGTTATTTGCCATACGGCGCGGATATTCAGATCATTGAAAGTTTTGGCGAACCGGAGGTGGAATATGCCGCCATCCGGAAAACCGCAGCTATTATGGATGCACCGCAGCGCGGCGTGGTGGAGCTTACCGGCAAGGATCGCCTGTCTTTTCTGCACAATCTGCTGACCAATGATGTCAAATCCCTAACCGCCGGTAAGGGCTGCTACGCCTATCTCTTAAATCCTAAAGGGCGTATCGTGCTGGATGTTAATGTGTTGCAAGTAGAAGACACCACCTTGCTGGAAGTCGATGCCCGGCTGGCCGATACGCTGTGCCGCACGCTGGATCATTATCTATTTTCAGCCTCGGTTCAGATTCGCAATGGCACGGATGACTATGGTCGTCTGACACTGCTGGGGCCGGATTCCGGAAGCATTATTGACCGCATCATGGGCGCGGGCGTGACGGCATCGTTGACAGGGCTGTTGCGATCCTGCAAGGTCGAACTGCTGGGAACTTGGTGTACCATCTTCCGCAATGATCAATGCGGGGAAACGCAATATGAACTCATTGCTCCGCGTCCCAGGCTTCCGGTGTTGTGGACCGGATTACTCAAGGCGGCCAATGGCGCGATGGAATCCGTCGATTTTAAACCCGGTATGACAAAATTGCGTCCCATCGGCTGGTCGGCATACAACATCGCCAGAATTGAAGCGGGTACACCACTTTTTGATATTGACATCACCAATGAAAATCTACCCATGGAAACTGCGCACTGGTATCCCCGCGCCGTACACTTTTCCAAAGGATGTTATCCCGGACAGGAGGTTGTGGCGCGGATGCACGTCCAGAAGGCGATGGCACGGTGTCTGGTAGGGCTGAAAAATCAGGGAGAGGTTCCGCCTGTGGCCGGCGAACCGCTGCGTGATGGCGAGAGTGTTATCGGCATGGTTACCAGCAGTTGTATGTCTCCAATGCTAGGCAATCAAGCCATTGCATTAGGTTATGTAAAACAGTCCGGCGCGGAAATCGGGCGGCTATTGACCGTATATACCGCGTGCGGTGAAGCCCGCACTATGGTTACGAAATTACCATTTTGGCCCGCCACCTGAAACCGCATAAGCGCGGTGATTCAAATGCATGGTGCGCGGTACCCATGGGGTGGAATGGGAGCTGATCTGATTGCCGTTATCCCATTGCCACCATGACTTCAAAATTTTCAGGTTCTCGCGTACACTTTCCCACATGGCAATGACTTTCCAGGCAC
>JBMFGW010000035.1:0-32106 GCA_049977145.1 Phycisphaerae bacterium
ACCGTTCACGGCCTTTCGGCCTTTCAAACTCGGTATGCGTTCACGGCGGTACCACTCCCTTACGGTCGCGGCTCGGCTTGCCGTTATGCGTGGCAGGTACGCCAAAAACATCGTGCGTGAACGGTTACGTCAATCCCCACTGCGGTCTGCTGGCTACTATCTACTCTCAAGTGCGTCAGTGCGCGGAGCGGGCGCGGGGGTTTCAATGCAACGATCAACGAAACGCTGGCGCTTAACGAGCAACGAGCAACATGAATGGAGCGGTACTCCAGAGTTGGCTGTAGATCGCCGAGGGCGGGTCATGCTGCGGTCAGCATCATGTTATTCACTTGTCAAACGGCGGCAAGCCGCCAATGATCAATGACCACTGATCACTGATCAATAGGCGGGCAGACGCCGTGCGGCATCGCTTTAGAGTCCAGAATCCGGAATTCAGAATCCAGAACCTGGAATCCAATGATGTCGTACTACGCTATAGGCGCGGACGGGGGAGATAAGTTTGCAGTTTGCAGTGTTCAGTTTTCAGGAGGCAAGGGATTATTAGCCACAGATAGTCGGTACGGGCACCGATGGCACATTCTTGCGAGGGCGGGAAAAGCATACTCAACGCCCGGAAACACCGCGTCCCGGCCCGCCGCTATCACATGCCGATGCAGGCAAGATGCCTGCGGTACAGCGGGACACGTCATCCATTGGTCGCATTGGAAGGCGAGCGGAGTATAATACTGATAACATTAACCAATACTGATCAAAGTTGTCAAAGAACAGTGTTCAGCGGGTCTGAACTGTTCGTCGGGGAGGTTAAGAATAATCTGTTTCACGGCATCCATAGCAACGACCTCGTCAGAAAAGTGTATACGTTTTTCTGACAGACGGCAACCCTCTCGCCTTTGTGGTATAAGTCGATCGATTGAGGTAGTTGATGCGAACCTATCGTTTTTGGATAATAACAACAAGGTGAATTATGACGGTATACACACCACGCAAAATACGACGAAACATGGCCGATGCCGTAAAGAGGGCCGTGAGTGGCGAGCGCATCATCGTCAGACGGCGGGGAAAGGCCAATGTCGCCATTGTGCCCGTGGAGGATGCTGAATATATGCAACGGCTGGAGGATCAACACGATCTGCGCGCGGCGGAGAAAGGCATGGCTGATCTGCGTTCCGGTAAGAGCAAGCCAATTCCATGGGAAAAAATTAAAAATAAATTGGGATTGTGATCATTGACCTACCGGATCGAATTTGAACCCGGGGCGGAGCGGTGACTCACAAAGCAACCTGCGGATGTTCGCAGGAGGGTCGGCGAAAAAATAGCGGCACTCGCGGAAAATCCGCGGCCCAATGGTGTCGCAAAACTTCAGGGGCAATCACAACCATTTTACCGCATTCGTGTCGGCGATTATCGCGTAGTTTACGCAATTGAAGACAATCGTCTGGTTATCCTCGTGGTAGCTGTCGGTAACCGGCGCGACATCTATCGCGGCTATTAGCGCGACGGCTATACCGCGCGGGCCTTTATTACGCCCCTGTGGCCACGTTGGAATGAATCTGAAATTTCGATTTGGACAGCAACCCAGGGCGATCAACCACAAAGGCATCACCTTGAATGGTGTTAGTGTTATTAAGCCGCGTCCCCGTGTCACTCCCCAAAGTTATCACGGCCGGTAGCCTCTCGTACAATCCGCTCCCCCCATGCCACAACCGGAACCCAAGAATGGCGCCTATCTGGCTATTGCCATACCGACATCCGTATCCGCACCACCGTAAAAAAGAAACCATTTATCCTTAAACCAAGCCAACCCTTCAATAAAGGTGGTCCCCGCTTTGTATTGTCCGGTTTTTTCCCAGGGTTCTTCGGGCCAGAAAAATGGCTCCGCGGGGCGATAAAGCAGTTGGGCCGGATTATCACCGGAAAATAGTGCCTGCCCCGCGGAATATTGCCGCGCCGGAATCTTTGGGCCGCGGCTGATTTTGCCATCGCTCATGCCATTGTAGAAAAACACAATGCCGGCTGGTGTCAGCAGAGCCGGTGGACCGGATTCCGTCAGCCAGGAATCAAAATGTCCCGGCTTATTTTTGGGCAGCACACACAAGGGCTTGCCGCCTGCATCTAAAACCGGCGTCCATTGAATTAAATCTGTCGAGTACGCCAAATAGGTTTGCCCCAGAGTATGCCAATACATCCAGTAGCGGCCGCGGATTTTAGCAGCAAGATTCTGAGATCCGACCTTCCGCGTAATAATCGCGCCGGACTTACACCACATATTTGCAAAGCGGCCCTTATACGCTTCGCGAAACACCGGTCCGTGATGCGTCCAATGCGTCAAATTTTTTGACGTGGCCACGCCCAGCCGCGCCACCTTGTGGTCCCACATGGTGAAAGTGATCACAAAAGTACCGTCTTCAGATTGGACAATGCGCGGATCCTCACAGCCGCCGGGCCACTCATCCCGCTGCCACCGCCCCGGCTGGGGATACAACACTGGATGCGGTAGCACTGTAAAGTCAACGCCATCTGAACTTTCCGCCAGGCCCACACGGCTGGTGTAACCGCCAATATCGTCGCCGTGCTTTCCTTCCGCTCGGAACAGTACATACAGCTTGTTGTTCCAAGCGATGGCCGCCGGATTGAACGTATGGGCAAATTCCCAATGCGACAGACGATGGGTGTTAGGATCAGTAAACACCGCACTGGGATCGGGTTTGATAATGGGTTGGCCATTGGCCGGGCGAACAAAAGGCCCGATCTGCCATGGTGTCGGCAACATCGCCGCGAAAGCCGACCTGCTTTTTATTATCGTTCCCGCCGCCGCTGCGCCAAACAATGTGAAAAATTCTCTTCGATTCATAACCGTTTTCCTCAAAACAAACGATAATTCCAAACAATTTTATACAGAAAGAGAATTGCGCGGCGTTCATAAATACTACTCCATCGCAGAAGTCCACATTACATTACCAGCATCCTTCGCGATGCCCTTAAGTTCCTCCCCCTTGGCCATGGAGATAATCAACAACTCTACCATTCACCAATGTTTGATGACTACGGTAAGACACCTTTCCGTCCGCAGGAGTATAGGCCAGTACCGCCGCGGAATGGGCGGGTACCTGATTTAGCCGCTGATTGTTGGCGGAGCTGGCCCAAATAACGGTGTTCTCCCGTCAATGGACGGGTGCCGTCGCCAGACAGGTATAATATTCACTGCCGCCGTAATATATCCACCATTTACCGTCATGCCGGGTCAGGCCGGTAAAGAAGATCGTATCGTCAAAGCTGGAAACAGCTTTGGTGGGATCGCTGGCGGAAAATCCGTTCTCATAAGGAATCTTGGGATTCGCGGTCAATACCGGCGCGGGCAAATAGGCCAGGGGCCGGGCGAGGTTCTTTTTGGAGAAGAGAACTTCGCCAATGGCGTAATAATGCCCGGTAAAGTGCCCACCGGTAAACAGCACAATCCGGTTGCGGTGTCGGCGCGCGTAATGACCCAGTGCAAAGCACACCTCGCCACCGGGGTAGTGCAAACGCCGCCGCCGTGTTACCCAGTGCCGCATATTTTTGGAATAGGCTACCAATCCATTATCCAGGTACATCACAAATTTACCATGCACGCGAATCGCCCGGTTATGCGGGCTTTGCAGCACCACCGCGTTGCGGTGCAACCGTCTGGAATCGGGAAACACAATGCCGATTTTTTTCCAATGCAAAAGGTCTTTGGACGTGGCCAGAAAGGTACCGTTGATTTTGTGATCACCCATGTTATTCCAATCCCACTGATTACAAAACAGGTAATAGGTACCCTTGTACTCCGAGACATCGGGGTCTTCATAGCTGTAACGCCGATAACCCTTTCTAAAAATTGGGCTTACGGAACTGTCTTTTTTGAAATGGATGCCGTCTTTGCTGACCGCCACACCGATATTACAGATATAGTTCACCGCCCGGTTTTGCGGATCAGTGAGTGGTCGGGTGCCGCGATAAATATAATAGAACTTACCACCTTTCACGATGATGGCACCATTGTGCACTCCCCCGCCGTTATTGAAACATCCCTGGTCCCATGCGCCCGGAGTGTGGCTGGGTCGGAGCACCGGATTGCCGGTATATTTCGTGAATGGTCCCACCGCCCATGGATACGTAGCGAATTCATTGGCGGGAACTTTCAGATTGTGCGGAAAACTTCCCCACCAGCGCTCCTTGCTGAACGCACGGCGTTGCCAATTCACAAAATCCTGCTTATTGGGAAATTGCCCCGGCGAAACGCCTGATGGAACCATCTCCGAGGAGTGCGCGAAAAGCCGCATGGTTGAAAAGGCCGACAACAAAATACCGGCAATAATAACAATGGCGGAAAACGATTTACGCAACATCAGGATGATCTCCAAAACGACTCATGAAAATTAACCAGCGAACGTCCACATTCGACCATTTTTCAGTGTATCAATATAATGGCCCCGCTGCGCTCCCCAATGGCATTTTGTGCGAATATTTTGGCTTTTTGTGGCGGGCAACGAAACTTGCATTCTCAGCCGCGTAAGGGCGACCGCTTCCACTGGGCCAACGCCACGCCATGGCGGTTGCTAAATCGGGCTTCCGGGATGGACATCATCTTTCACGCGTGTTCAAAACCGAAATGCGGTCCGCTCCCCCATGCCGATCATGGTTGCCAGGGGATGATGACGCAATCGAGATTTACTTGGCCCGTGTTACCCGGATCGTGGCGGATCATGACGGTGTTATTGCCCGCCACGATGGGAATATACATCTCCAATTCTTCCCATGTGTCCCAATCCGGGAGGCCGGGGATATTCAATGGGCCAAACAGGCTGCCATTGACATAAACATCGAGTGTCTGAACATTGGTCGGATTGCCGTTGGCCAAGCGGAATCGCACCCGATATTTGCCCGCCTGCTGTCGGCACAGATAAAACGTCGCAGCCGTGCCGGGCACGGTAAACCCGCCAATAAAGCCGGTGCCCGTATAACCGTGGTGATTCGTCGCAAGAACATCGCGTGTTTGCGGCGTCGGCCCGGAAAGCGAAGCGTCGTCGGCGGTCAGCACTTCCATGGTTTTGTCCACCGCCTGGTTGCCATTTATCTCAATGACAACATCGGTAATGGCTCCGGCCGGCACTTTTACCAATGTGACCGGGCCATAAACGTCCACATCCGGATACCATCCGGAAGCAGCTTTGGATAACGTCAGTGCATCGGCTACCCGCGGCAGATCCTGGCTGCCGATGTGTACGTCGGATGCCGCCTGTCCATGCAAACGAATCACGTAATGTTTTACGCTGGAGGTAAAGGTCCCCTGCCTGGCCGCGATAACCACGCGCGACTTTCGGCCTTGTCGATGCGCGGTAATCACCTGACGATGAAAACTGCCTTTTTCGTAATCAAAGCTCTCCCCATCATCATCATAAAAAACTCCGGTGGATGGCATTTCAGCCGGGAATACATCCAGATAAACCACCTCCGGTTTGGCCGTGTGGATGGCCGAAACGGGAATGGCGCTGGGGATGATGGCCCCGTCCTTGATAAACAGGGGCCAATCCATCCACGTTTCAGGATGCAGTGCGTAATTGATCCATTGGCCGCCCTTGTAGCGGTCGCCGCGGAAGTAATCAATCCAGTCACCGGCCGGCAGATAAACGCGGCGCAGCAGGCTTTCCTCTTTTCCGGTCCCCAACTTTTCCAGCACGGGTGCGGCGAGTATCCAATCCCCGAACATCCACTGATCGGTCATTGCTGCAACGTGCGGATCGTCGGGGTAATCAAAGAGCAATGGCCGCACGATACCAACACCCGTTTGCGTGCAGGCCGCATGGTCCAGAGCGTAGGTATAAAAGAACCAGGCGTAGCGCTGGCGGATCGCCAGTTTGACGGTTTCACAGGCCTGATCGCCAAAAAGCCAGGGCTGGCGTGGATCGCCCGCGGAGTGGGTACGCAGGATCGGACACACGGCACTGAATTGAAACCAGCGTGTGTAAAGTTCCGGTATGGGGTGCCCGAAGAAACCGCCAGTATCCTGGGTCCAGCGCATCTGTCCAAGACTGATGGTGCTAAGCATGTGCATGGTTTGCAATTGCATGGACTTAAAGCCGCCGAGGATGTCCCCGGACCATGTGGCGTAAGCGTAACGCTGTGCACCAAGATAAAAATTACGATTCAACGACCAGATACGTTTACCGGACAGATTCTGTCTTTGCCCATCATAAAAAGCCTGCTGCATGTGCAGGAATTCAAAATTACCCAATTCCGGCGCATCGGCTTCGTCGTTCCAGAATCCGGCGATACCCTGCTCCATACACTGGTGCGCCCAAGTGGCGTGCCAAAACCATTGCCGACAAAGGGGCTTGTAAAAGTCAAGGTCTATGGAAGTGAGATGTTCCCAACTGTTGTTAAGTTCACCTTCCGGCGAAGGTTTTTCACCTGGAAACCACAGCCCCAACTTTTTCGATGCCGCACCTTGCGTGGTCAGCGGTGCATGATTCTCCTGAATATTGGTGACTATGATCCGCGGTTTCATAATGCCGGTAATTTTGCATTCCAGTTCGCGTGTCCAGTTAATAAGAGCATCGGGGTTATCCTTGGGATACAGCGCTTGAGAAAAGCGTACCGGACTCCATCGAAATTCACCATAGTGGCTGGCACCCCAATCATGCCATTGGAAGTCCAGCGTGAAATTATCAATCGGGATATCGTCGGCACGGTAGGTCTCCAGCACACGCCGTAAGGGGCCTTGGTTGATGCCATATTGCGAATTGGTAAAGCCGTAGCCCCATTTTGGGAAAAGCGGCATTCTTCCGGAAACCAGCGACAATCCGCGGAAAATATCCGCCGGCGCTCCGACCAATATGAAAATCGTCAAACTGTTGGGGCGAAAATAATGGCGGCCATAATGTTCCGGCGTCGGATGGCCGTAGTGAAAGGCAATTTCATCCGGTTTGATTTGAAAATAACCACCGTCCGAATCCACGAGAATACCGTAACCCGCCGTGGTCCATGCGAATGGCGCTCCACCGCCACCTTCCAGGGAGGCCTTGACCTCATACCTATCGCTGGGAACGAACCCGGCGCTCTGATTGCTGGTTTGTCCTGGTACCTTTGCCGCCGCCGCTGCGTCATAGGCCTGAATATGATCAGCCGCGCCGGCTTTGAGCATCGGCAACGGATAGACCTGATATTGAAAAGGGTCCGATGCAAAGCATCCGGAATTGCGGATGCCATAAAAGTTGTCGCTTTTACTGTGCCGAAAAGAGAACCCGGTGTTCGCCTGATTCTTGGAATCAACACGCAGGCTTTGATCCGCCCCTTGATCCAACAATACACGGCCCGACTTATCCAGAATTGTCAGGCGGCAGGGATGGCGGCTGATGCGCAATTCAAATTGATCCGCATGGACGCGAATCGGATCGCCGGACGTTTCAAATTGGGCCGATGGATCGCCGGGAAATTTAGCATCCGGATCCAGCACCGGCGTATGCGGATCGCTTTTGCCATCGGCCAAGAGATCCAATCGCAGAATGCCTGGCGCGGGGGTTTGCACCCGCAAGACATCAGTGCCAATGTTCACATTCAGCACGTCACCATTTTGGCCCAGGCCGGAAACACTACCCGGCAATGGCACGGTGGCCGCCGCCTGCGCACTTCGGACCAGGCCATTGATGGCAACAGCCGCTACGGAAGCCGCCTTGAGAAAATCACGTCGATTTGAAGACACTTCAAACTCCTGATGCTTTTAATATAAATTCATCATACCGCGCGGGCCTTTATTACGCCCCTGTGGCCACATTGGAATGAATCTGAATTTCCGATTAATGCCCGCTGGAGACCACCTGGAAACCATTAATCGCGGCATAGGCGGCATCCGATCCGGTTCCGATCTTACCGATAATGTCTCCTTTATTATCAGCAACCACCCCCGAGATTACGTTCCATGTGTGGCCTTCATTGGCAGCATCGAATAAATCCGCGGCGGAAGCTGGTTTGGCGTTGGTCGCCGTGAATTCACCGTTCTTTGACAACTGCCACCGGCCCGCAGCCTTGGCCGGGCGGCCATCGGTAGCGACCGCGGAGGTTCCGATGGTAAGCGTACTGTCGGCACCGGCGTTTTTCGATCCGTAAAAATAGATATTGTACTTCGCCCCAGGGGTAAGCCCCGTGATAGTCAGCGTCTCGGCGGTTTTGTCACCCTTGGAAAATGGCCCGCCGACAACAAAATTCTCCAACAATTTGTTGCCGGTTCCATTATTGTTAAAGGCGAATGATGGCTTGGCACCGTATAAATCTGAGCCAGACAGAGTAAAGCCAATTGTGGTTACTGTTGTACCGTCAGACGCCTTCAATGCTGACCCGGTGACAGTACCGCTATTGACGGTAACGGCGGTGTTGATCTGATTCCAAAATGTACCCTTATCCGGTGCCGCCGCAGTGCCGGTGTACACTTGGTTCACACTGCCATGAGGCTGGTCGAACTGGACATTCACCGCAGTCGCCGCCGCCAATGAAGACACGCCCGCGATCGCGGCAATGGACGCCGCCGATAACAAGCCCACAATCTGGGATTTTCGTGAAGCAAACATATCCTACGCTCCTTAACAAACACTTTGAAACATCTAAGCCTTTTTTAGTACCGTCATCCTGCCGTGCTCCCAGCGAAGCCCCTGGATTTTCGGCCGGGCTTGGCGAGCCAGATCAAAAAAGTCATCCAACCGTAACGGCTCAAAACGTTCCCGCGGCAAACATTTCAGCACTTGATCAAACAGATATGGCGTGCCGGTGGGCATTCCCCCATAGATCACCACAAACCACGGGCCGGCGATCCGTTTGGATTGCAACAACAATTGTTGCGCCGTTGTGGCCGGGTCTTTGAGTGTGTAGTAATCGGGGCTGTACACGACCGGGAGATTTTCGATGGGATACTCAACGGCTTGGTACCCGTTGCTCCATTGGGTAAGACCCTTGAGGCCGCTGGTCTTCAGGAATGCGCTCCACAATCCCCGCTTTTTCAAGCTCGTGTCCCACCAGATGTCACCGATACTCAGGCCGGTGGCGCGTAATCCCTGATGGATTAGCCGCGCGTAGGGAAGTATCAAGTGGTCGGGGATGGCATCGGGATGCGTATATCCCCAGCAGGAACATGCGGCAAAGAAGTAATCGTTCGGTGTCGCGGTCTTATGGTAATAACTTACCAATCCCGGAAATTCCCGGTACAAGAGAGGATCCATGCCCCAATTGATGGGAAAACGTCCTCTTTCAGGTTGTAACCAACTGCCCCCATTTTCCAGTGACTCCAAACACTTAATGGTATCACCCTCGTTAATCATAAATGCAATATAAATTTTGTCTTCAAGTTTCGGCGCGATTCTTGGTATGCCGGGTTGACCAAAAGGCTTGGTCAGCATCGGTATACTTTTGAAGAAGGTCAGATTTCCCTCTTGCGTATCGATCAGGACGTGACCACAGCGGGATATATGGTCAACCATAGTATTTTCGCCCGGCTCTCCCCAGCCGTAGACCGGAGCCCATGGCGCAAGATGATTTAGAATTTCGTCAATCAGAGAGCTTTCTAGACCAATATCACGCAGTCGCCTGGGATTATGTGTTGGATGCGCAATGGAGTTGCCGAAATCCAGTTGAAAGGTGAACCAGCGCTGTTGAATGGCAAGGTCCACACTGGGCAGCGTGTCGTAAGCTGCCAGCCCATAATCGAAAACTCGTGAAAAAACGCCAGATTTAGAACATTCAGGCAACAAATGTTGAATTGCCCAACGGTGCGCGGCGATACGCCGCGGAATGCCGCGCGCATATTTGGGGTACAGGCTTCCGACATCGAAAATGATGGGCAGTGGGTGCGGCATATTCGTAAACCATTGGCTCCGCACCTGCGGTGTTACCGGTACGGCGTCGCGAAGGCCGGCCATGGTGGCCGCAACCGCCAGATCGTCATCAATATTGTGATAAAGAATCAGCCCTTTCAAATCCGAAGCGTAATGCGAAACCAGTTCTTGCACGGTGCAGGCTTGAAATCGAAACAAGCCCAGACGGGCCAGTTCCGCTATCCAATAATCATCAATGGCATAATATTTTTTTGCTAATATCGCCGCCGCCGTCGGATTCCACGCACTGGGTTGCTGCCCAGGCCGTGGATCAAATCCGAACCTCATAAAAGCCAGCGATCGGCCATAGTTGAGAAATACACAAGGCCGGGTTCGGTTCACCAGCCCCTGCAGTGCCGCCATCGTCAGGCGCTGGTCGGTCGTGAAATCAGCGGCGTTAATAACCCAAATAAGCGGCGGTCCGGCATTCGTGCGGAGAACTGACCGTGAAGGCTTTGCACACCCCATCTGGGCGACCAGCGCTGCACCGATTCCCGCAGCGGTGAGTTGTTGGAGTATTTTTCGTCGTGAACACCCAACGGGTGTTCCAGTTCGTTTGTAGCGCACTTAATAGCCCTGTCTTGTCTGTACCCGAGACATTTACATATATTCTCCCACCACTGCATGCGCCAACCCCATGCTTGGCGCGATCGGTTTATCAGGTCCTAAAAGCGGCGAGACGCCGCTTCCACATTGGGAACCAAGATTTTCCAGTAATGGCCGACGCAGTATATGCCGGCCTCATATCGGCTCGCTACTGGGAATCAATGATGTCCCCGCGTATCCATCGCTCCGGCGGATGGGGAATCCCTTCTTCGCTTTAATTGGAAAGACGGTACAAGTCCCAGTTCATTTGCGGGTTATCTTCCACCGCAGGCGTACTCTGCATGGTGTTTGGGGTTGCCGTATACGGAGCAACCGAGCCGTCGAGATAAAGGATATTCATCCACGATCCCGGACCGCCGCCGCCAGTGCCATGCCATTCCGGCATTGGCCCGTTGTTGGAAGAACCATCGGCAGCAGCAAAAGAGTCGCCATGTGGAAACCCGTCAAGCTGCGGAAGTACCCCGCCGTAGAGCATATCCAACCGCCCCCCAAACCAATTGGTGCTGTGATCCGCAAAGAATACGATATCGGTAGGATTGATCTGTGCGCCGCCGGAGGTCTGGCCAGCGCTATTTGGCTGGAGCGCGCAATAGTTGGTATCGCTGGTAGTTTGCAGATAAGGGCGAACATGTTCGTTGGTAACGAGGCTCCCAAATGTGTTCTCGGCATAAGAACTGTAGGAATCAACATAAGGTGTTTCCGACCCGTTGGGACCAACTGTAACGGGCGAATGAATGGAAGGATCGGACGGGCATATTAGGAATGGCGGGATCGTAAAGCCGTCGGGATCCTGGAAGCCCGCCGACGAGCCTAAATTATTGACGAATTCCGGGCCACCCTGAAAATCCGCCTCCTTGCAGACCAGTGGCAACCAGGAGGACGGCATTTCGTAGAAATACCACCACGGCGAAGTTTGACTGGCGGGGAAGTAGGATTCGGCCGGGGTAAACCACTGGTATTCCTGCGCATACTCGTACTCGATTATACCAATCTGCCGCAGATTGCTTTCGCAGGCAATACTGTTGGCTAAAGCCTTCGCCTTGGCCAAGGCCGGCAGAAGCAGCGCTATCAAAATGGCAATGATAGAAATTACCACTAAAAGCTCAATTAGGGTAAAACCGCGTTTCATAAATACCCCTTACCAAATTGGACGGGAAAAAGGAGAGGCCGACATATACGCTGCTTCGGCCGGCCCAGTCGCCTCAAAACCTGCGTGCGAGTCTGAAGGCCCACGCCACAATGGCTAGAGCGAAACTAACCGCACCGAAGTCACTGGCTCGACATCGTTCGACGCTTCATTCCCATTCCCAGCAAACCCACCCCAATCGCACCTGCAGCCAGCAGCCCCGCCGAACCGGGTTCCGGCACGGCCACCACTTGGAACCCGTTCACTGCGGCGTAACCGGCACCTGAGGTTGTGCCAACATTGCCAACAATATCTCCGCTTCCGTTGGCGACCAAGCCATCAATAACATTCCACTCATGGCCCTGATCCGCAGCGTCGAACGGCGTTGCGGCATTGACGACGTTGCCATCGGTTGTGACCGTAGTGGATCCGAAAGTGAGGGTACTGGCGGCTCCGGAATTTTTGGAGCCATAGAAATAAACATCATACGCGGCACCCGGTGTTAGTCCGCTAATTGTCAGACTCTCCGCAGTGCTATCACCGGGGGAAAACGGCCCGCCGACGACAAAATTCTGCAGAAGATTATTGTTAGTTCCATTATTGTTAGAACCAAATGCGGGGGCACCACCGAACAGATCCCCCCCAGTCAGTGTGAACCCGATGGTGGTTACTGTTGTACCATCGGACGCAGTGAGGCCTGATCCCGATACAGTACCCCCATTGTTGGTATTGGAAGTGTTAATCTGGTTCCAGAAAGTGCCCGTATCCGGGGCCGCAGCGGTCCCGATGTACGTCGAACCCTGGTCAAATTGCACATTCACAGCCGTTGCAGCCGCCGCGTTTGCCGATGAAGACACGCCCGCAATCGCGGCAATGGCTGCCGCCGATAACAGGCCCGCAAACTGGAATTTTCGTGAAGTAAACATCTTCACTCTCCTTAATATGGAAACCAACACTTCAGTACCTCAAGCCGCACGGCTTGAAAAAAGTACCGCAGTGTCATCCTGACTTTTTCACCTAAATGCCCGGCAGCGATCCAAAATTCTGAACTTGCCGTCGAGCCGCGCTGCAAGCATTTATCTAAAGTAGACTTTATATCCACCGGGCAACGCTCCACAATGGCATTTTGTGCGAATCTTTTGGCTTTTTGTGCGGAGCGAATTTCCGTCATAAATACCTCTCGATTCTCTGTCCGCCCAAATCGCGCCGGCCACCCAAACTCGCCGTTAACTTGAACAGCAGACATTTACCTTGATTACAGTTTATATCCATTGCGTAATGCTCCACAATGGCATTTTGTGCAAATCTTTTGGCTTTTTGTGCGGAGCAAATTTCCGTCATAAATACCTCTCGATTCTCTGTCCGCCCAAATCGCGCCGGCCACCCAAACTCGCCGTTAAACTGGACTGCGGACAATTATCTTAATTACAGTTTATATCCGCTGCGTAATGCTCCACAATGGCATTTTGTGCGAATCTTTTGCCTTTTTGTGCGGACCAAATTTCCGTCATAAATACCTCTCGATTCTCTGTCCGCCCAAATCGCGCCGGCAACCCGAACTCGCCATTAAACTGGACTGCGGACAATTATCTTAATTACAGTTTATATCCGCTGCGTAATGCTCCACAATGGCATTTTGTGCGAAAGTATTGGCGATTCGTGCGTGTTCCGTCGGCCACGACGTGTGGCCACAGAGTTCAAAGAGAGCAGTGACGTTTCACCACAAAGTTGGCAAAGATGTTCTCTGGGTTGTAAAGCGAGTTATTTTCAAATTTTTCAATTGCGAATTCATCTGGTTTTCTCCATTATAAAGTTAGTCGTACGATCTGGGCTGTGGCGTTTCCGGTTTGTCAAAGCGTACGATGCTGCACGGAATTTATCACTGGTTATCGTGTTTATGTTTTCGCCGTTGGGGGATAGGCAGCCGATTGCGCCCTTCGGGAATGCCGCGTCAGCCGCGCATCCGAATGTCGGACTCCTCAACAATCCAAAGTTTTCCGGTGAGAGGTTCGCTCGCCAACACCGGCGGCAAGCGGCGCAGCACCGACAGCACATGGGCCTTATCGAGTTTCGCCAGACGCAACACAATAATTCCGGCGTGTTCACCGGGGTTAAAGGTACGAATATTGGCGAAATCCAAGTCCAGCGTTACCACCGCCCTGCCTTCGCGACGACAAACATCAGATAACATCGCATCGCTGGCGCCGACCATCCGCTGGTCGCCGACCGTCACGGCATCGTATCCCGCATCCACAAGCAACTGCGCCGCCTCCATCGGCAAATTCTCGTCAATTTTGAATTTCAGCATCAGACGGCACCTGCCGGCAACGGCCAAATTCGCTCCCCCGCCAAATCAGCCGCATAGCTTATTACCGCCTGCACGTCTTGCACAGTCAGCGAGGGATAACTACGCACTATTTCGGTGACGGTCCCGCCCGCCGCCAGATTGTCCAACACCACCGAGGCCATGACACGTGTGCCTGTGATGCAGGCCCGACCATGGCAAATTGCCGGGTTTGTTGAAATATGTTCGCGCCAATTCATGTTTTCACTCCTTGCAAACACATCTTCATTACCCATTATATCTTATTTTACGCTGTGAAATCGTGCAACTAACAACGATCAGTGCGACGACCGCCACAGGCAGATCGATAAACGGAAAGTCGTCGGGATCAACATGCGTCATTTACGTCCGGGTGTTCGCCGCCGTGTCCACATCTTGTGTTTGGCTCTCTCAAGTTCTACTCCAAGCTCCGCATCGCTCGTGCCGTTCCTGATGAACCGCCCCCGCACGGGGCCGCTGAGATCTTCCAGCGTACGGGGTTTGATGACGCCTTCCAGCAGCATCGCCGTGTAGGTAACCACGTCCTGACCGACTGCGGAAGCCCTGCGTTTAAGGCCCACTTCGGTCTGTGGAGAAATTGGAATTGTCAAAGCCATAGGAGACCTCCTCGAAGGATACCGTGATCTATTGTAGCACCGTCCGCTCCAAGTTTGTTGCGCCCATGACGCATCCATGCCTCAATCTCACCACGCACCAATTTAATTCCATTATAGTGCATACTGGGCGTAGCCGGAAACAGCCCTTCAGAATAAACATTCAACCAACACCCTCCGTGATGCCGATGGCACGGATACGATGGGGGATTGCACAGGGAGGTAATGGAGGTACTGGGAGGGCTTTCAATAATTACGGATCACTGATCAATAGGTCAAAAAAACGGAAATCCATGCTCGTTGAGCATCGGTCGTTTTTCGCTGAAATCGCTTCCTCCCTTACCTCATCCGCCTCTGTGTGAATTTCCGTCGGGCCTGCAGTGCAATATGTTCTCCCGGTGACACCGCGCGGAAGGCACACGCCGCTCAATGGTGGCTGAAAGCTGAAAACCGTCCCGTACTTCGGCCTTGTTTCAGAAGCGCAACAAGAATGGGATGAACTTACCAGTGGCCTATTCATCAGGCCGGCCGTTACCTCCTCTGCTAACTCTGTGGTTCATACCGTCGCAGCCGGATCATAAATCACGCCAGGAATGCACCGCAACTCCGGATCGCATATAAGAACCGTCCCCGCCATAAACCAGGGCGGCGGGCGCGGTTGGACTTCCCGCAAGTTTACGCCAAAAATTCAGTCCGCCCATAAAGTCCGCGGCAATGGTTTCTCCGGACTTTATTTCAACGGGAAGCGGAAGATCACCGGTATCAACCAGAATATCCACTTCGTGGCCCGTGGAATCCCGCCAGAAGTACAAGTCCGCTTCCATCGCGCGATTGAAAAAACTTTTGATGAGTTCAGCGATGACAAAGCTCTCAAAAATTGCTCCGCGCGAAGCATGGCCGGCAAGGTCCGCGGGTGATTGAATCCGCAGGAGATAGCAGAGCAATCCAGTATCATAAAAATAGAGTTTCGGGCTTTTTATCAAACGCTTGCTGTAATTACGGTGGTACGGGCGCAGTTGATAAACAATGAAGCTTGCCTCAAGCAGTGCAAGCCAGCGGCGGGCGGTGGTGTGGGAAATGCCACAGTCCGTTGCCAGAGAGGCCAAATTAAGTAGTTGCCCGGCCCGCCCCGCACATAACCGCAGGAAGCGATAAAACGCCTCGGTATCGCCGATATTCAGCACCTCCCGCACATCGCGTTCAATGTAGGTTCGGACGTAGTTCGCCAACCAGTCGCCGGCGCTGATACTCCGGTCATGCACGCGCGGATACAGCCCGGTATGCAGGGTTTGCAAAAGTTCCCCCTTCGCCTGCTTCCGATTCCTGTGGACCGTTCCCAAGGAGGCGGGAATGACCGCGTCGTGCCGGGCCAACTCGCCAAGCGCCAGCGGCAGGAGGTGCAGGACGGCACATCTGCCGGCCAGCGTCTGGCTGATGTTGTTCAACAGTAAAAAATTCTGTGAACCGGTGAGAATGAAATGTCCCGGCAGGGGTGATTCATCAACGATTCCCTGAATGTAGGAAAATAGATCAGGGACACGCTGCACCTCATCGAGAATAACCGGCCCCGGAAATTGCCGAAGAAATCCGCGCGGGTCCTCCATGGCAAAGCTCCGTTGATCCGGTGCTTCCAGGGAAACATAGTTCGCTTTTGGAAACGCAGATTTAACCAGCGTTGTTTTGCCGGATTGCCGCGGCCCGGTCAGCGTAATAACCGGGTAGTGTCGCGCGGCTTGCGCCAGGGCCTTCGCGATATGCCGGGGAATCGTCATGGCAATATTATACAGATTGAACATTGAATATTCAATCTGCAAAGAAAGGCGGGATAGGCCCGGGTGCGTGACACTTTACGCGGACAGGAATATCTTGCTCCGTCGCAGTCCAAAGAACACCGTGGTGGCAACCCGGTGGTTCGTTTGCGACCGTGGACGAACCACCGGATTATCATCCGGTGCTCCGGGGCGCGGTTGAAAGAGCACCGTGGTGGCAACCCGGTGGTTCGTTTGCGACCGTGGACAAACCACCGGATTATCATCCGGTGCTCCGGGGGAAGCGGATTAAAGTGTCCGTCACCCGCGTAAAGTGTCACTCACCTAATTCTCCCCGCCGGGCGGCGTGACGCCTTGCATCCGGAATGAATGCGGGTTATCACTATTCCCCATGGTTCATAACCGACACAACCGGCGGCATATCCTGCTGGCACTGGATTATTACGATGAAGAAATAAACCGGGGCGTGGCGGAATATGCGCGTCGGGCCGGTTGGATTCTCAATGATATCATCGGGCATGATGGCAGAATTCCCAGCCAATGGCATGGCGATGGAGTTATCGCGTTGTTAAATCATCCCAAGGGGCGGTTGGCAAAATTTATCAGCCGCACCAAAGTACCCGTAGTGGATATGGTCGACGAGGTTCCAGACATCAATTGTTCCCGCGTGCTGGCGGATAATGTAACTATCGGCCGCACCGGTGCGGAACATCTGCTGTCAATCGGCCTTGACCATCTGGCCTTCTTTCAACTTGGCGATGCCAATGTGGAACGTGAACGCATGGACGGTTTCCGGCACGCTGTGGAAATAGCGGGAAAACATTTTTACCATCTCGATTTTTCCCAAGTAGCGCGAGATTTAGCCCAAACGCTGGACCCCACACCCTGGCTGGTCGAACAAATTTCCAAACTTCCGCGCCCGCTGGGGGTGATGGCCCAGTATGATCGCAATGCGCAATATGTTATTCAGGCGGCGGAGCTTGCGTCCATGCTGGTTCCCCATGATGTGGCCGTCGTGGGTGTGGACAATGACACCATTTCCTGTGAGCTGGGCTTGCTGCCGCTGACCAGTGTGGACCGGCGGCGGCACGATCATGGCTTTGAAGCCGCCGCACTGCTGGATCGTTTAATATCCGGTGAAAAACCGCCGTCGGGCGCGATCCTGATTGCCCCCGGTCCGGTGGTGGTGCGGCACAGCACCAATATTTTTGCGGTCGATGATCCGCACCTGGTCCGTGCCATCCGCTTTATCTCCGAGCATTTCCGCGAGCCGTTGGCGGTGGAAGATGTGGTCGCGGCTTCCGGTACGCAGCGTCGGCGACTGTATGAACTTTTTGAGCAGAAGTTGGGCCGGGCGATAAAATCCGAAATATTGCGTTGTCGGCTTAATGAGGCGCGGCGGCTGTTGACGACCACGCATTCCAAACTTTTCGCAGTGGCCACCAAATGCGGCTTTCGGGATGAATATCATTTGTCGCGCGTGTTCAAAGCCGAAACCGGGTTGTCACCGGGACAATTTCGCCGCAACAGTGGAGAGGCCCGCGACCGAGGTTTCGTGAAGAAAGCCGGGAATCCAACGACTGGTGCTTCATCCAGGGGAAAGCCAGGTTAACCGAGATGGTGCACCATATACCTGTCGGTCATGCGGGCGAGAGGAGTCGAACCTCCACGTCTTGTGAACACTAGAACCTGAATCTAGCGCGTCTGCCAATTCCGCCACGCCCGCGGATAACATCACTATCATAATAACTGTAACAGAAAAATCTACTGCTGTGCCATAAGCTCGAAGTGCTACGGGTACGATTATACTCCATACGACAAGCAATGAAACATTTTCCTTTGTCGGGTGTCGGGGGTTGACCCCGCCGGGCGAAGTCTTATGATAAACATGATGATGAATGAAGCAAACCAGCAGGGATCGCATGTCGCTTACCAAACTGTCTAACGCTTTTGCCGCCCTCGGATTGGAACCGGCTATTGTCATGGCCATTAGTGACCTGCACTTTGTTGCGCCATCGGAGATTCAACAATTGATGATTCCCGCGGCGCTGGCGGGTGCGGATGTTATCGGGCAGGCGCGGACCGGTACCGGTAAGACGGCGGCTTTTGGTCTGCCTATTTTGCAGCGGTTGGATCCCGTCCAGCCTTTGCAGGCACTGATCGTCACACCTACCCGCGAGTTGGCCATTCAGGTGGAAGCCGAGATGGTGCGCTTTGCCCGGCATAAACCCACCCGCATGATCGTGGTCTATGGCGGGCAAAAAATTCAACATCAAATTAAACTTCTGGAACACAATCCACACGTCGTGGTCGGTACACCCGGCCGCATTCTGGATCTTAATGAGCGCGGCTATCTGCCGCTGGGCAATATGAAATTCGTCGTGTTTGACGAAGTGGACCGGATGTTTGACATCGGCTTTCGCGATGATGTGCGAAAGATACTGTCCTTGTGCAAAAGTCCGCGGCAAACCATTTTTGTTTCCGCCACCATCAATGATGAAATTGAACGGATGGTACAGCGGCACATGAATAACCCGCAGCGCTTTTTTACCGCCAAGGCTGATGAAACACTCACCAACCCGGAGGCGGTGCAATATGTTGTGGGTGTACAACCGTGGGATAAATTGCGGGCCTTGCGTTTGCTGATTCAGCATGAGCAGCCGACACTGGCCATCGTTTTTTGCCGCACCAAACGCAGCGTGGATAAAGTCGCGCATGCCTTGCGTGAACGCGGCGTAAACGCTTCACCCATCCATGGTGATTTGATGCAAACGCAGCGGGAGCGGGTGATGCGCGGCTTCCGGACCGGCAAAATCAACGTCCTGGTGGCCACGGATCTGGCCAGCCGCGGCATTGATGTCCATGAGATCAGCCATATCATAAACTATGATGTTCCGGAAGATCCGGAGGCGTATGTGCATCGCGTCGGGCGCACCGCGCGCATGGGAGCCACCGGGAAGGCCTTTACGTTTGTCTCCATCGGACAGGCGCAACAGCAGACGGAAATTGAGAAACTGATCAATCGCCTGCTGGAAGAATATAGAATTCCCGGTTTTACGCCATCCATGGAACCCAGCAAACGTCCCGGAGCCATGGCGCAAAGTGGTACGGAATCGTCCCATACCGACATGCCGACGGCGGGTAGCGCGTCGATGACAACGCCCCCACCTCCGGTCGCCAGCGATGGCTATGCTCCAACGTCTTTCGCCGCCGCTCCCGCCACTGCTCGCCGCCCGATTTCCGGACGTTTTCCGACGCGCCGCCGGAGATAATGCGGATGTTTTGGCAGTGAAAAATCTGAAGGCCCGGCGCCACCATATCTTTGAAGCCACTGGACTTTACGGTAAGAGTTTTCTATAGTTTCAATAAGAATTGCAAGGAAGGGTGGCCGTTGGTCGTTTTCGGAGGTGTTCTTCCGGCCCCGTTCGTGGAGAAGTACGCTTATGGTCACCATGACCGATACCGTTGCGCTGCAGGCAATTGAGCCGTATCTCGCCGCAGTGCACGATCTTTTCGCGCGTGAACTCACCAGTGATCTGGATCATGTTCAGAAACTCACCAATCAGGTGGAACGCTTTCGCGGCAAAATGCTCCGCCCGGTGCTGGTTTTTCTTTCCGGCTTGGCGGCGCGGAAAAACTCGCAGCCGTTGGGGCCAAGCCATGTTACCATCGCCACCGTTGTGGAGATGGTTCACGCCGCCACGCTGGTACATGATGACGTGCTGGACAACGCGGAAATTCGCCGGCGCGGGGTCACGGTCAATCACTTGCATGGCAATGAAACCGCAGTCTTGCTCGGCGATCTGCTCATAAGCCACGCCTATCACCTTTGCAGCAGTCTGGACAGCCAGATCGCCTCACGCGCCATTGGCCGCACCACGAATATTGTCTGCGAAGGTGAGCTTACGCAAAACTTCAATCGCGGCAACTGGGCGTTAACTGAGGCCACCTATTTTGACATTATTTACCGTAAAACCGCCAGTCTCATTGAAACCTCCTGCCGCCTTGGCGCCTGGGCTTCAGATGCGGATGCGGCCACGATCGACGCCCTGAGCAGGTATGGTCGGGAGGTGGGTCTGGCGTTTCAAATTGTCGACGATCTTTTGGACATCGCCGGCCAGCAGAAAACCGTTGGCAAATCCCTGGGGACCGATATTGAAAAAGGCAAACTGACGCTCCCCATGATTCATTTTCTGGCGACTGCCGCTCCCAGCCATCGGCAGTTGTTGGTCAGCTTGTTGGAATCGGAAGCGTCGGATCGCATTGATAACGTCCGGCAACTGTTAATCCCCAGCCCGTCCATGCGTTACGCCCGCAACCGTGCGCAACAGCTTATCGATCAGGCCATCGCCGCCATCAGCATTTTACCGGAATCGGAAATCCGCCAGATCCTTATCAATATGGCCCGTTTTGTCACCGCGAGAGAGTTATAGCGACTAGAATCAATGAGTATGGAGGCGGCGCATGTCGTGTGTATTGGGCATTGAGACCACCTGTGATGAAACCGCCTGCGCGATCGTGCGGGATGGTCGCAAGGTGCGTTCCAACGTGGTACGCACACAGATTGATCTGCATCAGAAGTATGGCGGCGTGGTCCCGGAAATTGCGGCGCGCGCACACATTGAATGGCTCAATGATATAGTCGCGGAAGCGATGCGCCGCGCTGCGGTTGGACCCGCCGATATTACCGGTATAGGCGTGGCCAATTGTCCGGGGCTGATAGGGTGCTTGCTGGTGGGGGTATCGGCGGCCAAGGCGCTGGCGTTTGCCTGGGACAAACCGCTGCTGGGAGTTAATCATGTTCATGCCCATTTATATGCCAGTTGCCTCATCCCGCCGGAAGATATTAGCGACCAACCCTCCTTACCACATGATTCACCGCCATTGCCGGCGCTGGGGCTGGTAATTTCCGGCGGCCATACCACGCTGTATGCGGTGGAGAGTTTCCAGGCTTTGCAGCGCCTGGGTTCCACCATCGACGATGCGGTGGGGGAGGCGTTTGATAAAGTTGCAGCGATTTTGCAGCTCGGCTATCCCGGCGGACCCCTGGTGGAGACGCTGGCGCGGCGGGGACACGCGGACGCGGTGAAATTTCCGTTATCATTGCTGGGGAAGGAATCTCTGGATTTTTCCTTCAGCGGCTTGAAAACGGCCGTGCTTTACCATGTCAACGGGGCGCGGGGAACGCAGCGAACGAGTGCTGATTTATCACCGCAACAGCGGGCGGATACCGCGGCGGCGTTTCTGCGGACGGTGGTGGAAATATTGGAAATTAAGGTCCGTCGCGCACTGGAAATCAGCCACCCCAAATCGCTGATTGTCGGCGGCGGTGTTTCCGCGAACCAGGCTGTTCGTGAAGCCTTGCAACGGGTCGCCGATCGGGCGGGAATTCCGCTGTTTTTACCGGTCATGGCTTATTGCACCGATAATGCCGCGATGATAGCGGGGTTGGCGGCGGAGCTGCTGGCCCATGGTCAGCAAGCGGATTTGGATCTGTCCGTGATCGCGACGGCGTGAGCGAAATATTTTTTTAATGTTTCGCTTGTATTAGCCGATTAAAAATGTTATGAAGAAGTTGTGATTTCGACTTCTCTTTTTTTTGGGAGGTTACCATGCCCCATCGGCGCACCAGCGGTTCCAAGGTTCGTTCGCATAAATTTGGGTTTAACAAGGCCAGTTTTCAGCAGCGGAAAGTCGCCCGGCTGGAAGCCCGCCGCGTTCTATCGAGCCTGCCGCGGGAAGAATAAATCATGATGATGCGGTATAATACCAGCCGGTAGTTTTGGCTGGAGCGTCATTCATGACCGGAGTAGTTCATAGCAGCAACGACACGCACTTGCCGCGTAGTACCATATTGGTGGTGGATGATAATCGGCCCAATGTGGAATTGATTCAGGCTTATCTGGAATCAATGGATTGCACCACAGCGGCGGCGGTGGACGGGGTGGATGCTTTGGCCAAGGTGGCGCAACTGCTGCCCGATCTGATTATTCTTGATGTGATGATGCCGCGTATGAGTGGCTTTGAGGTTTGCCGGAAGCTCAAGGCGGATGTCCGTTATCGCGATATTCCGATTTTGATGATTACCGCGCTTAATGAGTTGGGGGATATTGAGCGTGGCGTGGAAAGTGGAACCGATGACTTTCTCACCAAACCGGTTAATAAGCTGGAATTATTGACACGCGTCAAAAGTCTCCTGCGGGTACGGCATCTGAAAGGCCAGTTGGAGCGCACGCTGGCGTATTTGCATGATATTGAGGCTGGCGAATCCCGTCGGCCTTAAGGATAATAGGGGCTTGGTCGGTATAGGTGTGCTTGATAAGGCCGCCGAAAAAAATTATGGTTCAGGCAAGCGAGAAGTTAATGTTGCGTTTTCAGGTATTCCATAATGGTGAAGCTCCGGCCGAGCTGGATTTAAATTTTGCCTACCTTGTAGGTTCCGATAGCGTTCCAATTCGTGGCGAAATGGCCTATGTGGATGGAGAAATTCGCTGCCGCAAGCGGCCCGCCGGCCCGGCGGCCCTGGCGTTGATGTGGAAAGTTCACAATTTTGGCGCCATTATGCTGGCAACCGTGCGGCTGCCCGAACGCGGCCAACCGTATGTGCTCAACGTGGAATTAGCGCGTAACCGCATGATGCGGCTGTTGCAGAAGCGCGAGGATTGGGGCCTGCTGGATATTTCCGAAGCGCAGGCGGTAAACCAAAAATTCAATGAGGCCCGCGACTTGCTCATTGCCGCCATGGAAAATCTTGAAAATCCTCCGGAAGCCGCAAAGTTTGCGGATAAGTGCCTGGCCATTGCGCTGCCGGCATCGGAGCAAACCGCCAGTGTTCATGCTGAACTGCTGTTGCATCGTCGCATCAGCACGCGGGCTTTTCCAAAAAATGTCTTCGGTTGTGCGGCGGCGCCGGAACGATCTGACGATTCCTATCGCCGGAAACTAGTTGCGACCGGCGAATTTATCTACCTGCCGATGAAATGGAAGTTTATGGAGCCGCAGGAGCAGACCTTTAACGCCGCACCCATGGACAACTGGGTGGAATATCTGCGCCAAAGCAAACTGCCCATTGCGGCCGGCCCGTTGGTGCATTTCACCGAATCCGCCATCCCCGATTGGTTGTATATCTGGGAGCATGATTATGAAACCGTGCGGGGCCTGCTGTATGAACATATAGAGCGCGTGGTACGACGGTATGGTCCCAATGTGGTGCTCTGGAATGTCTTAAGCGGATTACACGTTAATTCACATTTTTCTTTCACCTTTGATCAGCTTATGGACCTGACGCGCATGGCCATAACTCTGGTGAAGAAACTCATGCCCAATGCCCGCACTATGATTGAAATCACTCAGCCGTGGGGTGAATATTATGCCAAAAATCAACGCAGCATCCCCCCGATGATTTATGCGGAAATGGCCGTGCAAAGTGGAATCCCTTTTGATATTTTCGGGCTGCAGCTTTGTTTTGGCGCCCCACGCGACGGCGGTTGGCAGCGCGATTTGTTTCAGGTCAGCGCCGCGTTGGATCGTTTCGCGGCCTTGGGGAAGCCGGTAATCATCAGCCGTATGAGCATTCCCAGCGGCGTGACGGAAAAGAATGCCGCTGCCGGTACGTGGCGTAAGCCTTGGAATGATCAACTGCAAAGCAAGTGGTTGGAGGCGATGGTCAACATCATTCTTTCCAAGCCTTTTGTGGAAGCCATTACCTGGGATGATATTGTGGATTCGGACGGCGGTTCTACACCCGGGAGCGGGCTGCTTACCGCTGAACTTACAGCGAAGCCCGCTATGCAAACTTGGTTGGCCATGCGCCGGGCCGTTAACTCGGTGCGACAGAGTGGCTCCAAATCTTCGGGCGGAGCCGGCGCTGTGGTTGCCGACAGCACCGGTACTACCGGGTAACCAAGGCGGCCCGTCTATCGTCGCCTGGCGCCCCGATAGACGTAACCCGCGACCATTGATTTCAGGAACGTACCATCATGCCGCGTGTATCCGATTGTGATGATGTTTCCGCCCCCCCATATCTCCTGCCGCCGGCGCTGTTCTCAATTGCGGCGGCGCTGGTAATTTTGCTGGTTTGGATCGGCTATGACTTGGCGCAGCGACCGGTAAAAAACCAATTTTCGCCAGCCGTGGCCGCACGGATAACTGAATCCTCCATTAACCCCAATAGCGCCAAGTGGGCCTCACTGGTGCGAATCCCCGGCATCGGACCGGGACGTGCGCAGAAGTTGCTGGCCTGGCGGCATGCACACCGAACCAAGCCCTCCCAAATAGTTTTTCACAGTGCCGCAGATTTGCGCAACGTGCCATCTTTTGGCCCCAAAACCGTGGCGCAAATTGCGCCTTATCTCCGATTCCCCGCGGTCAAGGCAGTTTCCGCGTTACCGCCGCCACCAGTGCCTTCCGCGCAGATTCCAAAGGCCCGGTCAAGCGGCAACCCGCCGCCCGCGCATGGCCGCCACCGTCAAATTCATGGCTTACCGCATTGACATCAACCGTATGTTTGCTGCGCAAACTGGCGCGAATTCTACCCTCCGGTGTTTCGCTTAAAAAAATCGACACCACCACACTTCCCACCATCATGGGAATATCAATTAGACCCTCGGTTTCCCACGCTTGCGCTTGCGCCTGCGCAATATCCGCATGCGATAATTCCATGACCGCAATGCGATCCTGCGCGAAAAACGTGATTCGCCCCACCGCGCGGCTTAATAGCGTCAGCTTTGATTTCCTTTCACTTTGCATCAGGCGGTTCCATAACTCGGACGGCGAAGCGCCCGCGGCCAATAGTTGGGCCGCCACTTCATGCGTGCGCGGCGTAACACTGTCAAAGCGGAACCACCCGGTATCACCCACCAGCCCCGCCAATAAAGCTGTGGCCATCGCTTTGGTCAAGGTCACGCCCAATACCGCGCCAAGTTCAGTAACCATCTGCACACAAGCGGCGGCGGAGGTATCCCGATACAGCAACGCGTGCGAAAGATCACCGGAAATATGATGATCCAGAATCAGCACCCTGTCGGAGTGTGATTCCAAAAATGACACCGCCGGCTCAAGTTGCTGCCGTGCCGAGGTGTCCACTACTAATATGCGGTCGCAGGAAATGGCGGCGGCGTGTGATGCTGTAAAGTGAACGATAGAATCCGCCAACATATCCAGAAGAAACTCCAGCGGCTCCGGTACCGGCGGCAGGCACACGATGGAAATATTTTTCCCCATGGCGGAGAGCATAAGTCCAGCTCCAACCTGCGATCCTATGGCGTCGGGATCAGGCCGCGCATGGGTAAAAATCGCCACACTTTTGGCACTCTTCAAAGCCCTGGCTATTGCAATAAGTTGCGGGTCTGACATCGTATTAATCTCCTTCCTGCCGCCCAGTCGCATCGGCATCGCCGCCCACGGACGCGACGATGGAATTGGGGACTGCTCCCGCATTTTCCTGTTCCAGCCCCAGTGCATCTGGCGTCAAGCGGAGCCGTATTTCTTCCACATCACGTTGAATTTGTGCGGCCAGCGCCTCCGGACCGGAAAATGTATACTGATCCCGCAGCCAACGGATAAATTGCAGTTCCACTTCCTGATCGTAGACGGAGCCGGAAAAATCCAGCACAAACGCTTCCACCGTCGTGGCGGTGCCGTTGAATGTTGGATTGCTCCCGACACTGATGGCGGCGGGATAGTTCCGCCCCGTGATAACTGCCTGCCCCGCGTAAACACCAGACGCGGGCAGTAACTGTTCGGATTTAATATTCAGCGTTGGATAACCCAGCATGGTGCCGCGCCCGGCTCCATGCTCCACCCGACCACGCAGACTATAATATCGGCCCAGCAGCCGTCGCGCATCGCTTACGCGGCCCTGGCCGATGAGCCAGCGGACCAGGCTGCTGCTGACATCCACCAGCGATAAATCCCGCAACACCGCCTGGCGCGTGCGGATAATGCTGGTTTCCCAGCCCCATTGTTGGCTGTGGTCCCGCAGGGTGGACACGGTTCCCTGTGCCCCTTTGCCGAACGTGAAGTTGCGGCCCTCTACAATCATCTTCGCCCCAATGGTATGCGCCATGCTGTCGCGCATAAATTCCTCCGCCGTGATATGCAAAAAGGCGGGATCGGTTTTTACCAGCCATAACACATCGGGCTGATACTGCTGGATCATTTCCAATCGCTGAGCTGTGGTCATCAGGGGTGGTCGCCCCTGCCCCGGACGTAAAACCGTCATCGGATGTGGATCAAACGTCATGATCACGAAACTGAGCTTTTTTTCCCGTGCCTGGCGTTGCCCTTCGGAAAGCATCCGTTGATGACCGAGGTGTACGCCGTCAAAATTACCAACACATAGCACCGCGTTGCGGGCCGACGGTGGAAATTCACTGGCATGATGAATTAACAACATGTCCGGCAGTATACCGTATATCAACGAATGTGAGATACACACAGCCCACCGGCAGCGTGGCGCTCAACCCAGTTTAACCGTTCACGGCTGACATTCAGCGCGGTGGAAGGCAGAGCCGCAACCGTAAGGGAGCGGTATCGCCGTGAACGGATACCGATTCTGAACCACAGGTGAGCCAGATGGACGCAGATTAAAGGGGATGTTAATACTACAGCGCGACTTTGGTCTCCGCGGGCCAAAAACGCCCTTCCAAAATCTCTTTTTCCCGCAGCTAACTCAGTGGAAAGTAAGAAGTCGCGCTGTAGTATTAAGTTTGCCGGTATTCCCAAGTCCCGGATCGGTGTTTCGCTGTTTACCTCTGCCACATCCGTGAACGGTTACGAAATTTCAGCTCCGCGGATGCGGCGCGGTAGATCAGCTCCCCACCCGCCGTTGTTGCAATCCGGCTAAAACACCCTGGCACATCATGCGGCGAATGCGGTGATTGATTCGGCCTTTCGGATAACCAAGGGCTGCGGAAAGGAGTTCCGCAACACCGTAAAAACCATATTTCATGGCATTTTCAACCAGTAATTCGACGCGTTTGGCGATAGACAGACTATCCCTCATTTGTATCCGCGCCAAGCCATTGGCATAAGCGGCGCGGCTAAGGTAGGACAATGTGATGCGTTCAGCCGCTACCCAATGCCGAATCGCGGCGCGTGGAGCATAGAACATGCGATGACCGGCGTTAAGAGCTTGGGAAATAAAATATGTATCACCCCCGGATAACACCGTCCGCCCCTGCCGATCCAAATCAGTACGAAACTGCGGCACATCCGCCAGCACGGATCGCCGGATGGCTAAATTAGCGGCAATGGCATCACCTCCGTTGAATAACTCCCGCACCTGATCGCCATAATCCAAGGAGCTTAGCAATTGCTCGGATCGATGGGTGAGCCACGCGGGTTTTTCCACCATCTCCCACCACAGTGTTACCTTTCCGGCCACCACGTCGGCGGGATACTGCTCAAAGACCGCCAGTAAGCCCGCCAACCAGTGTGGATCCACCGCCACATCATCATCCAGAAACGCCAGAATATCTCCGTTCGCTTCCGTCAGGCCACGGTTGCGCGCCTGGCTGGCCCCCGGCATTGGCTCGACCACGCAACGCAGCGGCATGGGCATGTTTGGAGTTGCTGCTTCACAGATGTGCCGGGTTTGATCCGCGCAGGCGTTGGCGATTATAAGTAATTCGACGTTTTTATCCGCTGGGATAACCAGTTGGGTCAGACTTTCCAGCGTTTGCCGCAGCAGCGCCGCGCGATCATGCGTTGGGATGATAATACTGACACGATGAATGGTCTTGCTATTCACGGCAACAATTTTACCGGATACCGTGTAACTTGTCCTTAAAGCCTCTGCGCGATTAACTCCGGCTTAATTATTCCCGAATTTATTCGCAGCGGGTATAGTGTGGTGCCGTGGCCTTTTGGCACGAGTCTCGTTTGTGAAAACCAGGCCTGTAAGAGGGTCCCAAAGGCCCGTGAGAATGCGGATAAGATCATGAGCTTAAAGATTTGCATCGCAATACCAGCAGTGCCTGCAGGTTCTATGCCAGATGATGCACAACAGGCGTGTATCAATTTAGCCAACGTATTGGCTATGGGCGGGTACGATATTACTTTGTGTATATCCACTGGGAATGGGGCATTAAAACGGAAGCAGGGCCATGACACTACATTTATTGCTGCGGCGGCAGTGCGTGTGGTAACGCTTGATTGGCTTACAGAAGTGCAAGTGATTGCGGGCTGGTTTCGGCGACGCAGTTATGAATTCTTGCAGTGGCTCAAATCGCAGGCAAATCCATTTGATTGCGTTATTGCGCCGGAATGGCAGGGAATTACCTATTACGCTCTACTAGCGCGGCAGCAAGGATTGGCCTTTGAGAACACCCGCTTTATTACTGGTGTGTTCGCTCCCACCCATTGGCGCTATACGACGCGCACCGCCATGCCAGCCAGTGTGGATGCGTTGGAAGTCATGTTCATGGAACGCGAAGTCGTACGCCGGGCTGACGCGGCGGTGATAAGTAACTCCGGATTACGGAATTGGCTTGATCGCTCCGGCTGGGTGCTGCCCGGCACGATACAGGTTATCCCACCGTTGCCAACATTAGACCCCAAAGTCCCGCCACAGACCCGGAAACGCATTGCGTGCGCGATGCCCCCGGCGCTTTTGGATCATACGACCGCATCCCGCCACACGAGCCGGCCAATTCAGGAATTGGTCTTCGCCGGGCGGCTGGACACGGCTACGGGTGTAGAATTATTTTGTGCTGCGATCAAACGGCTGCAAGCTCCCCTGCTTAACAATGTGAAGTTCTCTTTTATCGGCACTATTGGGGAAGTGGGCCAACTGGCCGGCGACTGGTATGTACGCCGAGCGCTGAGCCGATCCGGTTGTCAATATAACATTCTTGCGGAGCCTGATCCGCAGCGGCAATTGGAATATCTCTGCGCTGCTGGCCGCGCTGCGGTGTTTGCAGCACCTCTTGGCGCGGTGCCGCAACTGCTGGTGAATTGTATTGCGACCAATATTCCAGTTCTGATTCCGGAAAATTGTGGGTTACGGGATTATCTTCAACCCGCCGAGTTGCAAAAAATCTGCTTTGCACCCTCCGCCCGAGGTTTGGCGGAAGGTATACAAACTGTAATCCGCGATGGAATCGCTCCGGTACAGTTGCAAGATCCCCGGGAGAAACGGGCGACGGAATGGGAATCTCTGATCGGCGGAATATGTGCATCTGAATTGTATGCACCAGCCGACGGTGGAGTTGGCGCTGCCAGCACCGCACTTCCACTTATCAGTGTCTGCCTGGTGCATTACAACCGTCCCGCAACCCTGCGACAGGCCATTGCTTCGCTGCAAGCGCAAACTTACGCGAATTTCGAGGTCATTCTGGTGGATGACGGCAGCCCGTCATCGGAGGCACAAGCGTTTTTAGATTCGTTGCAAGGTGAATTTGCCGCCCGTAAGTGGCGCATTATTCGGCAGGAAAATAAGTACATGTGGCGTGCCCGGAATAATGCGGCGAAACAGGCCCGGGGCGAGTATCTGGCGTTTATGGATGATGACAATATTGCGGCGCCGCATTGGTTGGCATGGGCCATGCAAGCAGCGCAGAGAACGCACGCCGACGTGGTAACTTCCGCCATGACACTTTTTGAAGGAGAAGCGCCGCCTGACCAAAGCGTACTATTTCCAATATGGGCGCCGCTGGGGCCGGCGGCTGCGGCCGGGGCGTTTATGAACGTCTTCGGCGACGTGCATTGTTTGGTGCAGCGCGGCGTATTTGAAAAGCTTGGCGGTTTTGAAGAGCGGTTCAGCGGATATCAGGAAGACTGGGAATTTTTTGCGCGTGCGGTTCTTTCCGGGTATAAGCTGGAACTGATTCCCCAAGCTCTACTCTATTACCGCATCAGCAAGAACAGCGTTTCTCGCAGCACCGATCAGAGCTGGAATGCCAATCGTGGATGCAGTATTCAGCCCTACCTCAACGCTATGCGCCCGGAATTGCGTGATCTGATCCCATTCATGCTGGAAAATCAACGGCTCTATTCCGGGGTGGCGGCGAAAAGAGCTGGTGGCCGTGGAAAAATTGTGCGGCAGTTAAATCGTTGGCTGCGAGGCCGCTCGGCCGATGCGCCCGTGGTGGTACAAACAACTGCCGACGCCATCCGCGCCGCCGGAGCAATTTTCCCCCGCCGCCGCTGCCCACGGAGATGATGGCCCGGACAAGAGCCCAAAGTTACAGCTTGCAATGGCGCGCCGTGACAAGGCGTTAGTTTTCAGCGAGGCTATATAGCCGCCTGGTAAAGTGATCGTTCCAGCCGGATTCCAGGCATCGGGATCCCGGCCTATCCGAATTGGGGAAGTTATTCCGGATACGTTCTTTATTGACCGCGGGGCACTGGTCCAAATTTTGAATTATCTTCGGGTTTATGAATTTCAAGTTGCTCAAGATGTCCAAGTTAGGGAGCCAAGGTGCTCAAGTTGAGCATGTTGATGGGAGCATTGATTTTAGCGGGTTTGGTTCAAGTTGCCCTAGATGCCCAAGATGTTTTAAGGGGGGGGATGTGGCCGCCGGCATTTAGGAATTAGAAGGCTTTTTGGGCGCGGATTGGGCGCGTGCGTCGAACTTCTACCGGGTACATAGCAATCCTCATGGCAAAACGAAACCATCGATGCAGGCATGGTATTTACTTGTCAAACCCCGGCAGACCGGGATGCGGCAACAGAACAATCAATGTGGATGTTCTTGCCGTGTGGGTGTTATAGGATTTGATGGGAAAGGATAATGCAGCCAATTTACCGAATGTTTGAATTTCGGAGATTGGGCAGAATGCTCCACGGGCCAGCAGCCGACCAAGGTCTTATAGTTTTCTCTTAAGCGGGCTTTATTCGTTTTTAGGAAATTCTGGAACAGACCGGTTTATTGGAAAATCTGGTCAAACTTTCCCGCAAAAATCTAAGCCGGAAACCAGCAGCGCCTACCTTCAGCCTTTCCATTAATAATCATAGCCTTGTTCTACCCAATAATGCCAATCCGCTATCGCCTGTTTGGTGGCTTCGTCCGTGCTTGATGCGGGCTTTAGCTGCGCCAGTGGAACAGCCAATTGGTTTTTTCCATCCCAGCGGGTCATGACAAATATCTCATGCTCGCAATCGTCCGTGTCAGCCAACGCCGTAACCTCAACTTCATCGCCCTTTTTCAGGGGAGATGTCGCACGTTGGGCATTGCAGGCGGCTGTAAATGGGAATTTCATTACATCATCAAGATAATAATACCAGCCCATCGCCACTTCTTCAGGGCCATTGGCATCAACCACAATTTCCATGCGAATCCGATTTTCACGCTCTTGAGATTTTGCTTTTGCCATAACACACTCCTAAAAAGTTAGCCATTAGTATACAGCGCAGCCTACCGCGCCAACTATTGAACACTGCGTCCGCCGGGGCGGCGTAGAAGCTGGTTTGGAATTTGGCGAATAATTCGCCGGGCACCGGGCGGATGTCCGGCACACAACTCCTGATTCATCCGCCCCCGATCACCATCTTCCGCATCTTCTCAATATATGTCGCCTTGTCTTCATCCTGAAACAGAACGTGGCATTTTTGCAGTTCGGATTGGGCATTGCTCTTCCACCAGCTCACCGCCCCAAAATATATGATTTTGTGCGCCACATTTGGTATAATTCAAGCCAGGTCTTTAAGGACGAAGGTTATGCAAAATGCAATTGTTATCAGCGGGCGGCTGGTGGGACCGCGAAATATAGTAACCGTTCACGGCCTTTCGGCCAGCCAAGCTCACAATGAGCCTAACTGAAAATGATTGTATACCCGCCTGCAGAA
>JBMFGW010000036.1:0-31670 GCA_049977145.1 Phycisphaerae bacterium
TTCTCCGAAATGCGTCATAAGGTAACCAGTTTTCGCGCCGGGCAGCGAACCCTCAGGCAAAGACGAGATCGATACCGTCCATCCACCCGCTTTTAATACCGCCCTTTTTATGAGGCGTGATTTTTGCTGTGTCTCCGTTTTGTGCTCTGCCACATAATTGTTAGGGCCCGTGAAGTCCGGAAAATTGAAAATATGGAAGGCTGCCTTGGTCATTGGTTTTTTGAGATCGCCCAAGATAAGCGGTTTTTGTTTGATGGTGAACACGGCCTCGCTGACCGCCGCCGCTCCTGTGCCGAACCGCGTTGTGGAATTGGTCAGAAATACGTCTATGCTTTGGCCTCTTAGAAGAAATTTTACCCCGGCGTTACGGCGAACTTAGTGAAATCGGGGAACTGTCCTGATGCGGGCGGGTGGTCGGTCGATGAAATCGACAGGAGTACCCGGGGAGTTGGAGCGAAGGCGAGCGTAATGCAAACCCTGGTGGGAAGCCGGTGATCGCCATAGCAAAGGCATCCATCCTCACTACCGAGAGGTATCGGAGCGTTTGGCTCTGGTTGGCTGAAGATTGGGGTGGGAAAATCAGGTACGGTCGGGATTTCAGCCATATATGACCTCCATGGGAATACTCCGGCTTTGGCGGGAACCGTCGATGGCTTTCGGCATCTGATCCCATGTCCTGCCGTCGAGTTCCCGGCCCGCGCGTTTTTTGTTGACTCCGCCCCATTGTTTGAAGAAGAAGGCTACGTTGGCGTCTTGGCATTGATTGCGGATTTCGGTTACCCAGTTTGCGTCCATCGGTCGTGCGCCCGGGCCGGATTCACCGCCGACGATTGTCCAATCAATGCCGGTTAGATTCAATGCGGGCAACGGCCCAAGCAGAGGTTCGAGCGATAAAAACTTAACGTGGGCCGGGGTTTGCCGGAGGTGATCGATACGGAACGTGTAATCCTGCCGCTCCACGCTGACGCCCATCCATATATTTGGCCGCCATTGTAACTGGGGCGCGATTTCTGAAAGCCGCTCGGCACGCTTGGTGAGAATCTGAAACTGGTGCCAATAGGCCCGGCCCATCACATCAAAAATTTGTTGAATAAAAGCCAGCGGGACATCTTTATGGAACAGGTCACTCATGGAATTAACGAAAATCCGTTGTGGCTTCTTCCAGCGCAGCGGCAAATCCACCGCCTGCGGCTGAAGGGTGAGCTTGAAACCGTTGGTATAGTTGGATTGGCCCATGGCCTGCAGGCGCAGAGCCATGCGCTCGGCGTAGCAGTGCTTGCAGCCGGGGCTTACTTTCGTGCAACCCGTGACGGGGTTCCAAGTGGATTGAGTCCATTCGATGCCTGATCCAGCGGCCATGCTAAATCTCCTTCAAAAGGTGCTCAGCAATCTTCAATGCTATTTTACCACCGCCTCCCTCATTTGCAGCGGCAAAGTGCAGTTGAAACAGGGGTGATCCCGTTGAATTCTTAAGAACGGCCGGATTGTCCGCTACGGCCGGGAATATTGTCTTGAGGCGGTGGTGGTAATAATTGCCGATTTGCTCGAGCGTGCACGATTTTTTTATCCGCGTATCACCACCGCCAAAAATCGGGTTGGCTTCGGAATGGTTATAAAATAATTTGCGCCATTCGTCGCAACCGAATATTGTTGTGAGCCGGCTGGCCCAGGCTGGCGGCATTTTTTCAAAATCGCTAGTTAGCACGCGGTTGACCGCCATTCCAAGCGGAAACAAAATCCAAACGTCGATTGCGTGTGTGCGGGCAATTGCCTCCATCGTGCTCCATTCCACCTGCATGCCGAATGGGTCAAGAAACACTACGGCACGACATTGGTTCCAGATTGGCTTGGCGCAACGGCTGCGGAGAAGTTCGTTGCTTTCGCCCTGCTGGATGGATATCGAGTTTGCGATGGCGCTGAATGCGCCATCCTTTTTGAGTTTCTCTAATTCGCCAACTCGCTTCCGGCTTTTTTCCATGAACACATATTCGTCAAAACGGGGGACCGTCTGCAATGCGATGCGGGCCGAGCCATCCAGAAAGTTCTGCGTGCCCTCTTCGGCCAACTCTTCGAACAGGGGCGCAGATGCCCTATCGATCTTCAACTCGCGATAGCCAGTGCCGGCAAAAGCGTCTATGTATGTCTTCTGGAAAGGCTGGTTCTTCAACGCAGTGGTGTATGCTTTCAGATACCTTCCCAAGACGGTTAGTTTTTTCTCCGTCCAATCACCGCCGAACATTTGGAGTTGTTCTTGATCGGCACTCATTTGCACCCCACCGCAGCCATTTCCACAATTTTCGCCTTCACCGCCCATGGATCGTCCACTTCGATTATCGCCCAGCGGCCCCATTGGCCGGCGTTGTTTACTGCGGGGACCCAGAGGGTTTTGGCGGTGGAGACTTTGGCGGCTTTTTTCCGGTCGCCGTCGCCGGTTACTTCGATGATTAAATTCAGCGGATCAGATGGGCCGTGGCCATCATCAATCCGGGCGATAAAGTCCGGTTCGTAATGGCGCTGCACGCCGTCGATGGTATAGGGAATTTCAAAGCCCAGGCGGCTGTTTTTGACGTAGCAGATTACCTCATCCATATCTTCAAGTGTCTCGGCCATTTTCTGCTCCCATGAATCGGTATCCGCGACAACGTGGGAGATGTGGCACTTGTCCGGGCGGGTTTTATAAACTGGCCGCCGGGTATCAAACTGCACAAACTGTGTGGAGCCGACGGTGTCGTAGGGCTTGGCAATAGGCAGCAATTGTTTTTCGCCAGCGGTGGTCTGAACGACGGCTTTATAGATGCGGTCCGCGGCATCCCGCCGATTGCTGGACCAAAGCAGCAATTGCGGAAACGTGTTGTCCTTGAGCACCACGCACTGGCTGATCCAATCGCGGGCGATGGAAACCAGATCGGGAAATAGCCACTCCTTGCGATTATTATCCAAGTCGGTGAAGTATTGCTCCAGGACGGTGCGGGCGATTTCAAATGCGACAGTTTGAAGGCGCACGGTTTTGTAATCGTCCAGGGTGTGATATTGGGTTTGGCCGACAATGGGGGCGTTTTCCGTCTTGGTGGGAACGCTTTGCGTGCTAAGTGTGAGTCTTGACGATTCATTAAAGTTAGCGGTTAGTCGCTCGGCTGGAAGTTCATAGCGGTAACCGTCGATGCGTGGGAAGGTAATTTCGCAGGCGGAGCGTTCCGGAAGAGCGCGCACGCGCGTGGGCGGCAGACCGGGCACGGGATCCTGCGGCAGGCCGCTGCACGGGATAAAGGAGAACGGCACGCCATAAATCTCGGCATATTCCACGGGAAACGCCTGAATGGTCACAGGTTTTCCGTTGACGCTGATTGCACTGCTTTCGGCTTCATAACTGCGGCGGCGGAGTCCGCGGCCAATGACCTGTTCGCATAAAAGCTGTGTGCCAAAGGCCCGCACGCCAAGTATGTGCGTGACGGTATTGGCATCCCAGCCTTCGGTAAGCATGGAGACAGACACCACGCAGCGGATTTCCTCGCCGAGTTTGCCTTGCTTTCCGACAGTGTTGAGCACTTCACGCAGCAGGTCTTCATCGGTGAGTTTGTCCGCGTCCCGATCGGGAAAACGGAGGCGGTAATCGGCTTTGAATTCTTCAATTTCCCTGGCGGCGATGGCCTTAAAATCATCCGCCATGGATTCGCCGGATTCAAGCTGCTGGGAATCAACAAGAATGGTGTTGGGCCGATGGATAAATCGACCATCCTGCACATTGCTGAACAGCGGCAGTCGGCCCGGCACGGCTGCGGTTGATCCGTCGGGCAGCGGTTTCTCCCAGCCGGCAATGTAGTCAAAGACCATTTTGGATACGTTGGTGTTGTTGCACACGACGATGAAAACCGGCGGGGTGGTGGCGACGCCGGCTTTGTCCGGCAGCTTCTGCCAGTGCTCAAAGGATTTTTTATAGTGCCCATACAGGCTTATTAACGCACCTTCCAATTCGGCGGGGGGTTTTGGCTCGCCGGAGGCCACATCGGCGTTACGGCCCTTTTTGGGCAAGCCATCGCGGATGCGCAGCCACAGATCGCGGTAGGTTGGTTGTTCGCCGGTACCGGAATCATCAGAAACGGGCACACGCGGAACTTTGACGATGCCGCTTTCAATGGCATCAATGAGTGAAAAATCAGAAACCACCCAAGGAAACAGCGAACCTTCGCGGTAGCCCGATCCGCGGAGGAAAAACGGCGTTGCGGATAAGTCAAAAATGGCACGAATGCCGGATTTACGGGCCAGCGCTTCCAGGCCGCTGATCCATATTCTTGCGGTCTCGGAGTTCTCCTGGGCCTCTTTGCGTTCTTCGCCGGTAAGCTGCTCGTCGGCGGCGTCAGGCTTCGGGCGGTAGCAATGGTGGGCCTCATCATTGAGTACCACGATGTTTTTTTTGGTGCCCAGATCACGTGTGACACGGCGGATCATTTCGCCTTCGGATTCTGTAAATACCGATGCGCTGCGATCACCGAGAATCGCTTTGGTGAGTTTACTGGCGGCGGTTTTTTCCCGCCGCTTAAAGGCGTGAAAATTGGTGATGATGACCTTGGCCCGATTCATGGGTTCCAGCAGATCATCGGGAACAATATCCATCGTGCGGTAGTAGGTTTCCGGGTCGGATGGCAGCAGCACGCGAAGTCGGTCGCGGATGGTGATGCCGGGGGTAACAATAAGGAAGGCATCGGAAAACCGGGCATCCTGGGGGTTGGCGATTTTGTTGAGCGTATGCCAGGCGATGACCATGGCCATCACCACCGTTTTCCCTGCACCGGTGGCCAGTTTGCAGGCAGTGCGCTGGAGGCCGGGGTTGGCGTAGTCGCCGGCTTTGGCGAGGTCATTTTCAATCCATTGATCGCCATATTTTTTGGCTACTTCGGTAATATATATGAGCGTCTCAAGGGCTTCGATTTGGCAGAAAAATAAGCGGCGGTGGCGATCTTCGGAGCGCCAGTGCTGGAGCAGCCGGGCCGTGGTGCGGCTTACATCGTCCAAGTATCGGCCATTGCGCCAGGCCTGCACGCGCTGGCGGATGCGGTTGACCGGATCGCTTTCCACCGTGCGGTCGGAGCGCCATTCGTCAAAGGTGTGTTGGCTTTTGCCGCCGGTTTTGCGGGGGCGTGGAATGGGGACGAAATAGGAACTTGGCCGCCGGAACGTGGCAATATCACTGGTGATGCCGGTTTCATCGAATTTGAAATGGCGTGAGGGCTCGTCAAACGGCGAGTTGATGACCGGGTTTTCTATGACCACTTGTTTCACGCAAATTCCCCTATGACCGGGCCGCGCACCTGCGACGCCGGGTAGATTAACCTAGGCCACCGTTTGATGCCACTTGCTGAGCGGGCGCAGCAGAATGAAAACATGCGTGCAGGTTATTCCAGGCGATGGCCCTTACGTCCGGAGATAGCGGCCACGCGGCGGTGGCTTTGGAGGTGCTAAGGCACACCACAAAAGCCGATTTCCGGTAGTCTTGTATGGCGTCGGCAAGGCGCGATAAGGACCGTGCGTCACCAGGCATGGGCGTGCGTGTCGCTTTCGCCTCAATTAAACTTTAGGATTGTCAACACTTATGGATTGCATATTTCGCTGGCCTGGGTGGTGCCTTTAGTATTTTAGTGATTATCTCATGCCCACCAGAGTCTATAGCGCACCCATGGAACACATTGATAAAGCGGCGGGTGATTTCTGGATTTCAGTCGGATCACCCCTGCTGACCAATACGGCGGGCCGCAGCATTCCTACCGATGCGCAGCTTATGCTGGAATATCTCACCAATGATCTGGTTTATACCTGTGCCAATTGGAACGCCGCGGCGGTGGCGCAAGTGCCGTTTCGGCTCTATGCCATTCGCCGGGGCGGCCAAAAAGCGATTACCGATTTCTCCACCCGGGGCGTGCCGGCCAAAACGCTGGCGCAACTCAAGGGGAATCCGAATTTTTCCCACACACTTTCCCGCGCCGCGGCGGTGGAAGAAATCACGGATCATCCCCTTTTGAATCTGCTGGAAAAGGATAATGACGGGTTAAACGGTTACCAACTGCGGTATATGACCGGCGTATACATGGAAGTATTTGGCGGGGCGTATTGGCTGTTGGAGCCGGGGCCGTTTGAACCGGTGCGGCGCATCAAGGTGTTGCCCACGCAGCGCGTGCTGCCGTTGCGGGATAATGATTTGGCGGTGGTGGGATACAAATATATGCCCGCTTTGACGGGGGTATGGATGCAATTAGATAAACAGGATGTGCTGGATTTCCGTTTTCCGGCGGTGGAGGATCCTTATGGCGGCCGCCACGCACCACTGCGCAGCGCGTACATGCAGGCCGAACTGGCGGCCAAATTCGCCATGTATGAAAACGCGTTAATGGATAACCGCGCCCGCATTGATGGCACATTTATTCCTAAAGACCAACTGACCAAATCCCAGGCGGAACGGGCGGAACTATTATGGAATCAAAAATTCGGCGGTGAAGGCAACGGCCGAGTGCTCGTGGCGCAGCAGGCGGGAACCTTTGTGCCGGCACGGTATCCACCAACGGATTTGGGGCCGCTGGAAATCAGCCGGGAAACTTTGCGCCGCTTGTCCCATGCCTTTGGTGTGCCGGAGGCGCTGTTAAGCAAAGACGCCACCTACGCCAACATGCAGGCCAGCCTGACGCTTTATGCCCGGCAAACCATTTTGCCGCGGGTGCTGATTCTGGAACAGAAGCTCAATGAAATGCTCACGCCGCTATATGGAGATCGCCTTTTTCTGGCGGCGGACAATCCGGTACCGGCGGATGAGGCCTTTGAATTGGAAAAAACCCAGATTGCGATTCGCGCGGGCGTATTGAACAAATCGGAAATTCGCCGGGCCATGGGTTTTTCTGATACGCCGCCGGAAGAATACAGCAACACGTCGGCCCTTGCCGCCGATGCCGTTACGACCACACCGGCGGAGCATGCGGCGATATAAAAACCGACGCCATGGCTTTAAGCGTCTTTACCAATCCAGCAAGGGGAAATTTTATGTCCATGTTGCGCAAAGCGTTTGAGGGGCAACTTATTGAAGTGCAGGCGGGCCGGCGGGAAATTGTGGCGTGCATTTCCACGCCCGCGGTGGATCGGGATGGGGATGTGGTATTACCGGCGGGGCTGGTGCGGAAAAATTATTCCGGCCTGACGGTGTTTTACAACCATGACACCGCCTTGCCGCTGGGAGCTGCACAATGGGTGAAGAAAAGTGGTGATCGCGTACTGGCGAAATATCGCTGCACCGATAAGACACAATTTGGCCGGGATATGTTTGCCTTGGCCCAGGATGGGGTGTTAAACAGCTACAGCATCGGTTTTTTGCCGGGAGACTTTTCCAATCCAACTCCGGAAGAAATCGCCCGGCGACCGGAACTGAAAAAGGCCCGGCGCATCTACCGGCAATGGGAATTGCTGGAATTCAGCCTGGTGGGCATACCGGCGAATCCGGAAGCCACGATGCTGGCGATCAGCAAAAAAGTGGCACCGGAAACCTGGGCGATTCTGCAACGGTCAACAAACAACGATCAACGAACAGATTGTAGCAATGCGGTAATGAATAATGACAGACCGAAGCGGATTAAAGGGGACGATTTACAGGAAATGTCAGCCACGGGCGTTGTGCCCGCGCTGGCCGCCAGCGTGGGGGTATCGGATCGGAACACACCAAAATCCATCCGCCTTCTCAGCCGCGGGGAAATTGTGTGGCACATCGCGCAGCAACTCCGGGCGGTGGATATGGACCGCATTGTGAATGCCACATTTGATCGCCAGGCGGGGATGGTGCGGTAGCAAACATACCGCCGCATGTGGAGGTTCGACCGTAACGGGCTGATCGGCGAGCCTTGCAGCGCGCGTTGGTTCGTGCCTTCCCGGCGCTGTGATATCCAAGTCAATACAGTTGTTGGCGCGATTATCAATAAGTGAATAATGAAACCCACTCGGGCCGCTGATCGTCCAGGATCTTAAATCAGCGGCACGAGTCAAATGACGGTAATCAAATAGATGATAGATTCCCACCACCGGCGTACCGCTAAGCGCCACGGTGTCGCCGCTGCTTAGGGTAAACGTATCGCCAATGGCGATGGAACTGTTGGAGGTATCGGCAAGATAAAAATTAAATGTCGCGGTCTGGCCATTCATATTCAGCCCCGCCGCCAGCGTCAGTTTCCCGGTCGTGGGGGAAAAGGTGCTGAAATTATTGATCAGCTTGCCGCCGCCGGTGAAAAAGCCGCCGCTGCCGGTAACCGTTACCGGCCCACTTACGGTGCCTTCACCGGCAATTCCACCATGGATACCCGCCGGTTGCAGACCATTGTGGTCGCTGCCCGTACCGTCCAGGGTCACGGCACCCGTGCCCGTACTGCCACCGGCTGATACCAGCAGCGTAGCGCCGCCGGCAACGTAAGTATCCCCATGCCAGTTGGGATTATTGCTGGTGACATCATCGTAACCCCCGGCATTGCTGAAATAGAATCCATTGACATAGCCCGTGGGGGTGCCTGCCGCATCCGAGACCGTTCCATCAATAATCACATTGCCCGGTACTTTATTGGCATGGCTGTCCCAGACCGCAATAACGTCATTAAAGCCAAAACGCGCCACCTGCGTTTGACTGTCATTAAACGTGATGTTGCCGCCCAAAACAATGTTGCCCGGACCGGCATAAATACTATTGGTGCTGGCATTGCCGGCTGTGCCCATCGTGCCGAAGAATTCCATCGGAGCGTTAATGGTCAAGGTATTACTGCTGTTGTTGTAGATAGGATCCACATAGGTTTGAAATTCAATAGGATCAGACCCATTGATGGTCACCGCCGGAGCATTGATGTCGGCAACATCAATCTGCGCGACATTAACAACTTTGTTGCCGCTGGCGGCCTGATCAAATGTAATGTTGGCGGTGCCCCGGGAAGAACTGGTAAATTCTGCCACATCACCGGCAGCCCAGGCGCTATTCCAGTTGGCCACGTTACTCCAACTGCCGTTGGTGCCCGCACCAGTCCATGTGACGGTGGTGGCATTTTCCGTGGTGCCGGGAAGTTGGGCCTGCGCGGGAATCAGAAAACTCTGCACATAGGCCAAATTTCCATTGGCGACATCCTCATCCACAACACCACTGATTCCATTGATCCTGCGCTGCCCATACTGCCAGAAATTCCAATTCGTAAAAGGAGCGGGCACGGTGGGTGTGCCGGTCTGTGGATTTTCTCCTTGGACGGGATTAGCTATCCAGAGATTGCGGTTGGCGACGGTGGAATTGAGATAGTCTTTTGAATAATTGATGTAGGTATAAACGATAGGTGTAACGCCGGTCGCCTTATCGACATCATCAAGAAAATCATTGACCCAGGCGGACGTAGCCGGGCTTCCTTCCGTCTCCAAATCCAATACGGGCCGCAGGTGGCCGGCGGTCATATAATTACAAGCTGCGGTTATAAACAACAATGCTTCTTCCTCCGCACCGGCTGGTCCGGAATCCATTCGCGGATGCGCAAAATGATAGACCCCGATCAGAACTCCCGCACTACCGGCACCGGCCATGTTGGAGGCAAGATATTCATCGCCGTAGTTGATGTACTTTGCGCTACCCTCGGTGGCTTTGGTCCAGGTGAATTGTACCCCATCGCCCGCCACCGCATTCCAGTTGATCGTATGCTGATATTCCGAAACATCAATGCCCGAAGCGCGTTGCGGAATCCGGCGAAACATACCAAACGGTCCGGCGGAACAGCCGGAAAGAAGCAATATGCCACCTATTCCGACCAGAGCGGCTGCCAGCAGTTTCATACAGCACACCGATCCGGGGGGAGCGACGCTTGCGGGTGAGAAAAAGGGTTCAATGTACATGGTTTAAGTATATATATATTATTTATATGGGTACAAATCTAAGGGAAAACGGCCCCGGCCAATCGCTATAAACCATGACACAGTAATAACTTATGAATGAATATCGAAGCACATTCAGGGGGGAACTACGGGATAAAACAGCGATTGGGAATGGCGCCGTGTCATGGGCTGGCGGGCTTTCCTGATAAAAACAGCCACACTCCCGCCGGCCAACGTGTCATGGCTTTGGTGGTGTTGAGGGCGCACATGTTGCCGCCTGTTGTTCCAAGGTTTTTTCCTGCGCGCGTAACTTTTGAATCAACGTTTTTACTGCGACGAGTCGCTGTTGGAGGCGCATGTACCGGGACGGAGCGGGTGCTTCCGCTTGCCCGCGCAAAATCAGCCGCGCTACCGCCTGAACCGGAGGAGGAAGCCGGTTCAGGCGGCCGGGCTGAATTTCATAAGCCATTGATCGCCAGAGAATTTCCAGATGTCGCGTGCCCTGGCGACCGATCCATTGTCTGATGGTAAATAAATCCGGCTGCGCTTTGTTACCTTGTGGTACTGCCGCCGTGGCCATGCGCAGGGGCACCCCCGGCCCAACCGTCATAAGACCAGTGGTTTGAATCCCATTGGACGGTCCGGCGCCCGCCGGCAACGCACCGGCGGGCGCCAGACGCCGCGGAACAAAAAATATCAGATGTTGCGGGCGCGCCACCGGCGTAAGGGTTACAGACTTCCGCAGGCCATCACGAATCAGGGTGATGTTCAGTGTCGGCGGCACAGCGCCTTTACAATTTTCCGCACGAATTAATGCGAAGGGATTCTCCAGCGCCTTGCCATTCAGGGCCACGAGCAAATCCCCCGGCTGCAGATGCGCCTTAAACGCCGGACTGTTGGGAACAACCTGAACTACCAGCAGCCCCTGTTGCGATGAAAGCCCCAAAAGGCGACTGAATATTGGCGGAATTTTTTCCATCGCCACACCCAACCAGCGTGGGCCTTGCGGCGCTGTGGCCGCAGACTTTTTCACCGGAGCGGCGGCCACATTGGTGGAGGCGTCCGCAGCAGCCGCCCACGCGGTATTTTCGCCGCCCACTGGCGCGATGCCGACAAGCACCGCGGCGGCGACAATAATTCCAATTGTATTCCTATTTATCATGCTGTTACCGCACCCAAGTCATCTCTCAATAAATCGTCTGTTTTTTGCCATTGATCGGCACCACGGGGTACGCCATGACATGGTCCGGTCCTTCCGGTACCAGCACAATATGATCTGCCTCCGGATAGGCCGTGGTTTGCATCGCGGAGGTATTTAATGACGGCGCGATCAGTTCTTGTGGTTCCTGGGTGCCAAAGCCCGGCGGCAACCCCGGTGTAATATATTGAATCGTGCCCTGCTTAGCCCCCGACACAGGAGCCACCGCAACCTGTGGATTACTGCCGCCTGGCCCCACCGGTCTTACGATACCCATTCCGCCCCGGCCCAAATACAACCCGGCGGCACCGAATAGGCCCGCGGCGATCATGACCATGGCCGCCACGCGAACCCAATCAATACGATACAGGACCGCCGGGCGCGCTGCCGTCCGCCCCTCGAGCATCTCCCGCACGGCCCGTCGCTCGACCTGCCGCGCCAAAAAATGCAAAGCCAGACGGCGCCATCCATCCGGAGTTTTTTCAATGGTTTTCAGTAGTTCCCTTCGTTGCTCTTCGGGCAGTTCATCATCCACCAGCATATCCCAAGCCATATCCGTATCATGGACTCCGGATACACGCCCTATGCGATCAGCAGACTCATCAGATTGTGCGAGAAACAAACCCATATCTACAACTCCGTATCGTAACGGTCCGGACGGTCTTCCAAACACTTAATCAAGCTGCCGGGCCGCCAGTAATTGCCGCAGTTTCTGGCGCGCCCGGAACAGCCGCATTTCCACCACCGCGGGTGTTACCCCCATGCGTGCCGCGATTTCCTTGTAACTACAATCATCCACATGTTTCAGCAGCAGCATTTCCGTATCGCGCGATGGCAATTTAGTCATCGCCTGCCGCAAAAGCGTAGCTCGTTCCGAACACAACAATACGTCCAAAGGTTCGGGCGAACGCGCGGAATCGGACCGCATCACCGCCACTTCAGCGGCCTGGGCAATGCGTTTACGCGCACGCCCCAAAGATCGCCGGTGCATTAATGCGGCACGCACGGTCAACCGATATAGCCAAGGTTTGGCATTACTCTGGGATTGCAGAGTGGACCAGTTTTTCACCGCCGCCGCAGCGACTTCCTGCATGACATCATCCGCGCCCTGCGTGGTTTTCAATCGCGCCACCGCCACCGCCCGTAACCAGGTTCCATAGAGGCGCAGAGCCTCCGCCGGCGTGCACGGCGCCACCGCCGCCTCACCCGCCACTGCCACCATCACCTTATCCTGGCGCGATTCCATTCGCCGAAAACCTCCTTCCGAAAATCCGGTCTTCCTATCTATATTATACGTTGCCGGTTGGCCTGATAGTTTTCATGGATTCCGATGCGGCGGCGGGCGCGGAAATCTTATTGGACCCCGGGCGCCGGCCATATTAACTGGCGGGAATACCAAAGAGGCCGACATAAATGCCGCCGTTAAGAGGATGGGAACTGGGACGTGACGCCAATTACCGCCGTTGGCCATAAAAACAGGTCATCTCCTGCAGGGTGGCTGGCCTTATCAAGTCTGTCAGATCAAGTCTGGCGGAATTTGGGTATTCATGGTAGATTGACAATTTGACGGCCGGAATATTGACGGCCCATAGCCGGGCGCGAAGACAGGAATATGCGCTGTGATGTACGTTAACCTGATTTATGTTGCCGTGGCGGTGGTCGTTCTACTGCTATGGGGGCGTTTTTTAGTTTGGATCGACAGCGATCTACCCAATATGCCGGAGCAGCCCGCGCAACTTTGGAAGGGCGTGCTGCTGGGATCTCTGGTCATTTTACTTCTAATCTGGCTGGTTGTACCCAATTTCTGGTTCGCCCTGATTTTGAATATTTTTATTCCCGCCGCCCTAGTGGGATATTACTGGCGCACGCGTGTGGCGGTTTTAGGTTCGTCCGGTGATCTCTTGGGAGTGTTGTCCGCGCAACTGGCCCAATTGGCCGCCGGGCGTCAGGCTAAAAAATCGGTGGCGCAGTTGGGTTTACGCTATGAAGGCAAAGGGGGGAAACCACTGCATCTCCCCGCCGTGGAAGACCCCGGTTACAGTGGTGTGGTACTTTTGGATCAACTGCTGATTCAGGGCTTGGAAAATCGGGCGCAGCGTATTGATTTAGTACCCGCCGTCCAGGCTTATGAAATGTCATTCACCACGGATGGCGTGGCTTATCCCCAATCTGGTATGCAGCGTTCCAATGCGGAACCTCTTATTCAGGCCGTCAAACTTCTGACGGGCATGTCCCTGGAAGAGCGCCGCCGGCCGCAATCCGCAATTTTCATCACGCGCGACGCGGATAATAACCAGGTGCATTGGATCGCCAATACCAGCGGCACGACCGCTGGCGAACGACTTTGGTTGCAGGTCAACATTCAGGACAGTTGGAAAATGCCGCTGGATCATCTTGGGATGACCACGGAACAATTAACGGCCTTGCGCACCGCGTTACAGGGAAATGAAGGGTTGTTTATCGTTTCATCGCCTGCCCACATGGGCCGCACCACAACACTTTATTCCCTGGTGGGCAGTCACGATGCCTATACCACCAGCATTAACACGTTTGAAATTAATCCGCGGGCTGATTTTGAATCCATCACGGTAACGCGTTTTGATCCGTCGGCGGTTAATGCCAGTTTCGCTAAAACATTGCAAAGTCTCATGCTGAAAGATCCCCATATATTAATGGTGGCGCAATGTCCGGATGCCGCGACTGCGGAACTGGTCGCTAAATATTCGCGGGAGGACCATCGCATTTATATGGGATTGCGGGCCAATGATGCCATGACCGCCTTGGAGCTTTGGCGCAAGGTGCTGCCGGACAATCAGATGGCGGCGGCCCCATTGCGGGCGATTATATCCCAGCGGCTGGTTCGGCTGCTCTGCCCGACGTGTAAAATTCCATATCAACCTGATGAGAGCGTGTTGGCCAAGCTCAATTTGCCAGTAGGGCGGGAACTTTCCGCATTTAAAGCCAACACGCAACCCGCACGTGATCCGAAAGGCAATCTGATCAAGTGTCCGGACTGCGCCAGCTTGGGCTATCGCGGGCAAACGGGAATTTTTGAGGTTCTGATCGTCGATGACGAGATTCGCAGAGCCATTGCGACCGGACGCCCCGCGGAAGACATTCGCACCATGGCCCGTAAAAACAACATGATGTTTCTGGTGGAGCATGGATTGCGAAAATTTGCGCAGGGGCTTACTTCCATGCAGGAAGTCATTCGTGTATGCACCCCAGAAAAAAAACCGGCGGCGAAACCAAAATCCGCAGCAGGAGCCTCCCCGACGGGTGGCAGTACGACCAGTGGAAAGGCCGGAAAAAAACCTTCTGATTCCGCAGTGCCGTCACGCCCCGGCGACGGATCAAAGACCGGAAGCACGGCCATTGGCGGAGCGGAAGAAAAATGATTGGAACAGGCGTATGAATTGTTCGGATAACGCCGCGATTCGCCGCCGTAGTATCTTGGAATGTTATCCATGATTGTGCAAATTATAGTTCTGTTATTTATTATTCTCTTTACGTTGTATATGGCCAACGAAGGGCCGCTTTCGGCTTTGCTGCTGTTGATAGCCAGTTTTTTTGCCTCAACCGTGGCGATGGGAGTTTATCAGGCCTGGTCCGGCCTGCTGCTGAGCCATCGTCCGGATTTTGCCTACGGCGTAACGTTTTTGTTGACCTTCTTTCTCTCATTTTCCCTGATTCGAACGGCGTTTGACTACTTCATCCGCGGCGATGTGGAACTTCCATTGTGGCCGGGGCGAATTGTGGGTGGCGCATTTGGTTTTGTCACGGCGATGATTCTGATCGGGTCGGTGATGGTGGGCATTGAAATGCTGCCGTTGCCCAGCAGTATTTTGGGCTATGCCCGGTACGATAGCGCACAATCTCTGGCGGACAATTCACCGAATAGATTATGGCTTAATCCGGATGGTTTTGTCACGACACTTTGGGACATGGTCAGCGGGCGGAGCCTCGGCAACCACTCTTTCGGAAAAAACCATCCGCAGGCTTTGCGCGAATTCTATGCGGACCGCTATACGGTGCAATACGCGGGCGCCAAAGCGCTGCCGCCGGATCTGCTGCATGTCGCATTCGCTGCCCCCCTCCCGGCAACGATGGATAAGCGCTATGGAATTCCCGCCCAGGGGCGGCAGGTTATTTTAATACGCACGGAAGTCAGCCATGGGGATGTCCAGCCCAATGTCAGTTCCGACCAGGGCTATTTCCGCTTAACTCCAGCGGAAGTTCAATTGGTCACCACCCACGGGAAAATGTATTTCCCCACCGGGTACCTTGAGTATGGGCGGGAATACATCCCCTTGCGACTTGACGAACCGATGGTGGATGACTACCGAACCGTGCATGGCCGCCGGAAGGTGATACAGAACTGGATTTTTTTAATTCCTACTGGCGAACAACCATTGGTTTTTCGCATGAAGCAAACGGCGGAAGTAAATCTGATGAATGGACTTTCCGGACAGCAACTGGAACCACTTCCGGCCTCCGATTATCCGCAACTTCCCTACAATAACTCTTCTCTTACTGTCCAATTAGCGGCCAAGGGACTGTCTGGGGCGCCGGTGCATTTGTGGATTATTCCCGCGGGTACGCCGCTGTCACATTTGCGTTTTGCCATGCAGGATGCGTCGGGAAGACTGGGGCGAATTATGCGCGCAATGCAGGCCGGGAAACCTCGCTGGTCATCCGCGCATATCAATGGTACCCCCAACACTTCGTTAATCAGCATGTATCACCAGAACGCGCTGAACCTGCGTTTACATCATGAGGCCGCATGGGGGCAACTGCTGCCGGTATTGCTGACGTCGCAGATCGGCCCGAACACCAATGCGTCCATGACCCGTATCAGAACTTATTTCCGCAATACCATTAAGCCGCTGTTGGCCAGCCAGCGTGTGGCCGCCGGGAGGCTCTCCGCCCAGGGGACACTTAATAAGCCCATTAAGCTCGGACCCGGGGATTATGATGTGCTGCTATGGTCGGATAGTGCCGCGCAGATTCGCGTGTGGTTAAAACCGGCAACCGTCACTTCGGGCGGCAAGGTCAGTGTGCAGGTTACCCCTGGAGACAAACTGGTCAATTATTCAATGAAGCCGTAATCTTGACACTTGTGCAGACACGTTCCTGATGCCCAATACATGCGGTAATGAGCCTTAACGCACGGTACGTATAATTTGTACGATCACGATGATCAGCATGATCACTACATAAAGGCGCAAGGCCCAAAGCAGGATTTTCAGGCCAGGTGAAAATTGGCGGCGGCCAAAACGGGTACGCTGTTTGAAAGCCACGAGCTGATCTTCTTCCAGTAAGGAGCGAACGACGTCATGGCGCTCGGAAAGTTCCGTGCTTTTCACATTTTGCGTGTCGGGGTTGAATTGCGCATTCATATATATCGCTCCTTAGCCCAGCAGCCTGGGAAATACCGTCGTTACGCCATAGCCCAGCCCGGCCAAAATCAAAAATACCGTTACACCAATGCCCGCGATATTCAGCCATAAACCATTGCCACGATCCCCCATAACTTCCCGGTCATTGACCAGCAATAGTAGAAACAGCAGTGCCGGCGGCATGGCCAATACGGCAATGACATTGACGATTAACACAATAAATTCCAGCGGAGCCTGGGGAATCAGCACAATGGCCCCGGCGCTGATCGCGGACCCCAGGAGTATGAGATAAAACGGCCACGCTTCTTTCACGGAGCGATTCAGACTGTGCGCATGGTGCATAACTTCACCGAAAGCGTACGCCGATGATGTGGAGATGCTGATGGCCGCCACCAATCCAGCCTCCACCAGCCCCAGTGCGAACAGGCTTGAGCCGAGTTTGCCGACATAAGGTTGCAGGGCCTGCGCGAATTGTGCTCCCTTAAAATTCTCCGTGCTGATGCCGTGGGTATACAGCGGTACGGTGGCCAGCACCACGGCAATGCCGAATATCGTTGCCAGCAGTGTGCCGATGGATGTATCCCACCGGCCAAAACCGACATCCTTGGGCTGCATACCCTTATCCGTCGTGGCTCCTTGCTGAAAAAAGAGCATCCAGGGCGTTACGGTGGCCCCAATATCGGCCATCATTAACATGATATTGTTGGCATTAAGTCCGCCGGGCAATGGACTCCAGGTAAGAAAGGCGTGGCCCACCGCGCCCCAGTTGGGGTGGGTCATCAGCGCCACGGGGATAAACAGGCCGTTAAACAGGGCCAGCCCCAGTAAAATGCGTTCCCAGGTCCAGTAGCGGCGCGTCATGGTGACGGCCAAGATCAGGGTTATCGCCGCCCCCACCGCCACCAGCGCCGGCACTCCAAAGTACCCCAGACCGGCCCGGATGCCAATAAATTCCGTGATGAGTGTCAGAAAATTTCCCAGCATCAGATCCGCCATGGAAAAGAACCCCCAGAACGGACCGAAGCGGTCGAAAATCAGTTCCGCATGTCCGCGATGAGTAACCGAGCCGAGGCGAACGGTCATTTCCTGGACAATCCAACCGGCCAAAAAGGTTACGCCGATAAAGGGGAGAAAAAAACCGATGCCGAAGCTCGAACCGGTGGCGGCGTACGACAACATGCTGGGCGCATCATTTTCGCCAAGGAATACCAGAACACCGGGCCCGGCGAGGAGCCATAACAGACGCATCCATTGCCAAGGCTTTTTGGTATGAGTGTTATCCCGCGCCTTGGCCACGGCCAGCCGATCCCGGGCCCGGGAAATATCCTCACCGGTCAACGGATCTCTGCCGTCAGCACGACCGGCAATAGGGGTATCGGCCATCCGGGACGCCTCGGCAATCCGGACTTGCGTGGTATCGGATATTGATTTAACTGTACCCATACATGCGTTGTGCGTCCTGATTCCATACCGGTCCCCGACCCCGCGATCACACGGCCGTGATCACGTCGGCACCTGAACTTCAGGCGAATTGTACGCCGCTTCCGTTAAAACGTCAATCCACGTTTGAATACCCTATGTTCATACTTTGAATAATCAAACTCCCAAAGTTGAATAACCCGCTTGCAATTTCCGCGCGGATCGGCGAAACTGCGTGCATGGCCAGCAGAACCATCGAAAATTATCTCAAGCAGTTGTGGCTGGAACAGCAGGCCGTCCGCCGCGGGGCGCGGCGTGGGGCGCGGCAGCGCCGGGCCCGGACGCAATATGTTTCCATGGGAAAACTGGCGGCGCTGGTGGGCGTAACCGCGGGTACGGCTACCACGATGGTTAAGGCCATTGCGGATTCCGGCCTGGTCCGATATGCGCCGCGGGCGGGCGTCCAGCTTACCAGAGCCGGCGAACAATTGGCGCTGCATGTGTTGCGCCGGCACCGGTTGCTGGAATTATTTCTGGTCGAGGTGTTGGCAATAGACTGGTCGGACGCCCATGGCGAGGCGGAAGAATTGGAGCACGTTGTTTCCGAAACCGTGCTGGCCCGGATCGATCAGTTGTTGGGGCATCCGGTGGTGGATCCGCATGGCGATCCCATTCCGTCTGCCACCGGCGCATTGGATTCGCCGGATTTATGCAGCTTGGCGGAACTGCCGGACGGCAGCGTTACAACGATCATTCGTTTGGTGGATCAAAGCCCGGAGTTTCTGCGTTTTGCGCACACCAGCGGTCTGGTACCCAAGACGAAAGTCCGCATTGAAGCGACCAACCCGCTGGCCCAGGCGATTGCCGCGCGGCCGGTGGGGCGGAAGACCGTCATGCTTTCCATGGCGGCGGCGGAGAAATTTCTGGTGCGCTCCGGTCCGCTGGAGAAGAAAAACTAACGCCGCTGATCCGCTGATTTGCGAAAACTATTTACCTGTGAGGCGGGGCGATCTTACGCTATAATTTATTGTTTAGCCGATTGGCGGCGTAAACGGGGACGGTCAGAGCCGGTGCATAAACGCGGCGTTTGTTGTTGCGGGAAAATCAGATATGTCAGCTCCGGTACATCCTTATGGTGATTATGGCGTGGCCCTGCGGACGCTGCGCGCGGGACGAAATTTTCTGGGTTACGTCTTATTTTTCAGCGTTATGGTGCAAGTGGTGGGGTTCATCCTTATGCGTTTTACCACGCAACCTTATCGGGCGGGACAACCGGTGGTTTGGATCACGCACATGGCGCGCCGGGCCGCGGGGATAACACCGGGGGCGGATTATCAACCCATCCTGCGTGCTGGCGTTCCCATGCGCCTGGACGCGGCACCGTCCGCGTTATCGGATGGACAATCCATTGAAAATTATCAATCTGATCGCCTGCTTATGGGAGAAAAAGCCGGACGGCGATTAAATCTGCGGCGGCAGTGGCGTGAAAGTTATTATCTTCTAGCGCCGATTACGCAGTTGCTGGGACTTCTGGCATCAGGTTCGCAGGCGATTATCATTTTTATCACACTGCTGGTAATTCTCGTGGCGCAAGCCCCGGGCGTGGCGAATATGACACGCAGTTTAATCTGGTCGGTGATCCTGCTGTTTATGGTTTTTCCATGGCAATACGTGTTGCCGGGCTTTCCGATTCCCGGCGTACTGTACGGCTGGCATGAATTGCACAACACGCTGGCGCTGGCGTTTTTACCGCCACCCGGACATGGCATTTCGTTTGATCAGCGCGTTTTAATTGTAGGCCGATATGTGCTTTGGCCGATCCTGGCGCTGGTGGTCATGCTGGTTACCGCGGAGCGGTTTCGCGCCGGGGTGCGGCTGGCGATCGGGCATCCCCTGCAAAGCATGATGCTGGGCGAAAATCACAGCCCCATTGCGCCGTCCCCGCGCGGCAATGCACCAGCCACACCCGCCCGCGGAAAAAATTAAATGGGGGCCTCTTTGGGAGACTCGCCGATGACAAATAGACGGTGTATTTTTTAAAGTGGCGACCGTTGCAAGCAATCTCCCGATCCGACAAACGCCATCAGTGGGTTCCATTCCTTCGCTGGGCGACATTTCCTGCAAACGCGCGGGCCAAAGCCACGCAACTAAAATAGAATCTCGCGTTACTGTGCCGCAAAACTTGTTCGCGAGGGTGAGAAAGAATTGATAAAAAATAGGGCCGTGCCGGCGGTAGTGTTGTGGCGATGCCAACATTACGGTACATTACCGTATTATTGTGGCTTTATCGGACATCCTTATAGGTGGTAAAGCCATTGAATGGTCGCTTATGACAGGAGTTTCGCAATGCGGGATCGACGGGATTTTATCAAAATAGTCTCTACAACGGCAGTAGCCGCAGCTCTGGCCGCACCGGAGGCCTCGGTGCAGGCCCAAGCCGCTCCACAACTTGGTGCGGTTACCGACGTGCAATTGGAGGTTCACGGCCTGCGCATCAACATCGGCACCGATGTCTTGCGTGTACAAACGCCCGCGCCTGGCATTTTGCGGTTGGACCTGCTGGCCGATGGGAAAAGCGATCCGCATACGCCGGTACTGGATCCCCGCGCCCAATTTCCTGGCGATGCCTCGGCTAAGTTTGAAATTGCCGGAGATCCCATTCGCGTGCATACGGACCAGTTTCAAGTGCGCATCAGTCGTAATCCATGCCGCGTAACGATTTTGGATAAATCGGGCCAAGTGCTGCTGGATCAATCCGTGGATCAAAGCCTGCATGTGGATCCCAAAAATCAAGGCACGACTGGTTTCACCTTCCGGCATAGTAGAAAAGATAATTTTTACGGCATCCGCAATTCTGCCTGTTGGTCTAAACATTTCCAACCCGTACTGAAAGACGGTATTGGCATGCCCAATGATACTTATAAGGTGGAGGCATCCCTTGAAGGCGGTGGCGGAGCACCCTTTACCTGGACCACCGGCGGCTATGGTATTCTGGTGGATTCCGATGGGGGCTATTTTCAAATCAAGCCCGGTGAGATCGGTTTTTACTATGGCAACCCCAAGGCGGACAATTATGGCCGTAATTATTTCCGTCCCAACAGTCTGACGGTATTTATTTTTGTCGGCACCGCCAGGGATATTTTCCGCGGTTTGGCCATGGCTTCAGGAAAAATGCCATTATTTCCCAAATGGGTGTATGGCTTTACCAATTCACAATGGGGTACCAATCAGGAACTCTTGCGTGGATACCTGGAGACCTACCGGGCCAAGGATATTCCCATTGATAATTTTACCTTGGATTTCGACTGGAAAGACTGGGGGGCCAGCCATTACGGTGAATTTCGCTGGAATCCCGTCAAATACTCCCAGGCCCTTTACACGCCGGATAATCCCGATGCACTTATTAACTGGACGCGCGAACTGGAATGCAAAATTACCGGCATTATGAAACCGCGCATTATTATCAGCACCTTAAAGGGCCATCTGACTCCTATGACCACCCAGGGGGCCAGCGCCAAAAAACTGGGAATTTATTCACCGACGGAAAAGCCCTTTCCTGATTATTTCTCCAGTCGCATGTCTATTGATCTTGATTTTTATAAACCCATCTGCCGCCAATGGTATTGGCACGCCACCTGGACCCACCAGTGTATGCAGCATGGCATCGTGGGCTTCTGGAATGATGAAGCCGATTCACCGGCTACCGGTAATTTCGAATTTCTGCACATGCAGCAGGCGTTGTATGAAGGCCAGCGGCAGGACCGTCCGCGCTATCGCGTGTGGTCAATCAATCGCAATTTTTATCTCGGTTCCCAGCGCTATGCCTATGCCACCTGGTCCGGCGACATCAACACCGGCTTTGCCGTGATGCGGAAACAAACCCTGGCCATGATTAACACTATCAATCTTGGGCAGATGCGCTGGGCGCAGGATACCGGCGGCTTTAATGGCCACCCTACCCCGGAAGTGTATACCCGCTGGTTCCAGTTCACCGCCGTGTGTCCGACATTACGCACCCACTGTACGCTGGGCGAACGCCGCCAGCCATGGGTATATGGCGATCAGGCTTGTGAAACCGTCAAACTTGCCATTCGGCAGCGTTACAGTTGGTTCTTCTATACCTACGCGCTGGAACATGCCGCCTGCACCGAAACCGGGGTGGGCATTGTGCGGCCCTTGACCTTCGATTATCCGCGGGATCCCAATGTCGTGTCGATGGCGGATCAATGGATGTTCGGTGATTGGATTCTCTGCGCCCCGGTACTGGAGAAAATGGGATCTGGAAAAGGTGCATCCAACACGCGCCGCATCTATCTACCCGCCGGCGAATGGACCGACTATTTCCGCGGAGATCGTTATAAAGGCGGTCAATGGATCAACTATGCGTTGAATTCCAGCACCTGGATGGATTGGCCGTTGTTTATCAAAGATGGAGCTATCATTCCGACGGCGGAACCGGTGCGGGCCATTCATACCGCCAAACCGGAGATGATTTATCTGGATATATTCCCCGCCACGACACCATCATCTGGCGAATTTTACGATGATGACGGCGAATCTTATGATTACGAACATGGGCAATTTCATCGGCAAATCATTACCGCGCAAAAACAGCCGGACGGCGCCCGCCTGCATATTTCCGCACGCCAGGGCGCCTATGCCTCCAGCGTCCGGCACTTTGTGGTTCGATTGCATGGACAGGCGGCCCAGCATGTACAGGTTGGCGGACGAGAATGGCCGCAGGTAGATGATACCCTGGCATTGGCCAAGGCCGCTTCCGGCTGGTGCGTGGATATGGATGTGTATGGTCCGGTGACACTGGTGAAGGTACCGGCCGGGACGGAACAGGATTTGGTTATTACCACCAGCGGCCAGCGGGTTATACACAAATCGGTCGAAGTGCTGACTGCGGGCGTGGCCTCCCTTTCCGGCCCGAAACCACCAACGGTACCACTGCAAACCAACAACCCCATGTATATGGACGCCAAGCTCTTTGGACCCATTCCCAACACCGCGGTGGGCTTGGCCACCAATCACTCCGGGTATACAGGCATAGGTTTTATAGCGGGATTTTTGACTCCCGGCACAGCAGCGACCTTTTATTGCTGCCGGCGCAAGGCGGGAAAATACGCGGTGCGATTCCGGATGGCCAATGGTACTCCGACCACCGTGCAAAGCCTGAATGTGTATGTCAACGGCATTCGGTATGGCACACTGTATATTCCGGGTCTGCAGGATTGGAATACGTGGGAAGACTTGCCGATGTATCTACCGTTGGTGGCGGGGAACAACACCATTATGCTCCGGCGCGACTCGGAAAATACCGGCGACGTCAACTTGGACTGCGTTAAGATTCCTTATGCGCCAGGGGCGTAGAGATGTATTCGCCAATTGATATTGTGGAATTATTAAAATTAAATTTGCAAAAGAACGACAAGCATGATGTATGGTTCAGAGCAAAACTTTTGCCGGGGAAAACAGTCTCGCGGAAGACTGCATAAACTGGGCTGGTTATGTGGTATTGTAGTAATACTGCTGGCCCTGCCGCGTGCCAAGGCCGAATCGGGGGGTGTGCCGTGGGCCAAGCGCCCGCCTACGCTGGATCCCACCTTTGGTCTGCCAAAGTCCGCTGCCGCCAAGCCGCCCAGCGGGCCGACTCCTTCGTGGATCTGGACTGCGCAAACACACGATAACCAAATCATCTATCTGCGTGAGTCCTTCAAACTCAAAACGGTACCAAGCCGCGTTATTCTTTACGCCACCGCGGATAACCATTTGGAATTATTTCTTAACGGCAAGAAGATAACCAGCACTTTTCACAAAAAGAATCAGGTCTGGCGGCGTGGCCGCAAGCTGGCGGTGACATCCTTTCTGCGAACCGGCGAGAACACCATAGCCATTCGTGCCAAAAATGATACCAATGTGGCCGGGGTGGTGGTCTGGATGCTTGCCGGGAAAAAGACCTTGGATATAACCAGTGGCGCCTGGCGGGTGGCTTACAACGTGCCAGCGGGATCGGCATGGATAGGGCGGCATTTTAATGATTCCGCATGGGTACACGCCACGGTGGAAGCGCCCTATGGTGGCGGTCTCTGGGGAACCGGTGTAAAGCCATGGCCCGGGCACAGTTCCTATCTGGTTCACCTCTACTTTCAGCCGCTGCATGTAAAGGTATTGCACGGAAGCTCCGCGTTCAAGGGGCTTTCAACCGTGGCGGCGGCGCTAACCGAACAAGATATTGCCAAAATTCGCCCGCAATATGCCGGGCGATCATTACTGGCACCATCCCATGCGGTGCATTTGGTGGTGACTCCGTCGGGCTCCAAGGCGCAACCGGAATTGCTGATCGGTTTTGGCCAGGAAGTGGCCGGTCGCATTCAGGTACGTGGTACCGGTGGCACGGTGTTGATTGGCACCGGAGAATCTCGTGGTGAAGCCTTACATGGCCCGTGGGGTGGTGTGCATACGCTTAACTTGGCCGGTGGGATAACCCAATCCACCCCCTACAGCGCCTTTCGTTATGCCACGGTGGCTTTCAGTGGTCCCGGCCCGATTAAACTCAATCGGCTGCGGCTGGATTTCAAATATTATCCGGTGAAATACCGTGGGGCGTTTGCCTGTTCTGATCCGTTGCTGACAAAAATATGGTACACGGGGGCGTATACAGCCCACTTGTGCATGCAGGAGCAAATCTGGGATGCTCCGAAACGTGACCGGGCTATGTGGATGGGGGACTTGCAGGTTTCCGGACAAGTCATCAACAATGTATTTCTGGATCACTTTCTGATGGAATTAACCATGCGGGATCTGCGCGAACAAGCGCAGGGTGGACGTCCCGCAACGGCATTGCCAACAGATTATGTCAATAACATTCCGGGTTATTCCAATGCCTGGATTTGTGGTTTAGCCGACTTTTATAAACATACTGGTGCTATCGGTTATATCCGATCGCAGCATCAACTTTTGCTTTCCATGCTGCGGTATATGAAACAGGGCTTCAATCGGAAAAACATTTTTGTCAACAAGCACAAAAAATGGTGTTTCGTGGATTGGGCACCGGAACTCAATGGTGCAACGCCCCAAGCCAATACCGCCACCGATCTATACACCTGCTGGGCGGTGCGACGGGCGGTATTTCTGCTCAATGCGCTGGGCGACACGGCCAACGCAGCAAAATATACCGCATGGGAACATCAACTTATTCATACCGCGCGCAAATATCTGCCCAACCCCAAAACACACACGTATACTAGGCTGCGACAGGTCAACGCCATGGCGATTGATTCGCATGTGGCGACCGTATCGCAGCAGGCGGCGATCTATAAGCGCATTCTGGGGCCGAAGTGCCCATCCTGGAAGCAACAGGCCACCCCCTATTACAACAACTTTGTACTCTTTGCCGTGGGGCACCTCGGCCATACCAATGAAGGCTTGAATTTTGCACAGAAGTACTGGGGCGGCATGATCCACGAGGGGGCCACCACGTTTTGGGAGGCGTATGATAACGCCTGGCCGAAAAAGCACTTCCATCGTTATCTCAAGGCGGATAATGGTCAAGGTTATTTTGTCAGCCTTTGTCATGGCTGGTCCACCGGCGTCACCAACTGGCTTACGGAATATGTTCTGGGGATACAAACGCAAGCTGGCGGATTTGCCAAGGCGGCCATCGTGCCGCATCTGGGTTATCTGCATTGGGCTTCTGGCCGAGTGCCGACACCGCGTGGCAATATTGTGTTGCGGGTGACGAGGCATGGTGGGGCGGAATCGTTGAATCTTACCTTGCCGCCGGGGGTAAAGACCTTGGTTGGCGTGGTGGGTCGAACGGTAACGGTCAATGGTGTTGCGGTAGCGCCGACGCGGCAAAGCGAAGGTCGCTGCTACTTCAACTTGACGAAGGCCGGGACCTATCGCATCGTCGGGAAAAAATAGCGGTGCGGGTCATGGCCTCACCGCCATAGGCTGCGTCGCGCATGACGTATGCGATAAGGTGTCGTAAGCCATTTTCGTTTTTTTTCAACCGAGATGCTGAAAGCGGTCTCAGTGGGGCACCAATCGGCTCAGGGCAGCTCACCGGGTTGCCATCCGGCAATCTGTTGATGGGGGCGGCTTTCAATTACAGAATTACACGAATACCAATAATGTGCTGAACCTCACCACCACCACTACCAATGAATTAGCTATGCGGATTTGCCGCTAAAAGTAGATATATGCGGTTTTGGAAGTTTTAAGGATGCAAGTAATAAGAAATTCCGCTATCGGTAACACAGGTGTATCAGCCGGAAACTTTCCAAAATGGCTGACGCAATTTTTATCATGTGCGGCGTTTTCCGCGGGCATCATAATTTATCCTTGTTCGATGTTGGCTTCAAATCATCGCGCGGAAATTCCCCCAGCGTCGAAATTGCAGTCTTGGGGCCGCACGGTCCTGCAAAATTCCTTGACGGTATTTTACCTGCCCAAGCAAAAGGTGCTGGCGGAAAAGGCCGTGGAGATCGGGCATACGGATCGTTATAAACCCGGCGGTCAGCCGGCTTTTGCCTGGTCACAATCCATGGAACTTTTAATGCTCGCCGAGGCGGCAAAGTGCCAACCGGTGGATTCTGGAATTTTATGGAAGTTTGTTCAAACGCTGGTACCATACTGGCGGGTAGCCAACGGTGTCGGCGGGTTTGATGTGTTGCCCGGCAACGTACCGCTGGATCGGTATTATGATGACAATGGTTGGATGACTTGGGGCTTCTTGCGAGCCTATGCCGCCACACACAACACGAAATATCTCGCGCTGGCCCGGCGTGATTTCAAATTTATTTTAAGTGGAGAATCCTCCGCTTTGGGCGGTGGCATATTCTGGCATGAACAGGCGAAAACATCCAAAAGTACCTGCGCCAATGGTCCAGCCATTATCGACGCCCTGAATCTTTATTCCATTACCCGGCGGCAGGCCTTCCTCGACACGGCGCGCAAGCTTTATGGGTGGGTCAATGCGCATTTATTGGATCACAAAGATTATCTTTATTTCAATAGCATTGCACTGAATGGAACAATTACCCGCACCAAATGGACTTACAACGCCGGTACGATGCTGATTGCCAATTGTCTGTTCTATCGCATTACTCATCAGAGAAAGTATTGGCGCAGAGCCAATCGAATTGCCGCCGCTGCGCAACTGCGATGGGTCAGTGCGGCCAACGGCTCAATTGCCGGCCCGGGCGTATTCGCGTGGGTACTGGTGGATGGCTACGTTCATCTATACAAAATAGACCATGACCGGAAGTGGATTGCTTTGGCACAGCGTGCGCTGATTTATGCACATCACCATTGCCGAAACTCGTATGGTTTGTATGGACGGACGTGGACCCATGCGCCACGGACAGACCGTTCAGTTAAACTCATTGACCAAGCCAGCATTGGGAGCGCCTATTTTCTTATGGCCCATACACTGGCGAATTAGGAGTTGATATATGAAACGACGTGAATTTTTAGCTTCGGCGGCGCTTGCGGCCGGAGTTTATAAAACTTCATCCATGGTTCGCCCGGCCACGGTCCGCACCTCCCTGCGTCCGCCATCCGCCCAGCGCTGTTTTGTATCCGTCGCCGTGGAAAAGCAAATACACGATATATCGGCGAAAATCGCGGATCCGGAATTGGCGTGGATGTTTCAGAACTGTTTTCCTAATCCGCTGGATACCACGGTGGAATTCAGTATGGCTGGCGGCAAACCGGATACATTTGTCATTACCGGCGACATTCCCGCGATGTGGCTGCGTGATTCGATGTATCAAATGTGGCCCTACCTGCCACTGGCCCGGCATGATGCGCATCTGCAAACCATGATCAGGGGAGTCATTGCCCGCATGGCCGATTGCGTACTGATTTCGCCTTACGCGGAGGCCTTCCTCAAGAGCGTCACTGCGACTTCCCCATGGCGCAGTGACCATACCCACATGGCACCGGGAGTCTGGGAACACAAATGGGAGGTCGATTCCCTGTGCGCGGTGATACGTCTGTCGCACGGCTACTGGCAAGCCACAGGCGATATTACGCCCTTTAATTCCAACTGGCGTAAGGCGATGGATCGGATTGTGGAAACATTCCACATCCAGCAACGTCTGGATGGCCCCGGACCGTACCGCTTCCAGCGCGCCGCATGGAACAGCACGGATACTTTGCCGCGGAATGGCCTTGGCTTTCCCGCTAAGCCGGTCGGCTTAATTTATACCATGTTTCGACCATCGGATGATGCCGGCATTTATCCGCTGCACATACCGGACAATCTTCTGGCGGCAGTGTCATTAAATCAGTTGGCGACGATGTATCAGACGCTCGGGGTGGCGGCCGATCACATCGTCGCCTGCAACCGATTCGCTAACACACTGCACCATCTGGCCAAGGCTCACGGAATCCGGCAGCATCCGCAGTTGGGACTGGTGTATGCTTATGAGGTCGATGGATTCGGCAACGCGGTATTCATGGATGATGCCAACTGGCCGAGCGTACTTTCCCTTCCGTACCTTGGTCTATGTCCGGCGAACGATCCTGTTTACCAGGCCTCAAGAGCATTGGTGTGGGGGCCGCACAATCCTTATTTTTATAAAGGTCAGTTCGAAGGTATCGGCAGTATTCATACTCCCGATGAAAGCGTATGGCCCATGAGTCTGATCATGTATGGTCTGACCGCCACGACGCCCGAACAAGTCGCCTGGGCCTTGCGGCAACTAAAACTAAGCAGCGCGGGCACCGGCTTCATCCATGAGTCAATCAATAAAAATGATCCGAAGAAATTTACGCGTTCCTGGTTTGCCATGGCCAATGCCATGTTTGGAGAATTGGTTGTCCAGACCGCCACACGGTACCCGCAGGTGCTGCAACAAAGACTGTAGATTTACAGGTTAGACAGGGACCAGTTCTTAATTTAATCAAAGCAGGAACTATATATGATTTTGCCCTGGCGCCAACTCAACAACGTCAGAGGCTTATTTGACGGTAATTTAAATTGTACGATATGATTTTTCATGATGCAGTTGCGTCTGAAAGGTTTTTCGTCCTGAAATGAGGTCTTACATGATCACAAAACGTAGCCTTGTTGGACTGCTGTGTGTATTAACTCTAACGCCGTGCATGCAGCATTCTGCATTTGCGCGAAGATATATGCGGCCCAGGCCCGTCGCATTAACTCCAGTTGGGCAAAAGCTCGCGGCCAAGTATTCCGCCATCCTGCAAAGCCTAAGACAGAAAATTATAAACGCCTTACCATCCATCAATCCTGGAATGGAGAAACGCTTTATGGCTGCGTACCGTGCCGAGACGGCCTGCAAGCCCTACCTGCTTAACCCCACTTGGGTATATCACGTTGGAGAATCACATGCTATAGCGGCCCGCGAGATCGCTCGTGCCCGTGGCAGCAACAAGTCTTATGCCGATGCACTAATCCATTGTCAAACAGTGGCCGCTCCAATTCTAGACCAGATTAACGGCTTCCTGTCAAGGGACAACCTTGATGCAGTGCTGGTGAAAGCCTCCATTATTGGGTATGCCACGCCGCGTGGGCTGGCGGCGTTTGCCCAGCAATCTGAATCGAATGAAGCACTGATCAATTCGTTGCTGGCCAACCCGGCACTGATGAAGCAGATGCAGTCCGCTGACGGTCCACGAAATGGCAACTACGGGCTGGCGATGGAGATCTATGGTTCAATTGAGAAGGCAAGTCCGCAGGCGCGCCACGGAATCCTCCAGCGCGTGGCGCTGGCGGTGGCGCTGGTTCAAAAGCCCCTGCGGGCGACATCCGCATTTAATCCAGTTCGCAGATATTATAATTACCAGCATGCCTACCTGAAGAGGCAGCTTGATCCGGTGTTTCCGACACTCACGACGTGGCAATGTAAGTTTGTGATTAACGATTCCTATCCGAACCGGGATATTGCATGGTTTCGCCACATGCTGATGAACTATGAACCCGATTATGTATTCAGTGGCCACTACCTGAATATTGTCCACACGGATGTGGGATACAACGACATGCATTATGGCTGCGTATCGGGCAACAAGCCTTCGCAACTCATTGCCGGTGGCGGTGAATGCGGCGCGCGGGCCTGGATTGGCCGCCTTGCGGAGCGGGCATTTGGTATCCCCACATGGGGCGTAAAGCAGCGCGGTCATGCCGCTTTGAGCATCTGGACCCGCAATGGCTGGATTACCCAGTTCAGTGCCGGCTGGCAATGGGTGTGGTGGAATAATCGCGGTGGATTAAATTTTTACCTGGAAACGCAGGCTCGACGGTACCCCCGGCAATTCATGAAAGTATTGCGTGCGCAATGGGTCGCCGCCGCGATCGGTGAGCAAAGGCCGAATCTCAGGGTTCCCGGCACGGGTGGTTTTTGGTATGCCCTGGCAATTAAGGACCAACGCGCCATCGTCGCTTCGGGTGCGCCAACGCTACAAGTCCCGACCAACGCACAGTTAGCCAGAATGTACGGTCCCACCCAAGCGCAGATGGTGGAAATGGCGCCTGTATCACGAACGGATTTGGAAATTACGACCGATAGCCATGGCGTTATTACCATTCCGGCGGCGGCCTATGACGACCACGCAAGACGAATGCCCGGTGTTACCACGATGAAGAGCTTTTCAGGTGGTATGCAAATCTATTATCATTGCGGCCAGCCGGCGGGGAAAAAACACCATCCCTTCAAATATATTGTCAAGGTAAGTCGGTCTGGAAGGTACGAAATAAAGGCAAAAGTTGTTTCCGTTAAACCCACCGAGTATTTGAATGTGTTGGTGAATCACAGTTCGGCCCCGGTCACGATTACCATTCCGTGGACCAATGGCATGTGGCAGCAGACCAAGCCCGTCGAAATCACCCTCATCCGGGGCGAAAACACCTTGACGTTTGACCGCGGCAAAGACACGGGGTTTCCAGCAAAGGGAATCTTTGCCTTAAGCATTAAAAAATTTGTCCTGACCCCGCGTAGCGTGAACCAATAGTATGATTCCAAAATAACATATTGACACTTATATATGTATTGTGGCGAGTGCGTACTTCCAGTGGAACACCCCCAGTAGCCTCCGGCCCGTTGGTTGCTGTGGGTGGTTTTTCGCGTGCGTGCGCTCAACCGTTTGTATGCCGAATTTGATCGCCATGGCCAATTCCATAAGCAATTCCGCACCTTCCGGAGCCAGAATCCGGGCATCCGGCAACAAATCCGTTTTCTTATCGCTGATTTGTTTGATCAGGCCACGGGTGTCACGGGCGGTGATAGCGCGCGGGACATAACTTAAAAGCAATGTTGCAACTTCGGTGTCATGGCCTGCATTCTGGCGCGCGTTGGATACGTGCGTTGGATAAAAATTGACGGGACGCGACATGGCATCCACTGTGGCTACATCGGCAAATGGCACCTGGACGGCAGCGATTATTTCGGCCTGGGGCGGTGCGCCGATGGCTGGGACCCGAAATACTGGTACGACATGCGCTGTTACGTGGAAGAACTGTCGGAATCGGATCGCCGGCGTTCGCGGTCCACGTCCACCAATGGTGATCCCCGGCTGGAAGCGCCGTTTACTTATGCGCATCGATGTTCCGATCGCGCCATCGAATTCCTTCGCAACCATGCCGCTGAAGATTATTTTCTGGTTGTTTCGTATGACGAGCCACACCATCCGTTTTTATGTCCCCGGCCGTTTTCGGAGATGTATCGTAATTATGTCTGGCCGCGCACGCGCAACCATTTTGACAGTCTGGATGACAAGCCTGAGCATCACCGTGTCTGGGCGGCGAGCCTGCCTTGCGAAGACCCGGC
>JBMFGW010000037.1:0-31649 GCA_049977145.1 Phycisphaerae bacterium
CATCAAGCCTTTTCTCAACTTGCCGAACTTGGCCCCCTTGCCTCCCTAACTTGGCCCTCTTGGCCACCTTGAAATTCCCAAACCCGAATATAACTCAAAATTCGGCCCAGTGCCCTGCGGTCAATAAGTTGCAGTGTCCTCGTCTCCTCAAAGTCTAACATATACTCCTTACCCATTTGGCCGGAAACTGCACCGGCCCGCACACGGACAACCACGTGGAATAGCACACGCAGACTTTTTTGATCCGGACCGGAAAGCCGCCTATCATGATATAGAGAATATCTCGGCTCGAAGCCGCCTGTGGGAAATGTTTCAAATCCTCAGGATGTTGGTTTCAGGGAAATTGTTTTTGCGTGGGATTGTACCACGGTGATATTTTCGCAGTATTGTTAGGAGTGGTGACCATGAAGGTGTTGTTGCTTTATCCGGAATTCCCCGAAACCTTCTGGAGCCTTCGCCATGCGCTGCACTTTATCCGGAAGCGGGCCGTGACGCCGCCTCTGGGTCTCTTGACGATGGCGGCAATGCTGCCGCCACAGTGGGAGAAACGACTTATCGACCTCAACGTTCGGGCGCTTTCCGCCAGTGATCTGGCGTGGGCCGAGCTGGTGATGATCAGCGGCATGGTGGTGCAGCGGGAATCCGCGAAGGCCTTGATTAGCCGCTGCAAAGCCGCCAACCTTCAAGTTGTCGCGGGCGGTCCGCTATTCAGTACTGAATACGAATTATTTGATCAGGTTGACCACTTCGTACTCGGTGAGGCGGAGTTGTCATTACCGCCATTCCTGGCGGATTGGCGGCAGGGCAAGGCGCAGAGGTTTTACCGCGCTGACGGCTTTGCCGATCTGCATACTACCCCGGTGCCCCTCTGGGAACTGGCCGATTTACGGCGCTACGCCTGTGCGGGCATTCAGTTTTCGCGGGGCTGCCCCTTTGATTGCGATTTTTGCAATGTGACCGCCATGTTTGGCCGTCGCCCCCGCACCAAGACCGCCGCGCAAATCCGGGCTGAACTTGAGGCTTTGTATCGCAGCGGTTGGCGCGGCAATGTGTTTTTTGTCGATGACAATCTTATTGGTAATCGGCGTGAACTAAAACAGGAATTGCTCCCGATGCTGACCCAATGGCAGAAACAGCGCGGGCCTCTTACGTTTAATACCCAGGTGTCGATCAATCTCGCAGATGATGAAGAACTGATGCGTATGATGGCGCTGGCCGGGTTTGATACGGTGTTCATCGGCATTGAGACACCTGATAATTCGGGCTTGGCGGAATGTTCCAAGAGTCAGAATCGGAACCGCGATCTCGTGGCGGATGTGCAACGCATGCACCATGCCGGTCTGCAGGTGCAGGGCGGATTTATCGTCGGCTTTGACAGCGACCAGCCGAATATTTTCCAGCGGCAAATCGACTTTATACAAAAGAGCGGCATTATGACGGCGATGGTCGGACGCCTGCAGGCCATACCAGGCACGCGGCTTTATGAGCGGATGCAGCAGGCCCATCGCCTCGTGGGAATCGCCACTGGCGACAATGTTGACGGTACTTCCAACATTGTGCCGTCCATGGATTCGGAGCTATTGCAGGAGGGATATCTGACTATACTGCGTTCCATTTATTCCCCCAGGCAGTATTACCGGAGATTGCGAACTTTTTTGCGGGAGTATCATGCGCCGCCGGTGCGTGCGCCGCTTACTTTGGGACGCCTGTTGGCCGGCGCACTGGCAACTTGGCGCTTGGGATTGCTAAGTAAAGAGCGATTTCTCTATTGGAGAATGCTGGTGTGGACCAGTCTACATCGGCCCAGAAATTTACCCCTGGCCATTCAATTGGTGATCTGCGGCTATCACTATCGCCGCATCTCCGAATTGCTAAGTCCAGGCGGTATAAAAAGCTGATGTACGCCAGCCAGGCCAATGCCAAAATTCGCTATCCATGGTGGAACTGGTGCAGTATTGCCAGTGCGCCCGGAGTCGGTAGCTACGCAACAACTTTATCCCTGGTAACCGTTTACGGCTACACGGATCAATGACCACCCTTCAACATAAGAGTGCTGAGGCATTTACGCCTTGCGGACGGCTGGATTCCCCATGGTCAGGGGAAGTCCGGCGGCCTGCCGACATACCGCGACGACTTGCGCTATCACATCACTCATCGCGTAATACCGCCGCACATGGCCGGCGGCGCGCGTGGCTAGTTCCCAGCCGCTGGCTTGATGCGCTAACATTTCCCGTAACAGTTCGGCCAACATATCTGGATGGCCGTGTTCAAATACCCGGCAGGTCTGATCCTTGACGCAAAACTCATCATTGGGGCCGGGGTTGGCAAGGACCGGGATTTGGCGCGCCATGGCGCGCAGCGTGGTGTAATTAAGGCGTGAAGCCGCCGTCAATTGGATGTATAAATCCGCCTGCGCCAGCAGCGGATCAATATCATACCGGTAGGGGATAAAACTGATGCGGTCCAGCAAGTTCAGTTCGCCGGAGAGTTTCCATACACTGTGCACATCGTTGCCGCGGTCACACAAAAACAGGAGAAAACCGACTTTTTCATCCAGCAGGCGGTGGCAGGCATCCAGCAAATCCGCAAACGCCTGATAATCTGAAATGGGATCCAAGCATACCAGGCATGCCGGACGTTCCGTGGGGCGCCGGTATAGAGTTTGCGAATCCGTCGCTAAAATTCCGGGCCGAATCAGGGATATATGGGATCGATCCGCGCCGCATTGATCCAGCATGGGTTGCGAACTCACGAGCAGTCGCGTGGTATCCGCGGGTAGCGTTTGACCGGCCCGCAGATCCGCGGTGTCCCAAATCCAACACACCATGGCTATTTCACGCGCCAGCAGTGCATCCAGCGGATCCTTCGCATTCCAGGGCGCAAATTGCAGGACCACGTCCACACCCGTGGTTTTAAGCCGATCCATAATCGCCGTGGCCGTCCGATGTTGTGTATGTCGGGAAAATAGTTTTCCCGGTCTTGGTCGTGAAATAATGGACCCACCTAAACTCGGCAGGAAACTCATATCCGCATCCACCGGCGCCACCAAGCTGATGCGGCATCCCTCGGCTTTGGCCGCCACGGTAAGCGAATAAACAAATCCGGTTTCTTGTGGGAACTGCTGGGACTCCAGCCACAGCGCAATATGCAAGGCTGATGTGTCCGCGGGGAAAGATTCATGAATCGGATCACCCATCATGCCGGATCATTGTACCGCATTGTGGCCTTTCGCAAATTTCTTAACGACTGGCTGGCCGAAAACGTACGCGCTGCCGGTGCGGTGCATCCGGAAAATCATCCCGCATCAATTCGTAACTTTTCGTATGCGTACGGCCAGCGATCACCCAAGGACACATGCCGACATTGCGCGCTGTGTCACCAGCCTGACGGCATGTGGAATCGCGGCGGCCAAGCGTAGGAGACGGTGGGCAATAGCACCACATCATTTACCACTATTTATGTAGTGGCTGGCGGTCAACGTCCTATATCCCTTCGTTTACTGCACTAATGCGGATTGCATCTTATCTATTTGCCGTTAATTGCCGATAAACTCTCTTGGCTACGGTGGTTAAAACCGGTCCGTAATCAGGGGTCGTCGGGCCTCTGGGCAGCTTTTCCGACGAGAAGCTGTGGTGTATTGCGGTGTTGGTAATCAAGCCGTTAAGCCGATATAGGTGGTTGGAGCTGAACGGATTAGGCTCGTGACAGGTTTTACAAAGCGGTCGGACCGCGCAGTATGGCATTCCGGGATGAATGGCGCACTGGTATCCGACCCCGGAGTTGATAACTATGGAAATACTTTCGTTACCACAAAAAGTGCGGGAATTTCTGAATTACCTTCAGTATGAACGCCATTTTTCGACGTATACCAGCAGGTGCTACGGCGCGGATCTCCGCCAATTCGGGCTGTTTCTGGCAGGATTTCAGGACATCCCACAGCGCGTTCTGCTGTCCCAGCCCGTAGCGGCGAATGCCGCCGTGAGCCGCTCGCGGGAAATGCAGGCCCAACAGGATGCTCATCCCACCGCGCCGCCGACGGATCAAATTGAACAGTTGCTGCTGGCCGCCAATGCGGAAGATGTGCGGCGCTATCTTCAACACATGCGTGAACACAATTACTCCAAAGCCACCGTCGCCCGAAAGCTGGCGACGCTCCGCAGCTTTTTCAAATTTCTCAATCAGCACGGCCTTAGCGGTAATAATCCGATGGTCAGCATCCGCACGCCCAAATTAGACAAGCGGCTGCCCAAATTTATGACGGAAGAACAGGTAACGCTTCTGCTGCAAACACCTGATGATACGGAGTTTCTCGGCGCCCGCGACAAAGCGATGCTGGAAGTTATTTATTCCTCCGGGTTACGCGTCAGCGAATTGGTGGGGCTGAATATCAGTGACCTGGATGCTGTCGGCGGAGTTCTTAAAGTCCGCGGTAAAGGAAAAAAGGAGCGGGTAACTCCGATCGGTCAAACGGCCATCAACGCCTTGGACAAATATCTGCGTCTGCAACAAACGATTGTTACTGGCAATACGGACGAATCACCTCTGTTTATCAATAGACGTGGTCGCCGGTTAAGCACCCGTTCCGTGCGGCGGAAACTTGACAAGTATCTCCTGGAGGCCCATCTGGATCCGGATATCAGCCCGCACACGCTGCGGCATAGTTTTGCCACGCACATGCTGAACCATGGTGCGGACTTGCGAGTGGTGCAGGAACTTCTGGGGCATCAGAGCCTCAGTACCACGCAGATTTATACCCATCTCACGACGCAGCGAATTCAGGATGTGTATCAACGAGCCCACCCGCGGGCCGATGAAGTGCCCACATAAACAGCGGGCTTAAATCTACGTTACTTTGGGTTATACACGCACATTGATCGAGCCGGTAACAGTTGCCGTGCCCGAGGTTTAACGCTCCGCACGATGGGTCATACCAGGCTGCTGAAAATCATGGATTTCAGCGTATGTTGCCTGCGGCTGCGGTAGGTACAATCTGTTGCGCCATAACGGCAGCATTCTCCCAAACACCCGTATCACAATGCGATGGTCAGCACTTCAATAATGGACAACTCTTCGCCGCGCGAATTCAGGTTTTACTAGCGGATATCGGCCAGCGCGCAAATTGTTGTGCTGTTGGGGTGCGATGGCGCGATTATGACAGCGCCCAGATTAACGGTCGGACCGGATGCGCGCCCTCCAAACCGACGGTGCTGCGGGAGGCTCGCCACAGAAATGGAATCAACATGGTGTTGAGGTTTTCATCAGGCCCGAGCCACGCCCCACCTCCAGCCCTGGTTTACTCCCGCATTTACCCGGCTTGACGCACTGTAGCGTAGGGCACATACTAAAAAAATAAGGAGTAACTGCGTGCAAACAAAGAACGGCAATTCATTAACAACCCGGCGAGATTTCCTGGGGGCGGCAGGTGCCGCCATGGCGATATCCGGATGCGGCAAGGCGGAAACCCATGAGGCTCAATTTTCCGTTGAAAAACGGAGCCACCAATCGCTTGCCGCCATTGACATGACCTATACGCTCAAGCTGAATCGGGCGAATCCGCATCAGTTACACGAGATCTGGGATGCTGCGCATGTTCTGGCGGCCTTGCAGGGGTTGGCCAATCGTGACCGTGCTACGATTTATCAGTTTTTCATCGGCGGAGATAGCGGAAGCATTGATCACTTTTGGTGGCACTGGATGCGGGGCCGACATAACTGGCTAAACGGCGAGGTCATACAACCGTCCAAAACGTTGCGTCATTTGATCTTGGAATATCGGCATCGCGTGCGGGGCTTGGTGGTATATGATGAGCATGTTCCCTCCACCTCAAATGTGGCATCGACCGTGGCGGGTGTCGAGGATTTATTGCCTGTTCGCTTTGATAAATCGCGCCGCTCTTTATTTTACTGGCTTACCGGCGACCCGAAGGGTCCGAAGTTTCCGGTAAAGGTTTGGTTAATCCATCCGGATGGTTCTCCACTGTTTACGGGACAGGGAATAGTTCCGGGTACTACCACGCCTTCCACTAAAAGTGCCAAATGTGATGCCTATATCTGGGCCAAGGAACTTTATCTGGATACCGGACGGTGCAATCCCGCCAAAATGGGCTATTACATTGATGCCTATTGGCTGCAGAAGCCGTCTGGTTATATTCCCAACCATACGCTTAGCAATCATGATTATTTCATCGCGCACCGCGGATTCTTTTTTGATCTGGACCCGTGGGCCGATGAAGTTCCGATTGACGATCCAACGCAGCCGTTAGGCACCGATCAGCGCACGTTGCGGGCTATTTTGCGCTCCGCATGGAATCAAACGCATGGAAAACGGATGATCCACATCGGCGGATTCCCGCCGTGGGATAAAAAATACACACGGTATCCCGGCGCCGGTGGAAAGCATGGCGGCGTGGCGACGGAATGGGAATATGCATATATTGTTTCCTGTTTTAACGGGTATATGGATGCCGATGCGCTGGGGTTGGGTTGTATGGCCAATGCGTCGCTCTATCAGCACTACCCGCTTAAAGCCAGTTACCCACAACAACTGCCGACAAAACAGGACCTGCAGCAGCGCCAAATCATCAATCCACAAGGGTATGTCGCCGAAAAATCCTATGTGACTATTTATGTCGGCGATTACGATTCCGCGGCATGGCTGTATCAGATGCTTCCGACGATGTGGACAGACCCGGCACGCGGATCGATTCCGCTGGGTTGGGCGTTTGATCCGAATCTCTCGGATCGGTTTGCTCCGGGCATGGTCTATGCACGGGATAACAAAACACCCAACGATCACTTTATCACGGGCGATTCCGGAGCCGGATATTTGAATCCCGGCGCGCTGCAAACACCACGCAAGTTCTCCGGCTTGCCTTCCGGAATCGATACTTGGCGTGCGCACTGCGAAAAATACTACCGTTTATGGGATGTTAAACTCACTGGATTTATCATTGATGGTGATGCGCCGGCCATGAATGATCAGGTCAAAGCAGCCTACGCGAAGTTCTCTCCCGATGGCATTGTGCCGCAGAAAATACCGCCACGGGGAGTTTTCGACGGCATGCCGTTTCTCCGCATGGGCAATCTTCCCGGGAATGGTAATTCACCGGCGGATGCGGCCAAGGCTATTCTTCAGGAGACTACCGCCAAAGGGGCGCAATTCAGGATTTATCGCACCGTTCTAAAAACGCCGACATGGCATAAGGAGCTCTTTGAGATATTAAAAAAGTCTCCGCAAGGTACGCGTATAGAAATCGTGGAGCCGTATTCGCTGATGTTATTGCTCAAGTACTTCTATGAGGGATAGTGTGTTCCGCTGTGCCTGGCCCAGGAACGCACAGCTACCCCCAAAAGTCTCTGATTCGTGCGTTGCGCCGACACGCACAAGTTCTCGCCTCTATCGCCATCCCGGCCATGACTTGGACCGGCTCCCGGTGGGGCGCTATTCCGTTTTAGTCGCGCGACCTTGGCCCGCACATTTGCAGTGTCGCTTGGGCTGACGGAAACCCGAGGGTTTAGCGCATTGTGCATACGGCTGTGGAAGGTGCAATCCGTTGCGCAATGGCGGCGGCATTCTCCCGGACACCCGCATCACCTTGCAATCGTTGAGTTTCGATGGCCGCGTAAATCCGGAAGCTATTTAGCTGTCCGCAGGATGGCTGCCGACAATTCCTGGCGAAGCTGTGTGGCCACCTGCTCCCATTGCGTCCGCGCTTGGGCAGTTAGGTGCGCCGCTTCCATCGCCAGAGTTTGAGCCGTGGCGGAATTTTCCAACAAGGGCAGATTCACCAGCACATTAAGTTCCGCCGCCGCTACCGCCGCCATCGCCGTCGCCGCAGCCACACCCAAATCCGAAAGTAGCAGCGGATTAACCTTATCCCGCAAAACTTCCGCGGCTTGCACAATGCTTCCGGCCGTCGCCGCCACCGCCTGGGGAATACGAACGGCCGCGGCCACCACTGCGGAATAGGCCGGATCAGCGCGACGTTGGGCGGGTGGTAATTTCATGAATGGATGCAGCGTTTCATAAGCCGCCCGGTCTTCCTCCATGAGTTCGCACAAAACCGCGCGGGCGCGGACAAGTCGGGCCTCATAATCGGCAAGCATATTTTCAAAGGCCGCAAACCGGGGTTTGCCGCGGGTATAGGCGATGACCATTTGCAATTGCCCAGCCGCCAGGGCCGCGATCAATGCGGTCATGGATCCACCGCCAGGGGTGGGTGTACGCGCCGCCAGGGCCGCCAGGAAGTTTTTTACCGGAACCTCCGCCAATGTTGACCAAGTTGATAGATCGGATTCTAATGACGCTTGGTTCATGGGCAAATTCCTGCCTTGCTATTCTATTACCAACATGATTATACCAGTCATAAGTAAATTCATACCCCGGTCCTTTCCGAGGGACAATAATCTGTGGTGCGGGTTTTTTTGACCTGCATTCATTGATCCGGACGACAGGAAAGTTCGCACCACCAAGAGACCATGGAGATGCAGGCCCGTCCGTAAATAATTACGACCAGGCGATGCGACAGCGCAAACTGGTCGGCACCGGTGCACAGCAATAAACCTGCCGGAAATTTAGCGTTTATTCCAATACCGGGCGCCGTAGACCGCCTGTTCGCCAAGCTCTTCTTCAATGCGCAGAAGCTGGTTGTATTTGGCCACGCGATCCGTCCGGGCCGGGGCACCGGTTTTAATCTGCCCGCAATTGGTGGCTACGGCAATATCGGCGATGGTTGAATCTTCGGTCTCACCACTGCGGTGGCTCAATACCGCGCTGTAGCCGTTACGGATGGCCAGGTTCACCGCTTCCAAGGTTTCGGTCAGCGTGCCAATCTGGTTGACTTTCACCAGAATGCTGTTGCCCACACCGAGTTCAATACCCTTTTTCAGGAATTTCGGGTTCGTCACAAAAATATCATCGCCGACAAGCTGAATTTTCTTGCCCAGTTTATCGGTAAGCGTTTTCCAGCCATCCCAATCGCCTTCGGCCAAACCATCTTCCAATGAGCGAATGGGATATTGATCCACCCAGCGCGACCACAGCGCAATGATATCATCGGCGGACATATAGTTGTTGGGATCGCTCTTGAAGAGTTTATATTTTTTCTTGCCGTTATCCCACAGCTCACTGGCCGCCGGATCCAAGGCGATAAATACATCTTTACCCAGTTTATAGCCGGAGGCTTTTATGGCCTCGGCAATGACTTCCAGCGCTTCTTCGTTGGATTTAAGGCTGGGGGCAAAGCCGCCTTCATCACCAACGGCGCTGCTGAGACCTTTCTTATGCAGGACTTTTTTAAGGGTGTGATAGATCTCCGAGCCCATCCGCAGGGCATGGGCAAAATTTTTGGCGCCCCACGGCTGAATCATGAATTCCTGGAAATCAACATTGTTATCCGCGTGTTTCCCGCCATTAAGAATGTTCATCATCGGAACCGGCAACACATTAGCGAACGCGCCGCCTATATAGCGATACAGCGGCAGACCACTGGCGGCAGCGCCAGCTTTGGCTACGGCCAGTGATACGCCGAGAATGGCATTGGCTCCGAGGTTGGCTTTAGTGGCCGTGCCATCCAGTTCAATCATCAGGCGATCAATGTGTTCCTGATCGCGCGGATCTAAGTCAATAAGTTCTGAGGCGATTTTGGTGTTGACATTGTCGACGGCCTTGGTGGTACCTTTTCCACCGTAGCGTTTAGCGTCGCCATCACGCAGTTCCACCGCCTCATTTTCACCGGTCGATGCGCCGCTGGGCACCGCGGCTCGGCCCAAAGTTCCATCCGTCAAAATTACGTCAACTTCCAGCGTGGGATTTCCCCGGGAATCAAGAATCTCACGGGCGTGGACCTGTTCAATACTCAGTGTCATGAAAAACTCCATTAACAAAAACTTTTACCATCCTCTGCGGATCACGATCCGAAGAGCGCTAAGGCAATACATTAGAGGCAGTTTGCCAAGTTAGCAAGTACCGTTTGACAACGCCTTGACAACGCTGATAAAGTTTCATAACCTACTAAACAGATTAACATTAAAGGAGATCATAGCATGGTTAGACTTTTTTCCGACATTACTAAAACAATCGGGAACACTCCTCTGGTACGCATTAATCGCTTGGTGCCGCCGGGACAGGGCGTTGTTTATGCCAAGTGCGAATTTTTTAATCCGCTCGGCAGCGTAAAAGATCGTATTGGTGCGGCCATGATCGAAGCGGCTGAAAAAACGGGCAAAATTAACAAAGATACGCATATCATGGAAGCCACCAGTGGTAACACGGGGATCGCATTGGCGTTTGTGTGCGCAGCCAAGGGATATAAGCTAACACTGTACATGCCGGAAAGCATGTCATTGGAACGCCGCAAACTCTTGCGGATTATGGGCGCCAATCTGGTGCTCACGCCCGCCGCCGAAGGCATGCCCGGCGCGATCCGCCGATGTGATGAAGCCGCCGCGGCTGACAAAAATGCCCTTGTCGCCAGGCAGTTTGAGAACTCAGCCAATGTTGAAATTCATGCCAAAACCACAGCCGAAGAAATTTGGAACGATACCGGCGGCAAAGTGGATTGTCTGGTTTCAGCGGTTGGTACCGGTGGTACCATCAGTGGTGTTACCAGTGTGATCAAGAAGCGGAATCCCAAGTTCCGAGCCATTGCCGTGGAACCCAGCGACTCACCGGTTATTACGCAGTATAAGGCCGGACAGCCTCTGAAGCCCGGCCCGCACAAGATTCAGGGAGCCGGTGCCGGTTTTATTCCTAAAAATCTCTACGTGGATCTGGTGGATGAAGTCATTCAAGTCACCAATGAAAATGCCTTTGAATGGGCCCGCCGATTGGCGCGGGAAGAGGGCATCCTGGCCGGCATCAGTTCCGGAGCTAATATGTGGGCCGCTGCACAAGTGGCTGCCCGGCCGGAAATGAAAGGCAAAATCATCGTGGCGGTGATGTGCTCCACCGGAGAACGTTACATCAGCACAGCAATGTATGAAGGTCTGGACGTGTAACCCCGGTGTGATGAAAACCATCGGACATAAAGCATTTTATCACCACGCTGGGGGTGGCGTTTTTCGCTATGCAGTAAACAATTACGCCGAATTTATGTTGCACGCACCGCAGTACCGCAACATCCTGCGGTGGTTGTTCACGCCCGCATATCCGGGGCGATGTCATACACGCTGCGCACCGTCAGCTTCCGCTGAAAGTCCGTAGGAGCCATGGCCGCATCAAGTGTAATATTAATTGCTGCCGTGCGTCCCGAACGCAGGGCTATGAAGTTATCTGAATAAGTAGCCTCCGTATCCTTGACATTAGCCCACACCCACAGTGCCGGCGCGTTGGCAGTTAGTTGTAAATGATAATCGTGCCCGGAACCGGTTATCTGTGCCGCTAATTGCGGCTTATGGAGTTTCAGTTCCACCGGTCGGCCAAAGAATAATACGTTTTCCGCCACCGCTACGCTGCCCACACGCACTTCCGGCCAGATCAATAGATTCGCCAGGCCGTGACTGCTGATGAGATCCGCAAGATCCAGCGTATGCGCCAGCCGACTGGTGCGGGCCGGTATAGGAACCGCCAATCCGCCGTGCTTGAGCACCGTGCCAGCCAAATCCGTTACCCACCAGCGCAAAACTCCGGAAGCATCTTTCTGCCGATCACTGGTGATATACAGATCCGCCTTACCGGTTTTCGGATCCGGTATGCCGCTGACGAGAATCGGGGCGAAGAAGTGTTTGCTTTGATATTGAATGGCCTTGAACCGCCGATAGTAATCGGTCATGGACCAGGTGGGACCGGGCCAGCAGTCGTTATATTGCCAGATGGTGGAAGCCATGGATCGCGGCATATCGCGCCGCCAATGCTCCACACCATAACGGATGCCGTAGGCCTGATTGATTTGCGTCAACCAAAGCGTATCATCAAAACTATCCGGTGATTTTCCGAAATACTCATTGGTATAGTGCATGATAATGCCGATGCCGTGGCCGCTGCCGTCCATTTCATGATAGCGCATCACAGGAGAATGCACACTTTTACGATCAGCGGCATCGGTATAAGAATCGACTGTCATGGGCACAGGGAAGCTTTGCATGCCGAATTCTGTGACAAATCCTTCTATTGTCCGATACTGGCTATACGGAGCACCATCATTGGCGCCATGCCACACATCCCAGGTGTGAATATCCCCGCTGCCGGCGGCACCGCTGCCGACTTCATAAAACGCCCCCGGCAACAACCGACGTACTGTGCCGCCAATGACCTCGCCGAACAGATGGTTGTAGCCTTTGAAATACTGAATTTCATTGTTGCCGCTCCAGATCACAATCGACGGATGATTACGGCAACGCAAAACCTGCTGCTCAATTTCCAATTGCAAATTATCCATCCATGTTTTGTCGTTGACCGGATAGGTGTCATTGGCGAATTTGAACTCAAATTGCAGCATAATGCCCAGTTCATCGCAGAGATCAAATAATTCGTCCTGCTCATAATATCCGCCACCCCAGAGCCGGATAAAATTGAAGTTGCAGTCAATGGCCTTTTCCATGTACCAGCGAATAATCTCCGGTGTGACGCGCGTGGGAATGTTGTCCGCGGGAATCCAATCCGCGCCTTTGACAAACACCGGCACGCCATTGACCTGTACGTGCATCGCCACACCATCTTGCGGCGGCAGCACCCCCACTTTCCGCAGGCCGATGCGGCGACGCTTCGTATCCATCACGGTGGCCGTGGAAGACAGTATCTCCACCACGCTGCCGGTGGATTCCAGCAGTTGTGCTTCCACGGTATACAGCGGATGCTCGCCCACACCATTGGGCCACCAGAGTTGGGGATTGGCAATTTCGATGTGGCATTTCGCTATGCCATCGGTCACCAGGGCCGAGGCGGTGGCCACCACATCATCACCGAACAGCACACGAGTGCGAACATGAGCGTTGGCCTGAGCTTTGGCTCCGGATACCGTGGTTTGAATATCCAACTGCACCGTACCAGAGGCCTGATGATGCTGTAAAATCCCCACATCCGTAATCTGTGCGTCATACGCTACAATTTCAATGGGTTTCCATATTCCCTGTGTCAGCACCGCCCGGCACCAGTCCCAGCCCCACATGTAAGGGGCCTTACGCACCCAGCAGCGGGCATCGCTTAAATCAATGCCATACTCTTTTTTGTAGGCTTCCCGGTTCTTTTCCACATAAGGTGTCAGCGCATCAAACTTAATGCGGATGGTGTTGTGGCCCACCCGCAGATGCTCTTTTACATCAAAACTCCAGGCCCGGAACATATTGTCCGCCCGCCCGATCTGCTGATCATTGATCCATACCGTCGCCAGCGTATCAAGCCCGTGACATTTAAGTTCAACATGCGGTTTGGAAAGCATTTCCCCGGTAACGTCAAATAGGCGTTCATAAATCCAGTTCTTTTCCGCCACCCACTGCACTTGGCCATTATTCTCGCGGTAATAAGGATTGGGAATTTTCCCGGCCCGCATTAAATCGGTATACGTGGCCCCTGGCACAATGGCGGGATGCCGGTCCGGGTGGCCGTCCGCGTGCATCGTCCAGGTGTCACCGGTTAAATCCAGTTTCAAGCTGGAGGTCGAGGCCGGTACCGCCAACGCATTACGCGGTAGATTGGACCGCGAATGAGCCGAACTGCAGCCCGCCAACGCCAGCGCCGCACCCGCCCCGGCGGTGGCCTGCAGCACCCGCCGCCGTGTCAATTGTTTAGATTCCGTCACGTTATCTTCCATTTGAAAACTCCTTTTTTACAATACTTACAATGACCAAAGAGTAATGATCAATAAAAAGAAAGTTCCTGCTGTTTTGATCATTGGATTAGATCCTAATTTCCAACGCGACCAGCGGTCGCGGCTTTATGATGGATACTGAAGGACAATACGGAGTTCCATCCGTGAAACATTGGCGTCATACCAACCCAGCCGTTCGGTCAGGCCAATTCCCAATACTACAAATTGAACTCCACAATATTCCATGTCAACAAGGATGGTATGGTAATTCGCGCCGTTCCGCAACCAAGTAACCACGCCACCGGCACTACCGATGAACCGGGCAGAAAACGCTTGGGATTCTACTTAACGCTCCACGCCGGATTTTCCACGTAACGGGATGGACGCGGATGGACAAAAAGCCGCCGCGTGTGGTGATGAGCAAAACCGTATGGAATAGTGGCGAAAATGTTGATTCTATTGGGGATTCTGACAAAGCCGCCGAGGGGACTCGAACCCTTGACCTATGCTTTACGAAAGCATCGCTCTACCGACTGAGCTACGGCGGCATTCGGTTTATTTTCCCCAGTAAAATCAACAATTTCGCTTGATTCTACTGGCGATTGTGTCAGCATCATACCAGTACTGTTCTGTCCAGCCAAGTTGATGATTATCCATACATTACCGGGAAATTATTTTTTATCCGCATGTTACCGCATTGCGATACAGGTGCTCCCGAGAATGCTCCCGCTGTGCGTATCGGATGGCACCGTCCGTAGCCCTATGTAAAATAGGCTAAAATCAAAGATCTTCATCGGTCCAATACGGACTTATCCTGCACTACGCGAATGGGGAAATGTTATTACGCCCGAAAATCCTCACATCCACTTTGTGACGATGGAAGGTGGACATGCAATTTTTTCGATAATGTCCGACCAGTACCATTTTACTTCGGTTATCGGTGACGGTTGATGCCGCTGATTATAATTTTGGGGTGCGGCCATATTTTTTAGCCCGCGTGTGGCGTAGCTCGCATGGGAGGACTGTGGGAAAAAAATGAGTCGTCTGCTGCAACGCACAACAGACGGCTCAGGTTATGGGAGGAAACTATAACTGCAACCAGTTATTTGTATCGGCAATTTTATCAGCAGACTTGAATTTTTGTGACTTTTCAGCGCCAATGGCAAAACTGGATGCATTGCGGAGTCCACGCGGTTGCCGTGTTGACCGCTTCTTTGCCCTGTGGGGCGCTGTTCTCAGTTGGAGTAACGTATGGCAAACATTTCCGTTGTTCCCCAATCGCAAGGTGCGGCGATTCCCGTTGCCGCCTTAGTAGGCGCGGGACCGGGTGACCCAACCCTGATCACGCTGGCCGGTGCAGCAATGTTGGCCCAGGCCAGGGTGGTCATTTATGATGCATTGGCTAACAAGCAGTTATTGACCTATTGCCCCCCGGACACCGAGTTCATTTATGTTGGCAAGCGCGCGCGGGAGCATACGCTTACCCAAGATCAAATCAATACCCTATTGTTGGAAAAATGCCGGGAACTCACGACACAGGGACAACACCCTGGTCGCTACGTGGTGCGTTTGAAGGGAGGAGATCCTTATGTATTTGGAAGGGGCGGCGAAGAGGCACAGGTTCTCTCGGAAGCCAAAATTCCATTTACCGTAATACCCGGAATTACCGCTGGTATTGCTGGCCCGGCGTATGCGGGTATTCCAGTCACACACCGCGACTTTACCAGCACGGTTACCTTTGTTACCGGCCATCAACAGCAGAATGATTCCAGCAAGCCTGCAACTGGGGATTCCGAGGACCAGTGCGCAAGTGTCGATTATGGCGCTTTGGCCAAACTGGGCGGTACACTGGTATTTTATATGGGTGTTAAAAATCTGCCGGATATTACCCGGCGGCTGCTGACCGCCGGTATGCCGTCCGACACCCTCGCCGCTGTTGTGCGGATGGCCACACATCCGGAACAGCAAACAGTTATTGGTCAACTCGGAACCATTGCCGCCTTGGTAAAGCAAGCCAATATCCAGGCTCCAGCGATTACGATTATCGGTAAGGTCGTAGCGATGCGGACACAACTCAACTGGTTTGAAAACCTTCCGTTGTTCGGCCAAACGGTTCTGGTCACACGCACACGACAGCAGGCCAGTGAATTGGGCAAACGGTTGGAAGCTCTAGGGGCAAAAGTGATTGAAGCACCCACCATTGAAATTGTGAAGCCTTCTGCACCGCGGGCCGTCCGCACGGCGATAAGCAATATGAGCTACTATGACTGTGTCGTCTTTACCAGCGCCAACGGTGTAAGAGCCACTTGGGAGATTATGAATTCACTGAAAATGGATACCCGTGATTTTCCGGCTGCGGTGGCGGCCATTGGTCCGGCTACCGCCGCGGCTCTACACGCATTGGCGATCACCCCGGAGATCGTTGCCGAGGATGCCATCGGCGAGGAGCTAGCCGCAGCATTAATTGATTATTTTGGTTCTACCGCCGACCGCTCCGATCATAATGCTCTGGATTTAAGCGGTAATGAGTTTTTGCTGTTGCGGGCGGAAATTGCGCGGCCCTCACTGGTGAACATGCTGCGTCAAGCCGGGGCGGAAGTTACTGATGTGCCAGTATACCAGACGCGCATTCCGAAAACCTTATCGGCGGAGGCAACAGCCGCCATTCGCAATGGAACCGTAAACTGGCTTACCTTTACCAGTGCGTCGACCGCCAAAAATCTTTACGCCATGTTGCCTGAGGATTTGCGGGAAGTGGTGAAACAATATCATCGTCTTTCTATCGGGCCGATGACCACGAAAGCGCTGTGCGATGTCGGCTGGCCTCCCACGGTGGAAGCGAAACGGCATGATATTCCCGGCATGGTTGAAATGTTGCTGCGCTATCATCGCGGCCATTGAAGGGGCGGTGCAACATGGCGGCGTGTACGACCATATTTGGGGGTAGCGGAAAATCGAGGAGCCGGACCGCCATGCCAGCGCTACGCTTATTGAAGCCGCCAGTCTGTCCCAGTAATACCCGGGAAAAGTTATAAGTGGTGAAAACATGGATTTGCGAATTTCAAGGCATAAATATGTGAGTCCATACAATCACATAATTTACATATTTTCAGGCCGGTTACTTGGATAGGCTTCTGCCGACTCTGCGTAATGACGTTTGCCAAAAGATATGCCCGCACCCCATTCCAACGCCCGCTTTACTGAAAGGGCCAACCGCTGCGGATCACCGCGCCAATTGCATCCGAGAGTTGTTTAGTGGCGCACTGCGTGTTTCGCCCCAGTCGGATCAACTGTGGGATCAGTATGGGTTTTCTCGCCAGACTTAACGTCATGTCCCATGGTCGCACCGAACCGGATCCATCCACAAAATGCACCACGGTAGGCGAGATATTTTCAAAAGCGGTGTCACTGATCGCCCGGATTCCCAGCCAAGCGGCTTGTCGACGTTCCGCCAATTGACGGGTATAGGTATTTTCCATATCCACCGCTATCGCCTTGGTTTCTTTATGCAACCGTTTTTTTGCCCCAGCGGTACTAACTATTTCTTTGGCGGTGTAAATCGGACCAACGCAGACCCGCCGCTGGCGGGACATCGCATTCATAAATTCCGCCACCCGATTCGCGTCGGTGGAATTTGTATCAATTACCAGATCACCAATCGCCAAGTCCGGCGCCAGTGCGCCCGCGACTCCGGCCACGATGACCCCAGCCACACGCTGATGGGCATAGCGCGGCAAAACCTCGCGCAGACGACTGCCGCGTATTCCAATACACTCCACGCTGATCTGGTCATAAGATCCGGAGCGGGCAATCGGTGGACACTCATGCGTCCAGTGATCGACCGCGGTTTGTACCGCTTCGGTTTCGCTCTTCAATGGGGCGAACATCAGCAACACTTTTGAATCACATACCGTCTGCGTACTCATCAGAGATTTCTATCGGACAGAACCATAGCCCAAGATACAATAAATTTTTCAAAAATATGGTTATACGACGTTCCTGCCCGCAAGCTACAGGGAATCCTCAGCTGGAGCATACAGCCGAGGATGGGGCTGCATACGTGTGCGCACACATTTTCCACACATGTAAAACCGCATGGGGGCCGGATAGTCAATGTTATCGGCATCATCTCCCTCTATCCACTGCCGACAGAAAACATTGGATGCTCCGCACAGCGCGCAATGCGTAGGCCCGCCGCCAGTCTTATCCACCAGTTGATCGCTTAGCCTGGGGTATTTTTTCAATTCACCAATTCCGTCCGCCGGCTGCACTTGAAAAGCAATATTCCGCTTTTTAAGCCAAGAGGCGATCGGCTGGACTTTTTCCGCGTCCCCATAGCAGATCCAATTGCTATTTCTTGAACCTTCACGAAAAAACCCCATGTCTTCCAACCCTTCTTGCGCGATGGGATCAAGCCAATTCTTGACTTTGAGTACCAAACGTTCAACCATAGTCTTTCTGAATACCGCAATTCACTGGAAAAAGAAAGTGCCTAAGTAGGAAACCAAAATGAATGATTCATTGTGTCGGCCGATATAAATTGCGTACGCCAAGGTATTGGCTGCAATCATGATAGTTTAAATCATTCTGCGTTCCTACTTAGCCAAGATTACGGCACGCTGGTTTGATAGGCCGCGTTATCGGCCGATAAAAACCCGGTACCCACACCAATCGGAACCGGGGTAGGCTGCGTGACGGTAAAGCACTGTCGTTGCGTAGCCGCATGACCATCGGCATACACCACATTGGTGGCACCATCATGCCTAAAGGCTTGTGTTCCCGCCGCCCGTTGTACATCACCGACGCGGTCGGCATTCATCGGCACCGGATTTAAAAGTACTGGTGCCCGCATCCAATAATCAATTCCGCCCGTCCAGCCGCCATCGCCAAATAAAGCGCAAGTGGTCGGATTTTGCACATCAGTCACACGCGCCGGGGGCAGCATGGACTCGCCCGGCCCTTCCAGTGCACCATGCCCGATGTAACTGGTATTGTAGTTATAGCCTAAAACAATTTGACCGATAGCGGGTGTTTGATTGACGCACGGACAGACCAAAACTCTTAAATTAGTCCGGCCCATCCACAAGATACCTGGTTGATAGATCCATTGGTTGGTCGATGAATTCCAAATGTGATCCAGAGCCCAGGAAGGATTTCCAAATCCGTAGTATGCCAAGGGATAGCTGCCATTATAAGTGGCGACATATTCTTCCGCCGCCAAGCCTATTTGCCGCAGATTGCTTATGCAAACAGTACGGTCCGCATCCTGAATCGCCACCGCCAATGCGGGCAGCATCAATGCCATCAGTAATGCAATAATGGCCATGACCACCAGCAATTCCGTGAGTGTAAAACCATGGGCCGATCGCCGGTGCATTGTCAAACCCCTGTTGGACATCCAGGCGCAGTGCGGGAGCGTCAGAACGTTACTCCTTCGCCGCCGTCTTAGCGGAGGCATTTATGCCGCCGTGCCGCCGCGCTTCGAGCTATCACGATGTCTTAGCACTCACATGTCCCCGACGGCGCAGCAGCGGCAAGACCGCGACGCCCGCCAATAACATCATCAGCGTTGCCGGCTCTGGTACCACCCCAATCACCGCTTGAACATACATGGAATTGGAGCCGGAAGGAGCCACCAGCGCGACCTCAGTTACATCGGGCAGCCCCGTAGTGGAAACATTGAACCAATCGCCCCCGGCTGAACCATTAAGAGTGGTCATCACCTGACAGTAATTCTTGCCGTTAAAGGCCCCAAGCGTGCCGGTAAAAGTTTGAGCTGGATCGGAAAGTGGTGTTCCACTGGCGGGAGTTACCGTATTATTTCCGCCATCTGGAGCGACATAGTATGGACTGCTGCTGTCGCCGCTTGCTATGCCGTAATAAGCGGATGGATCATTGAATGTCATCAGTGCGGCACCGGAAGACGTCGCATTTGTGAGACTCGGAATTGCCGTGGAAGAAGCTGTCCACTGAGTGCTGATAACGGTGGTTCCAGTGGAGTTCAACGTTTCCCCGGCATACCACACCCAGTTCGTACCATCGCCCACCGCAAGGTATGAAATGCGAGAATTGAAAGTTGCGGCGGGATTTGCGACAACGCCGCTGCCGCTATAACTGTTGCTCGAATTGGCTGTCGTATCTTCAAGTCCAACGCCCGCATGAATGCCGAGCGTAAAGCCGCCATTGATCGCCGGGCTTGTAGGTACGGTGATTCCGTTAAAGGCTAAGGCCAGGGTATCCCCGGCATTAACGCTCGCCAATCCTACCGGGCTGTAGGTGCTGGATGCGGCAGCTGCGGCTGGCGTAACCCACGCCGGTTCAAATGGTGTAAGGTGGTAATGTCCACTACCAGAGTCGCCATTTGTTGGCTTAGAAAAAGCCGTTCCTGCGTTCGCTTGTAGTTGCCCGGTCCAGCCGGTTACGGAATACCCGCCGCTGGTGCTATCGCCGGCGACAACCTCATTGGCATAGCCGTAATTTGTCCCCGCATTTACAACTGGAATATTTGCGCCATAAAGGCCCGCTGATAATAGAACTCCCGTTGCGAAAATAATACGCTTCATGAAAAACTCCTTGCGGCTTTGCGGCGCGGCCCGTGCAGTCGGTGTATAAAAAAATAAAGGCCTGATCCCATGGAATTCCGGGAATGTCGGTGGCAGGTTATTGAAGTTGATAGCATTGTGACAGCGGTAAAACTTTTACTGATCCTTAGCGGTAGTCTAAAAAGATACCGTATGCGGATCAGCGATTATCCAATGCCATCAATATCAAAATCGTACACATAACACCCAGTGTCCCATTTCGCGAGGACCGGCATCTACGCAACAGGCAGGTCTTCTGGCTCAGGGCGTGGAGGCGTCAGTGTCTTCCCGGATTTCTGCGATTCCAGCGGCGTGATGATACGTACCGCTTTTTCCGGCGAGAGCCGGTTGAATCATTTCCAGTGACCTGACGCGATAACTGCCCTATACAGCGGCGCGTCCGCGGCGGAATTAAACCGCCTTCCCTTTTCATTCGCCTACACCGGCGAACACCTGTTGAAAATTATAATAATACCTTTGGAATATTTTGCAAGGTCAATTGCAGGTCACAGTTGCAGGTCATACCTATAACGGCCTGGATGCACAGACCGGAGCACCGTATTACCGCAGGCCAGCGCGGGTTACAGCATTTCCGATCATGCTGCGGAAATTGGATGCAATTGCATGTCAACGCCCATGGACCCTCCAGCAGACGCGGGTAGGCAAACTAACCGACGCTTGACGCGGAAGGAGCGTCCGGTGGAGCGATGGGAATAAGCAAACTGAAGGTGGCCCCCTTGCCGACCTCGCTGACAAGCTCAATGGTGGCATGCAGCATGGCGGCCAATTCGTGGCTGATGGTCAGGCCTAAGCCGGTTCCGCCATGCCGGCGCGTCACAGAGGCGTCCAACTGATTGAATTTTTCAAAAATAGCGGCGTGATGTTCCGGCGCAATACCCGGCCCCGTGTCGGTGACGGATATTTTTACGCCCTTGGCCTCCAAAGTGGTAACCGTGATGCGCACGTGCCCATCCTCGGGCGTGAATTTAATGGCGTTGGAAAGAAAGTTATATAAAATTTGTTGAAAGCGCGCCGGATCGGTAGTGACCAGAGGAATGGGCGGTTGCACCAAAAGTGATAGCTCGATATTTTTTTTCTGGGCCAGTGGCCGCATGAAATTCACCAATGATTCGCAGACATCCGGCACGTTGATGCGCTCCAGTCGCAAGACCATTTTCCCCGCCTCTATCTTTGCCAAGTCCAGGAGGTCGTTAATGAGATCAAGCAACTGGCGGGCGCTGGTTAGAATATTGTCGATATAGCGTTTCCATCGCGGATCGTCTGCGGAGGGCTTGGCCGTGGCCAGCAGTTCCGCAAAACCGATGATGGCGTTAAGCGGCGTGCGCAGCTCGTGGCTGACATTGGTGAGAAACTCCGATTTCATCTTATTGGTCTGAAATAAATCCGTATTGGATTGCGCCAATTCGCCGACCCGCGTGTCCAAACTCCGGTTGGTGGCCTCCAATTGATCCTGCGATGCTTTCAGCGTGGCGAGCATAATGTTAAATGTATCGGAAAGCTGTTCAAATTCATCACCGGTGGAAATTGCGGAACGAATATCCAAATCCCCCCTGGCGACTTTTTCCGCCGTGTTCCGCAGTACCCGCACCGGCTGGAGAATCAGGCGGGTGGTAATGAGATAAAACACCACGATGGCCAATGATCCGCCAATAAGACCGGAGACGACAATGACCACCCGATTCAGCAACAACTGATCCAAATCCGGTGTAACCGGCATGGACACATGCACCACCGCCACCAATGGCGCCGCCGCACGCGGGGAATAGGCCCGCGGTCGTGCAGCGATCGTTTGCAGGTGTGACGATGTACCCGTGAGGATGGCGGTCTTGCGACCGGTGTCGGGATATAGCCAGGTACGCCATCGCGTATGGCAACGCAGGCAGCTTACCGAAGCCCGCACCGCAGCGGCATACTGATAAACGGGATGATGCGCAATGCGTTCGGATAATGCGCCATATTGGTTCTGGCTGGAGTCTTTGAGAAAATACGCAATGGCCGCAGCGTCAAACTTGGTGGCCGCAGGTGGAATGGTTCCCATCTTCCCCAGGGGCAAAATTACCGGTGGTGGATAATGCAAACCGCGCAGATGCGCCGCCCGCCAGAGGGCTAATATATCTCCGTGGCTCATGGCGCCGACGGCGCTTTGAACATGCGCCTGACGTAAGGCCATATCCGCGGCTAAACGGGCTTCATACACCGGCTCGCGGCTGGTAAGCTGCTCCATGCGTTGCCAAGGGACGGCCAAGGCACCGGCAATAATCACCAGTACCGCAAATCCGAAGAGCAACTGGCATTTGGCGGCCAGAGAAATCGTAAGCTCTTTTTTTGCCATGCCGATGCTTCTCTTCCTTTAATTTTTTAACATCTCCGCCCGCCGGACCAGATCCAGTTGCCACCGCCGACGGTTATCTGGCCGCACCAGCGGCATTGTAATTATCCATGGCCCGGCGGCCATACATGCGCACCGCCGCGTAATAGCCGACAATGGCTCCAGCCACCCCGGCGGAACTGTAATAAATGGGTAATGTTCGCACCAGGAATAAGCCCGCGTGGGCGGGATAGGGCTGCGGAAAATGCGGAGCCAGAATTCCGCCGGCGGCGGCAATACATGGCGGTGTAATCCAAATTACCCAGGCCTCCGCCTGCGGCGTCAGCGCCGCGCTGATGAAAGCGCCGGCGGCGAACGCGACAGAGCAGGCAAAAACAGCCTGTCCCGGTTGCTGGGATTTCAACAGTAGAAATAGTAAAACCACCGCTACGATAATCGTTACCACAAAAGCCAGCATATTCCGCCTGATACGCGCCGCAACACTCCGATGATCAAGCGGGTCCGCATCCGCCAGAATGCCGGCGAACGAGGGATAGGCGGCGGCGGAATCGGTGGCAGTGGAGGTAATGGGCCACGGCAAACCGAGATAGAGTGGCCAACTCCGCGAACCGACGAATTCATACATGCCGCGCGCGAGTACTTCCCCAAGCAGAATATAAAAAAACCAAAAAATATTTTGCAAGGCCATGGTGTGATAGGCCGCCGCCAAATCGGCATGGCGTAACGCCAGCAGCAGCGTGACCGAACCCCAGTGGCAGGCCAGAAAAATCAGGCCCACTGAAGATACAAAAAGTCCGGTGTGCGGAGCATCCGGCCAAGTCAGCAATGTACCAATGATCATCGCCACAATCAGCCCGCCAAGCATTGCCAATTCCGCCGCCAGCGATATCGCCGGCCCCGCGGCCAAGGCGCGTGCGCCATTCATATTGGGAGAAGGAATTACTTTTCCCGCCAGAAAAAGGAAAAACATCCCCACGACAATACATGCCACCACATACCGGGTCTGCCGTAAAAATCCGAACAGCACCTGATGTCGCGCCGGGAAAGAGCTTGTTTCGTCCGCCCGCATCGTCTGCACCGTGTCATCCGTCACTATTAAACTCCTAACCATGCCGCCTGACCTCATCCGGGTCCGGCGCGGCCCAACAGCTATTATGTGTGGCAATAGAATATGACGCCATTGACTTCCAACAAAATTCCGCCGTTGACTAAAAGCCAGGACTCCACATCCGGCGCTTCGGGATCATGCCGGGATCGGGTAAACTGTTGATCCAGCACTATGGAGCCATTGTCCAATCGTCCCTGACGATCCTTTTGATTAATCACATACATATCCATGACTTTGCCGGCAGGGCCTATCGGTCCCTGTGCCATGGCGACAATATCGGGATCGCCAATTTGGGCGGATGTTAACGGCGGCCGCGCCTGCATGACAAATTCGGCCTTCCAGGCAATATCCCCGGTACGCGTCGCAATGGCCATGATATTCCGCGGTGTTAGCATCACCAGCGTGTTGCCGTTCAATGCGGTTTGCATCCAGATCAGTCCGCTGGAGGTAAGGCCGGCGTTAAGGCCGGGTTGATTCCATCTTATGGCGCCGTTGGTGACATCCAGGCAAGTCATACCCGTAGCGCTGGGAACAATCAGTCCATCGACACTTAAACTGGCGGCGGTGGGATAAGAATCATGCAGATCATTGCGGCTCCAAATTGGTGCGGACATGCTGATGGCGGGATCAAACATGGCCACGCCGTGCTGACCACAAAGCAGAAGGCGTCCCGCGGGATCGGCCCGCATCCAATAAAAGCGAGCCGTTGGATCAGTCGGCAAAACCCCGACCGCCTGTCCCGTGCGCCGGTTGATCAAGACCACGTGGTCAATGGGCAAATGCATTGCCGCGGCGAGATAATGGCGGGTCTGCCGTACCAAGGATATGTTCCCATATTTCCGCAACGCCGCGGCCTGTTCCCATACGGGTTTGCCGGTACGTGGATGGTAAAGCATAAGATCACTGTGACCAACGACTACCAGCCCGTCGGGTAGCAGCTTAATGAAATGATAGGTCGTTGCTCCCAGCCAACGCGCCACGAAAGTCGCGCGCCATTGCGCTGCAAGTTGGGGTGGAATGATGTTGTAACCGGGAAAACCACCATAGATCATAATTCTCTTCTGGATCATAACCATCCGCTGCATTCCGGGCATGGGAGCCTTGGCCAACGGTGTCAGAAATCCATGTCGACCGGCGGTAGGCAGCAGGGAATCCGTCCAGGCCAGCTTGCCCGTGCGCGTATGGACCGCCAGCATTTGATCGGCGGTGGCCAGAATAGCCAGTTTTTTCAAATATCCAATCAATAAAGCTCGCTTGGCGCCGGGGATCAGGCAGTTCCAAAGTGGTTTCAGATCGCCGGTGCGCCGGGCGGAAATCCGATAGCCGCCATTGGCCTTTTGCCCGATTAAAAACAAGTCATAGCGCCGAAAACGCGGCGTATTTTCCAGCGGTTGCAGCAGCGTACCGGGAATGGCGCCCGACATGGTAAGCGACGATCCGATTTTGGCGTTAAGTACGGCCCGCCGCTCCAAGGCTCCCCATGGCGCTGTTTGCTTTATATGCTGTGCATAGTGTGCAAAGGTCCATTTGTTTGGGCCCCTGGTCCATTGGTATGCGGCAAAGCGCGCTGCCCCGCGCCGCGCCAACACCAGAGCTTGGTTCCAGTGCCGTAAGTGTACCAGTGCGGAACATCGCCGGGAGAGCTCCCACGCCCGGTCGGATTTGGCCAGATGCAGCGCGCTACGGGCCTTCAGCAGCATGTCATAATCTTCGGCCCAATGGTTGCTGTCGGCAAAATGCCCGGCCAGCAGGCGGGCGGCCTGCCAGGCGGCCATACTGTTGGGATATTGCCAGACAATTTGTTCCAGCGGCGCTGCGGCTTGGGTAGTCCGGGCTTGCGTCAAGAGTTCTTGCGCTCGCGTTTCCCAGGGGGCATAGACGGGCATGCCAATTTTTTTTATGATATCCGTTTGAATCATAGCCCGGGCCGCTGTAGCTGCGGCCAGTATGACACCACGATAATTGACCGGCGCGGCACGTAACTGCGCCTGGGCGAGAATCTGTTCCAAAAGCGTGATGGCCTGGCGCGGGTGGCTTTGCGCAAGATAACAATGCACCATGGCCATCCGCCACTGTACCTGCTGCCGTGGCACGCGTGCTATGGTGCTGGCTTTTTGCAGATAAAAAAGCCCCGCCGCCCTGGATTTACGGGCGGATGTGCTGGCAAAGGTCATGCACACCCGGAAGATACGATCCGCCATCCCGGCATGCCGAGACGCGTTGGGCAACGCCAGCTTTACCGCCCGGCTAAGCATCTGCCGGGCCAGCGCCTCGTGGTCGGAACGAAAGGCGACTTCGGCCAGCGTCAGATAAGGTTCAGAATTTTCCGGATGCGCTTTAATCCTCCCCGTGAGATAGGCCAGTGCGTCTTTCCAACGGGCATAACCGGCGACAGTATGATCGTTGACCACCACCACCTCATGGGCGGTGATCAACAGATTCCCGGCCGAATCGGCATTTTCCGCCGGCCATTTGGCCATGGCGTCCAAGGTGCCATGACGCGTATTAATCAGCAGCAGGCCGGTATTCAACGGCACATAAATATTCCGCCGGGTCAGAAAGGGGCGTCCGGAAATAGCGCCAAATTTCCGGATCACAGCGCTGGCCCAGACCTGTTTTCCGGTCGTAATATTCACGGCGCACAAGCGCGTGCCCGCCAGCAGCATATAGCCATGGATCACGCCCAAAAGCATCTTGGCATCATAAAACGAATGGCACGGCAGCACAAAAAGTTTGCGGCCGGTACGACGATTGTAGATATGTATTTTAGATGCGGCTCCCAAACCGTTGGCCATGGTGATAAGCCGGGAGCCCGCCACCACGGGAGCATTCATCATCCAGGGTGGAATTCGCCGGACCAAACCATATTGCATCGTGGTAAATGCCGTGCCGGCCGCCTGATTGATATGGAGCCACCGTACCCGCCCGGAATCGGCATTGATCGCCATATCCGCGCCCAGCCCCGTGGCGATGTAAAGTGTATGATCCGCCATGGCCGGAATTATGTTGATGGTATTGAAAGGAGAGATGCCATAGGCGGGGCCGGTGATGGTGCATAAGTAGTGCGTCCACTGCACCTTGCCGGAATCAGCGTTTAATCGCGCTACGCTTAGTTCATTCATGCCGCTGCCCGGCTGCCCGGCAACGATCACCAGAAATACCGCATGGCGACTAACCATGGGAATACAGGCCGGCCAGATACTGCGGCCAGATTTGTCGGCAACCAGGCTGGCCGCCGCCGTCCGCCACAACAATTGACCGCGTGCGGCGTTGAGACAGACAATGTCCAATCCGGCGGAGGCCATGCCGAATGGTGTCGGAGTCGGGGCCGCACCATCACGGTGAATCACCACGCTGTACAGTTTTCCGTTCGCCAGGGTGCAGGAATAATGATCTAATTCACTGATTAACGTAGCCAGATTGGCCGTGCTGGCGTTCGCCGGCGGGCGGCCATGCGGATACCGCCAAAGCGTATAGCCGGAGTTGATATCCACCGCTTTAATACGATCCTGTAAATTCAGATAAAGTACGCCATGGCGGCATGTGGGAAAGGAAAAAAGTACGTCACCGGAAGTTTTGCCGGTCGCCGGATCCAGTGTCATGCCAAAAGCGGGAAGAAATTGCCGCAATTCATTTTGTAATGCTATGGACGCGGAATTGGATCTCCGCGTTGAATCAAAAGTATGTAAGGGTCTGGTCCACATGATGGCGGCGGGAATCGTCCCGCGCGGCGCGGCGCCATTGCGTCGAAAATTGCCTTCAAACGTCGGCCAGGTTCCAGTTTCCACCGGTCTATGAAATACCGGCGCAGCGCCAAGGATCGCACGCGCATCGGCCAGCAGATTGACTTTTTTTCCCGCGATTATGCCGCTGGACTGCGGCGCGGTATTGGCCAGTTGTTCCAACAGTCTCCCGGCTAAATTCTTTTCACCGGCCAGCCATGCCGCCACCGCGGCATTGTGCAGCAGCAGCGGGCGGGTGGCTTGCAACGCCGGATGCGCTAACAGTTGCCGCCACAAACGCGCAGCTGTCGCAAATTGCCCGCGTTCAAATTGTCGCGCAGCTGCAAATTGCAATCCTGCGGCCGCGGCGGTGGCGGCAAAATAGCGTTCGCACGCTTGGGTTAACTGGAATAATGAATGGGTCCGGCGCGCCTGATCGATAACTTGCTTCGCCCGCAAACCATAGATCTGATCATATAGTCCATGCTGCACCGCCGGTGTATTGAGCAAAAGCGCCCAGACATAGCGCCGCACCGATTCGTATGTGCCGTCAGGCTGCGCAATGACGCTGTTACCATATTGATCCGCAATGTGCTGATACGTCCGCACCGCTTGCGTCAGATGTCCGCTTACCACCAGCCGCCTGGCGGTGCGCAACAGATCGCGTGCCCCAAAAGAATCAGCAACCTGAATATGAGAAAATCCGCCCGCCTGGCCGGACTGGATTTCCGGTGGCGCAACATTCTTGAGCGGCGACACGGGCCGCGCCGGTCCCGCCACTGCGGCTTGGAAAACGCCTGCCAATACGATACCGACATATAGCGCCGCCACTGGAAACCAGCCGTGGACCCAAAGGACGCAATGGGGTATAAAGCTTGGATGCCTGCCTATCATACCCTTATTACTACAGGGTGACTTTTCATGTTCCCTTGGGTTGGTCGCGGGAAAGCATGATTTTGGAAGGGTGTTTTTGGCCTGCGGAAGGCAAAGTCGCGGTGTAGCATTATGACGCCACGGCCCAATAAGGCGGCTGAAAAAGTTGGCAAGGCGATCCATTAACTGTCCCTTCCGCGAAAGTATTTTCCCCACAACGCCTCCAGCCGCCAGCGTGCTTCGGGAGTTATTTTCGCCTTATCTGTGAAGAGCGCCAATTCCAACGCCCGATGGGCCGGGAAATCCTGATTGCGGGCTTCCCAGATCCGTGCCAGCGCCGCCCTAATCAAATGCAGCGCATTTTCTGATGCCGTCTGTAAATGGCTGAGAATTTCCCGCATCAGTTCCATCGAGGTCTGCCCCTGCAGGTGTGGTTTCCAGGCATCATAATCTGTCACCAGAGCGATCGACGCATAACTGATTTCCGCTTCCCGCGCCAACTTGGCTTCCGGCATAAGCGTCATGCCGATTAAATCGCCGCCCCAACTCCGGTGCAACCGCGATTCCGCCCGTGTCGAAAACGCCGGCCCTTCCATGCACACATACGTCCCACGCGGATGTATTACCACATCGGTCGCCAATTCCGTGCGGCTCTCATAAACGAGATTGCGCAGTTTTTCGCATACCGGTTCAGAAAAATCAACATGTACCGCCGCCTGATCAAAAAAGGTTGATACGCGCTGCACAGTGCGGTCAATGGCCTGATCCACAAGCACCAGCTGCCGGGGATGCAGATTCTCGTTGAGGCTGCCCACCGCCCCGGACGCCAGAATCCACCGGCAGCCCAGCATTTTCAACGCATAAATATTGGCGCGGTAGGGCACCTGTGTCGGATTCAATATATGCCCCGCCCCGTGCCGGGCGAGAATGGCCACCGGAATACCCTTCCAATTTGCCAGAATCGGCGCTGCCGCTGGTGGGCCGAAGGGCGTTTGAATATCCACCGCCTGTCCATCCCCGGGCATGAGCAACTGCTGCCCGAGTCCTGATCCGCCAATGACACCGATGCGTTGCGTTTGTTCCATGTCCATCAACCTTATGCAAGACGCAATATCGAACGCCGCCGCCCGCGCCGCCAACCAATCCAGTTTGCGAAATCATACCATGAACCATGAGCCGTAAGAAAACAACCGGATGGTATTGCGGGGATGGCTTGACCATGGCGGTGCGGGCTGGCGCGTGTTTCGGACGACGTTGTCGTCGGTATTTTCCGTTGTCGTGGTGGAAGTTGGTGGCGCGGCGTTGCTATTTAACTTTAACATGTCCCCGCAGGTAGCGTCCATACCGACAATCTGTTATACCGAGCCTTCGTCGTTACGTAACCGTTCACGGCCTTTCGGCCTTTCAAACTCGGTATGCGTGCACGGCGGTACCACTCCCTTACGGTCGCGGCTCGGCCTGTCGTTATGCGTGGTAGGTACGCCAAAAACATCGTGCGTGAACGGGTACGTCGTTACCAACAAGAAAACGGAGGCGTGACATAACGCGGGTGCCCGGCAGCGCTGCATTCCCCAAGTCTCATGCACCCCAATGGAAGTCTTTCGATATCACTTCAATTATCAGCGTTCTAGCTGGATGCTTTCACAACTTTCGGATACTATATTAATATTAAACGGGGCGTAGCTCAGCTTGGCTAGAGCGCTTGGTTCGGGACCAAGAGGTCGCAGGTTCGAATCCTGTCGCCCCGATTTTTTCGCCAGCGGGCGAAAAAATAGAGCAGGAGACTTGAGAGAGTAGATAGTAGAGCAAATATGGCTGGAGCAAAAAAGTGGCTGCCGCCAGGGTGGAAACGCCTCCTGCGGTCTACTGTCAACTTTCTATTCTCATTGCTGGATCGCAAATGTCGTTTACATTTGAAAAACTGATCGTTTATCAGAAAGCCATTTCCTACGCCGACTGCATTTGCCCCATTACCGAAAAGTTCCCGCGTGGCAGCGGTTACAAGAGCTGCGACCGGCAAGACCATCACGGCAATAATGGACGTACGGCGCCAAATAAAATAGCATATTGGGATGATCACGAGACTGTACGTCAACAATTTCCGCTGTCTAGTGGCCTTTGAGGCTGAGTTTGACTCTTTCGCCGTATTGTGCGGCCCCAACGGCGCGGGCAAAAGCTCGGTATTCGATGCACTACGCCTGCTGCGGAACCTTGGGAGCGGCGACGCATTGCTCGGCGGGACGGGCGAAAACGATGTCACCAGATTGGAGTTCACCGAATGGCTCGGCAGCAGGGTACAGGAGTTCGAACTGGGTTTGAGTTTGGATGGACGTGCGTTTGAGTATGTAATCCACATCGAACAAAAGAACGACAATGAAAAGCCGCGGGTGATCCACGAGAAAGCTTTGTGTGATGATCAGCCACTGTTCGAGCGCGACTTGGACGGCGTGCGGTTTTTAAGGGCGGACGGGAAGCAAGCCTTTTTCCCGCTCGACTGGCGACAAGCGGCGCTTCCGGCTATCCAGCCGCGCGGTGTCAATCTGGATAACCTCTCGTTACTCCAGGAGGAGATCGCCAAGTTGTTAATCCTTCGCCCCAATCCCCGCAGCATGGAGCGGGAGAGCAAAGCGGAGGCGAGTCATCCCGATCTATCAATGATCAATCTCACTTCGTGGTATCGCTCACTGTACCAGGAGCAGGAATGGAGCGATGCACTGCGGGAGGCGTTGCGGGATGTTTGGCCGGACTTTAGATCGTTTAAACTAGTAGATGTGGGCATTAACACAAAAGCCCTGCAACTTCGATTTGAAAGTGAATCGAGCAAGCAGACACCTCTGTTCTTTGAACAGCTCTCCGATGGGGAGCGGGCGCTTATCGGACTTTACATGGTGCGGGCGGCGCTGGAGACGGGCGCCGTGAGAACTGTGACTATCGACGAGCCGGACAATTTCATTGGCCTGCCGGAACTTCAGCCTTGGGTTCTTTCAATGCGCGAACTGCTGGACGAGAAACGCCAACTTTTGCTCATTTCGCACCACCCGGAAATCCTCAGCAATAGCGGGGAAGCGAATGGACGCTATCTCTGGCGAGACAATCACACCTCCCCGACTCGGATCGGGCCGCTCAAGGTGCCGGAAGGAATGACCACTGGTGAGGCAATTGCAAGGGGGTGGGCGCGTGGCGAGTAGGACGCAGGGGGAAGGACCCGGAATCCAGAAGGCAGAAAGGTTTGCTTTGCGAATTTCAAGGATGCCAAGATTGCCAAGTTCGG
>JBMFGW010000038.1:0-31415 GCA_049977145.1 Phycisphaerae bacterium
TGGAAAGCAGATGCGCCGACCATGGCCTTTACCTCCAAAGAAGCCACAGCTTTCCGCATTGGCCGCACCGATTGGGAATATATGTTTAACTGCTTCGCCATTTGTCATAAAATCGGGTATCACTTTGTGCGTACGCCCAGCGGCGAGCCGAATGTAGTGCTTACCCAATGCGGTTCGGATGAGGGGGCTCCAGGTACAAAGTCCATTTCCGTGCGGGTGGACGGCAACCAGGCGCATGCGGGTATTTCCTTTGTAAATGGTCAGTTCATGGGAGCACCATCCATTGCGGTTGGCACAACGAACGCCGGCCCGGTAAAGTTCACCAATTGTGGATTTTGGGGCGGCCCCCTCACCGATACCATGGCCATGCTGGAAGGCTCCGGCCAGACCACCTTTACGGGCTGCCATTTCATTTCCTGGGCGCAGCAGAATAAAAAAGCGCCGGCGATCGTGCTGCGCCGGGGTCGATTGATTATCAATGGCTGCGAATTTATGGATGCGGGTCAGCGGCAGGTGGCCATTGAACGCGGTGCGGCGGCGGCGGTAGTTATGGGGAACAGTTTTCAAGGCCCGGCCCGGATCAGTAATCAGATCGGGGCCAAGGCTAAGATCAGCATGAACGCCGTTGATTAGCCGTAGTATGAGCAATTTTACAAGGAACATTGTGATGTCAAGCATGAATCGTCGGGATTTTGTAACGGATGTTCCAACGACGTTTTGACGTAAGTCGTGTAGTAAACAAGTCCTCTTGCCGGCAGCGCTTCCTCATCGTGGCGTTCATGTGGCCACAAGAAAGAAACTACCGCTAAGACGCAAAACCCGTTGATTTTACAGCGCATTATCGCGCTGCAAACCAGCGAGTGTTGCTGGAACATCCGCTGCAATAACTCTTCCGTTTGCCCGCCAACCCCCTACCGGCTATTATTCCATCCAATAAACAAATGGCTTAACCCACGGAGCATCCATGCCCAAAAACTCCCCCCATAAACCACGACTTTCTCCGCCAGCCATACCGGGACCGTCCCGATCACCGTCGGGATCCTCACCCGCAACAAGTATGAAAACCACCAAAATCAATACCAGAGAGTACCCCAACGGCAATCGCACCGCCCCCAAGCCCACCACCCTTGGCTTTGAAGCCACACTCTGGGCCGCCGCCGATAAACTCCGTGGCCACATGGATTCCGCCGAATATAAGCACGTCGTGCTGGGCCTGATATTCCTCAAATACATTTCCGATTCTTTTCAGGAACAGTTCAACGCCCTGCGTGCCGAACCCAACGCCGACCCCGAAGACCGCGACGAATACACCGCCAACAATGTATTCTGGGTTCCTAAATCCGCCCGGTGGCCCGCACTCCAGGCCGCCGCCAAGCAAACCGATATTGGCCGACTCATTGATGACGCCATGATCGCCATTGAAAAAGAAAATATCAGCCTCAAAGGTGTGCTGCCCAAAGATTATGCCCGCCCGGCTCTGGACAAGGCCCGCCTCGGCGAACTTATCGACCTGCTATCCAACATCGGCCTTGGCGATGCCGAGAGCCGCTCCAAAGACCTCCTTGGCCGGGTCTATGAATATTTTCTGGGCCGCTTCGCCTCCGCGGAAGGAAAGGGCGGTGGTGAATTTTATACCCCCGCCTGCATTGTTAAACTACTTGCCGAAATGATTGAACCCTATCAGGGCCGCATCTTTGATCCCTGCTGCGGTTCCGGCGGCATGTTCGTCCAATCCGAAAAATTCGTTCTCGCCCATGGTGGCCGCATCGGTGACATCGCCGTCTACGGCCAGGAATCCAATCCCACCACCTGGCGGCTGGCCAAAATGAATCTCGCCATCCGCGGCATCGACGCTAACTTAGGCCCGCACCATGCCGACTCCTTCCATCAGGATCTCCATAAAGACCTGAAAGCCGATTTCATTTTAGCCAATCCCCCATTCAACATGAGCGATTGGGGAGCCGACCGCATCACATCCGATCCACGCTGGAAATTCGGCACGCCCCCCAATGGCAACGCCAACTACGCATGGATTCAACACTTTATTCATCACCTTGCCCCCGACGGCATCGCCGGATTCGTACTGGCCAATGGCTCCATGAGCACCAACACCTCCGGCGAAGGCGACATCCGCCAGGCCATCATTGAAGCCGATCTGGTCGATTGCATGATTGCCCTGCCCGGCCAACTTTTTTACACCACCCAGATTCCAGTGTGCCTCTGGTTTATCACCCGCGATAAATCCGGCGGCAAATTTCGTTCCCGCAAGGGCGAAATTCTGTTCTTGGACGCCCGCAAGCGTGGTACCATGGTCGACCGCACCCATCTTGAACTCACCGATGATGACATTGCCAAAATCGCCGGCACCTACCACGCCTGGCGAAAAAACCCTCTCCCCATGGGAGAGGGAACGGGTGAGGGTGTCGCGGAATACCGCGACATAGCCGGCTTCTGCAAATCCGCCAAAAAAGCCGAAGTCGCATCCCATGGCTACATTCTCACGCCTGGCCGTTATGTCGGTGCCGCCGACATAGCCGATGATGGCGAACCCTTTGAAGATAAAATGAAACGCCTGACCGCCACGCTATCGCAACAATTTGCCGAATCGGCAAAACTCGAAAAAGAAATCCGCAAAAACCTCGCCTCCCTCGGCTTTCCGCTGGAGGAAAAGCCATGACCGAAGAAATGGGAGCATGGACGTCCTCGTCCGCATTGGGAGCGCGGGTGTCCTCACCCGCATCGTTGGATTGTAAAATTTCCCCCCAACAAAAAAGGGGGTTGGATGTAGTACAGAATCAACGCCTGGCCGCGCTACTCCTCCGCCCCATTGATCAAAGGCTTGTTCTCTGCTTTCGCCATCATTTCGTCAAAATGTTGCGGTGTCATGATTCGCAATCGTTTTCCACGGGGAAGTGGCAGCCCATCCAGCGCCAATACGCTTTTCCCACGACGACCCCCGCCCGCGTCACGGGTCAATAGCACCGTGGCATTGTGAAGGACTGCCGTTGCGACGTGAATGGCATCCGCCGGTTTAAGTCCTGCCGCCAGCCCGATTATCTCCCGCACATAATCCGCGAGGCGAATATCAAGGGGAAAAACGTCGATGTCAGGTCGCCGAAAAAAAGCGATGATCTCTTTCCGGTCATCGGCTCGGTCGGCAATATGTGAAACTTCACAGGCCGCGAATGCGGACGCCATCAATCGTATCTTCCCAGCCTGCGCATCGCGCGTCAGATGCACAATCCACGGGTTCTTCACCTTCTCCCCCTCAAGAATGTCGATTACAACGCAGGAATCCAATGCAACCCGCTCAGGGGCCTTACTCTCCATCGCGCAGCCTCGCTATTAAATCTGCCGCGTCCGCACCCCCTGTAATATGTAATGGTTGCAATTCCGTCAGTGGAACATCGTCCTCGTCCGGCAGAATTTCAAAATCGTCCGCTTCCATCGATTCTGCTTCTCCACCAGCATGGCAACTTACAGTTCCACTCACGCACACCCTGTGTGGCAACGCCTCTTTCACATGTTCCAGCATATCTACGGGAAAATCACACTGGATATTTCGGCCAGTCGCAGTTTCACGAATCCGGAATCTCTGTTTCTCCCCTTCTACCGTGACTTGTTCCAGCACCCCCGTAAGCGAAGTGCGGTACGATCTTAAAATTTCCTGCCTGGTCCTGCCAAGCGCGATTTTTTTGAGTTGCTCTCGACCCAATCGTTTCCATTTGCCGGAACCGGTACGTAGTGCGATGCTGCCGCCGGCCTTCCTGGCAAGTTTGCCAAGTTCCTCCGCAAGTTCACCCCGAAATTGATCGACCGGTTCGTCCGATCCGTGCAGCACCGCCGCCGTGTGGGATGTCAAGTTAACAATACGGGCCTGCACCAATGCGACGGTTTTCTGATCGCCTTGAAATTGGATTTCCAAGGGGCTGTTCATGCTAATCTTAGCTACCCGTAACTTCTCCGGCGGACACGCCGCCATCACCGCCATCGCCGCGCACATAGCCTCGACCAGGGCACCTAGTTCCGGCAACGACGTACTTCTGCCCAAATCCGGAAGCCGGACGCCAAAAGTCGATCCTTTTTGTGTTTTGCGAGCCATTACCAATATCCACCCATCATATTCACGCTAATGATTATATCGCCCAGCCCGCGTTCGTGTTAATTATCGGCCCAACGGCCGGAATTCTCCACTTTTTTGACCATTCCCGCCAGCCCTGCCTACCGGGATGACGCCCACCGGCCCTCCGCTTACAATACCACAAGATAAACAGGATCAGCCCATGCAAGATTTTACCAGACCTCCGTCCGCCCCCTTGGGACCGTCCCGATCACAATCGGGATCCCCACCCGCCGTTTCACCTACGCCCAATGCTTTACCTGCGATGAACAAGCAAATCGCTAACGACATTGCGGCTGGGGACAGCCGCGCCCCCAAACAATCTAATGCGGGTGAGGATCCCGGCGCGCCGGGACGCCCCAAATCACCCAAAGGCTGGCACCACCGCGGCTACCTGCCGCACTTTGATGACCAAACCAAAATCCAAACCATCACCTATCGCCTTGCCGATTCGCTGCCGCAAAAACTCCTCCAGCGCCTCGCCGGCGAACTCGACACCCCCGACGGCGACATCGCCTACCGCCAGCGCATTGAAGACCATCTTGATCGCGGCTATGGCTCCTGCTGCCTCAAAAATCCAGAAATCGCGAAAATAGTCATCGACTCCTGGCTGAAGTTTGACGCCATCCGTTACGACATATATGAATATGTCGTCATGCCCAACCACGTCCACCTTCTCATGGCCGCACGCGAGGCCTTCGCCTTCGCCGATATCGTCAAAGGCTTCAAAAGTTTCACCGCCCGTGAAATCAACCGCCAACTTGGCCGCCAAGGCCAACTCTGGCAGGAGGATTACTGGGACCGCTACATCCGCAACACCCGCCACTTTGAAGCCGCCGCCCGATACATCCACGAAAACCCCGTAAAAGCCGGCTTAGTCAAAGCCGCCCCCGACTGGCCCTGGAGCTCCCTGGGACCGCGGGTGTCCTCACCCGCAACGAATAATGAAGCAGCTAAAATCCATGTGGGTGAGGATCCCGGCGCGTCGGGACGCCCCTGTAACCAACGCGCCATCGGAGGACGCCCATGAAACGCGACCTTGACCTTATCCGAAAAATTCTCCAACAATGCGAGGATTTTGAGCGCGGCTGCGCCCCACCCACAATCACCGTCGATGGCTATACCGAGGAGCAAATAGGATTCCACATTTACCTTGCAGGAAAGGCTGGTTTGATGGAAACGGAAGATGTGACCCAACTCGGGTCGGCCGTACCAGCCGCACTTCCAATATGCCTCACGTGGCAAGGCTACGAATTTCTTGAAAAGAGCCGGGACGAAGGAATTTGGTCTACGGCCAAGCAGGCCGCCCACGCCTCCGGCGGAATGGCATTCGATGTCGTCAAATCGGTACTGACAGGACTGGCCATTGCCGCGGCAAGCAAAGCGGTGGGCCTCTGATGAAGATCGAAGCATTCACACCCCGTACCAAGTCTGCTGCTTCCCCCCCGCCGTATTGGGGGCGCGGGTGTCCCCACCCGCCGTTTCACCTACGCCCAATGTTCCACTTGCAGCAAACAAACAAGCCGCTAAAACCACTGCGGGTGAGGATCCCGTCGCGCCGGGACGCTCCCTGCAACACCCCGCCGGTTGCAGATCAATGTCGCAAACCATTAAATGAGTCCACGCCAAAAGGAGGCCAACCGTGAAAAACATATGGCCGGTGGTGCGGTTGGGCGAGGTGTGCGCCAAGATTGGAAGCGGGGCAACACCACGCGGTGGAAGCGAGGTCTACCTTGCAAGTGGCGTGACGCTCATTCGCAGCCAGAATGTATACAATGACCGGTTCGAGCGCAATGGGTTGGCTTTCATGGGCGATGAACACGCCCGAGACCTGAAGAACGTTTCCGTCGAAGCGAACGATGTTCTGCTAAACATCACCGGCGATTCCGTCGCCAGATGCTGTATTGCTCCAGCCGATGTACTGCCCGCACGGGTGAACCAGCACGTAGTCCTAATCCGTCCGCGAGGGGAAACCCTTGATCCCCGCTACCTCCGGTACCAGCTTGTCGTGCCGGAAATGCAAGAACGGTTATTCAGCCTCGCAAGCGCAGGGGCTACTCGTAATGCGCTCACAAAGGGGATGATCGAAAATCTCGAAATTCCCCTCCCACCCCTGCCCGTCCAAAAGCGCATCGCCCACATTCTCGGCACCCTCGACGACAAAATCGAACTCAACCGCCGCATGAACGAAACCCTCGAAGCCATGGCCCGCGCCATCTTCAAATCCTGGTTCATTGATTTCGATCCCGTAAAAAGAAATATGGAAAGAAAGCAACTCTCACCCGGCCTGCGGCCCCCCTCTCCCACTGGGAGAGGGGCCGGGGGCGAGGGTGCGGACGCATTGTTCCCCTCCGAATTCCAGAATTCCGAACTGGGCCTGATCCCGAAGGGGTGGCGAGTTGGACGCATCGGCGATCTCGGAGCCGTTATTTGTGGAAAGACTCCACGAACGTCTGAGCCGGCATATTACGGCACTGATATTCCATTCATCACTATTCCGGACATGCACAATGTGCTCGCCGTCACGTCGACGAAACGATCCTTGTCGGCCCTCGGGGCCAACACGCAACGAAGCAAAACGCTGCCACTCGGATCAATCTGCGTATCGTGCATCGCCACTGCGGGACTCGTCGCAATGGTTGCAACACCGTCGCAAACCAACCAACAAATCAATACTGTAATACCCCTTGAAAAATGGGGAAAAGCGTTCCCACTCTTCACCCTTCGCCATGTGGGCGATGCAGTGCTCGCCGCAGGATCTGGCGGCTCAGTATTTCACAATCTTAGCAAGTCAGGTTTCTCGCAGATAGGAATATTACTTCCGACGGACCAGTTGGCCCAGATTTTCGGAAATATCTCAGAACCGAAAGTGGGCGCAATCGTCGCCAGCCAGATGCAAACGCAAGCCCTTGCAGCACTCCGCGACGCCCTCCTCCCAAAACTCCTATCCGGCGAGCTTACCATTTCAGAAGAGGCCAGCACCGAAAGGGGAATATCCTGATGGCCACGAACCTACGAGTGCGACGGACGTTTTCCGTAACCACGGAACTGCTTACGAAATCCCGCGAGGCGGCGCTGGCTGCGGTACAAATATTCAACAGCCCGCTCATCACATTCAAATCCGAGATATTCGTCGTGCTGATGAACATCGCGTGGACATACCTTCTGCACGCCTATTACCGGAGGGAGAGAGTGGAATATAGATACTTCGATGGGACCGAAGGCAAAAGAAAGAAATTCCATAAGACCAAGTCCGGGGCACACAAGCATTGGGAACTGGAGCGGTGCCTCAACGATCAGCGTTCACCGGTTGGAAAGGACCCCGCGAACAACCTACGGTTCCTAATCGGCATCAGAAACGAGATAGAACACCAAATGACGGCTCATCTCGACCCATTCCTCAGCGCCAAGTTCCAAGCGTGCTGCCTCAACTACAACCACTACATTAAAAAGCTGTTCGGAGAAAAATACGCGATCGATAAGCACCTATCCTTTAGCCTGCAATTTTCCTCTATTTCAAGGGAGCAGCTTGATTCACTGCCATCGCCAGCGGAGGTGCCGCCAACGATCAAGGCGTTCATTAGTGGGTTCGAAGACGACTTGTCTGAGGACGAATTCAACAGCCCACAATTCGCTTACCGGGTTCTCTTCGTGGCGAAAACCGCAAACCGAAAGGGGCAGGCCGATCAGGTCATTGAGTTCGTCAAAGCCGAAACAGCCCTCGCCGAGAACATGAACAAGGCTTACACCGTAATTAAGGAGACCGAACGACCGAAACATCTACCCAAGGGAATCGTGCAAATGATGAATGATGAAGGGTATGTGCGATTTACAATGACAGCACACACAAACTTGTGGAAGCAGTCCGATGCGAAGAATCTAGCAAAAGGGCTTGGCGTTGCGGTGGCCGGGGCTTGGTATTGGTACGATAACTGGGTCGACGCCGTGAGAAAGCACTGCCAGGAAAATGCGGCAACATACGGCGTAAAATCCTAACTGTCATGGCCCACACACTGGGACCGCGGACGTCCCTGTCCGCCCCGGGACCGCGGGTGTCCCCACCCGCCGGTAAAATGAACATGAAAGGAAACCACCATGATCCTGAAACCCATCGACCAAATAACCGAAACCGATTTGCGAATGCTGATCGACAACATGGAGCCAGAGTCGAAAACGCTCGAATACAAACGCGAACCCCCGGGGCGGGACGCCAAAGCCCAGCATGACTTCCGCGCAGACATTTCGGCCATGGCCAATGCCTCCGGAGGGATTGTATTTTACGGAATTGATGAAAAAGATGGATTGCCCATTAAAGTATCCGGCATTGAAAAATCCACGGCCGACGCGGAAATGCTCCGGCTCCGGAGTATGCTCAGCTCGGGAATCGACCGTCCCATCTATGGCATCGAAATCAGACCCATTCCCACCCCACAGGATGGAACGGTCATCGCGGCCTACATCCCCAAGAGCTTCTCCGCGCCCCACATGGTGACCGTGGCCGGCGGTTCAAAATTTTTCGTGCGGCACGGCAACGGACAGCACCAGATGAACGTCGATGAAATCCGCAACGCCTTCCTCGCCACCGACTCCCAGGTCGAACGCATCAAACGCTTCCGCGAAGACCGCCTCGCCAAAATCCTCGCCGACGAAACCCCCGTAAAATTATCCTCACCCTACCGCACGGTTCTCCACCTGATCCCACTGGGCAATTTCCTGAACAAGTTACAAATCGACCTGCATAAGGCTTGCACGCATTGGAAATTGCTACTGCCATTCAATTCCGGCGGCGGTGATGTACGCTTTAACCTCGACGGTATCTTGAGGTTCTCGGACGCGGGAAAACCACCGGGAACATCCAACGCGTATTTCCAGGTATTCCGTGACGGCTCCATCGAGTCGGTGAACTCCAGCCTGCTGGCCCCCATCGACGGTCAGCGGTCGCAGCAACTGCCCGCGCCCGTTTTTCTTGCTTCGCTTGTTGAATGGATGAACAAGTGTCTCGGCGTGTACCAAACCGTTGGCGTTACCGGTCCTGCGGTATTAATGGTAAGTCTGATGGGCGTGAAGGGAATGCGAATCCTTTTACGCGGAGGTGATCCCTTTTCCGGAGCCGCTGCGGACCGTGATCATTTATTTCTTCCTGAGTTACTTATCGAGGACTTCCAAGCACCGCCGGCCAGCACACTGCGCCCGATAATGGATATGCTGTTTAACGCATTCGGTTATCGCGAATGTCCTAGCTATAACGAAAGTGGACAATTTACATAAGCAATTCCGCTTTGCAGTCAAGTACCGCCGGTGCGGGTGAGGACACCCGCGCTCCCAAATCACCCAAAGGCTGGCATCACCGCAGCTAACCGCTATAACCAGGGCATGCTTTGATCCACCCAACCTTATACCGATTTAAGTTTGTTCTGCCCGTAGTGAACCGGGACGATAAACCCGGCACCAGGGGCGACAATTTTAGACTGCTCAATCAATGTTGGAAACCACCGCACGAACATCCACGTCTTTTCCCAAAATTTCTGATGCGCCCAACCGGACGCGAGGAAAAACGCGGTAAGTTTCGATTCTTTCCACGCCAGGCGTTCATGCGGGTTCCGCGTAATCCGCTCATCACCGGAAATAACCACAGTCTGTTGGTTATCCGCCGCCAATTTTCCAAGCCATTGCGCATCAGGCTCATCGCGCGGGAACTTCTCCGATAAATGGATTACCGAATGCCCTTCTTCTTTAACGAGAGCCGACAGGCTGGTGCCCATCGCGGTGGCAGGCAGTTATCCAGAAAAAACCTCACGCCGCCAGCTTCTCCTCAAACTCCACCGCCTTCTCCACTGCGGTCTTCGTTATGTCATACCATCGGGCCACGATGCCCGCATCGTTTCCCTCCGCCCGATATGCCGCCGCCAGCACCGCCGTCGGTATTCCCGCCGAATTGATAATTGGCCGACCAAACGCCCGGCCGGGATCGATTACCACGGACCGATCTCTCCGGCCCATTGGCCACCATCGCGATGGCTCGCCTTTTTCCCCGTAATCGATGTCAGAAAGAAATGGCGTGATGATTTCGCGCAGCGCCAATTGAAAATTCTCCGGTTCAATCAGACCGGTAGGTCCGGGCACCTTTGGAAGCTCCGTGTAGACTCGGTATCCGTCGGTCTTGAATTTGACGGATGAAAAGGGATGATCCGTCTTCAATAATCTTGCCACCCCGGCACCGATTCGTCTGATCCGCCGCCAAGAGATGTTTTTTTCCAGCAGCGCTTGAACCACTCGCACCTCAATAAGGTCGCGAAAACCCAATGAGATATAACCATCAATTTTCGGAAGTTCCGTTTTCCACAGTGGTGGCGACTGGCGTACCGCGTCCGACACCCTAAATGCGTAACCCCCCGCCCACCGTCTGATCGTTCGTGGTGGAACACCCGTCAGACGCGATGTTTCAGGGATGCTGTATATCCCGATACCGATAAAGCTCTTTTGAACAACTGTCACATCCGCACCCTTTTTCAGCACCTTTACGTTTATTATAATTCTCTATTCCACATTATAACAGTGCAGCCGAGCTATTCTTCTCGAATTCGGCAACATTGGGAAAAGAGCCACAACAAATCTTCCCCGTTAAACACGCGCCCACCCAAATACGTCGCTTTCATTTTCAGTTTCCGCCAGTTTCCCCATCCGCACACCTGGGAGCGCGGGGTGTCCCCACCCGCTACGAATAACAAAGCAGCTAAAATCCATGCGGGTGAGGACACCCGCGGCCCCAGAATTACGCTGGTGATTCCCGATTGCAATCGGGACGCCTACAACACTTCCCCGCCTACTGGCCAACAACGCCAATTCACGGTAACGTGTGCGCATGGCCGGAACCCGTCAAAACCCCTCCAATACCGCCTTCCTTGACGAAGCGCAAACCGAAGTCGCACTCTTCCATATCCTGCGCAACCTCGGCTGGCAAACCGCTTTCGGCCCGGACATCGCCCATGACGGCACCAGCCCTGAACGCTCCGACTATTCCGAAGTCCTGCTGATCCGCCGACTCCGCAAAGCCTTGGGCCGCCTGAATTCTCATCTTCCACCCGCCGCCCTTGAAGAGGCTCTGCGCAAGCTTCTGCTTACGGAAACTCCGAGTCTGCTGGAAAATAATCGCCGCAACCACCAGTGGCTGTTGGAAGGCGTCCCCGTTGAATACCGCAAGAAAGATGGCCCTATCCAGCATGACAACGCCCGGCTTATGGATTGGGATAACCCCGAAAACAACCAATTTCTCACCGTTAATCAATTCACCGTCATTGAAGGCCAGCGCAACCGCCGGGCCGATGTCGTGCTGTTTATCAACGGCCTGCCGCTGGTGGTGGTGGAACTTAAAAATCCCGCTGACGCCAACGCCACCATCAAAAATGCCTTCAACCAATTACAAACATACCAGCACGATATTCCCAGTCTCTTTGCGTTTAATGAATTGCTGATTATCTCCGACGGCCTCCAGGCCCGCGCCGGCACGCTCACCGCGGACTGGGAACGCTTTATGCCCTGGCGCACCATCGATGGTACCGATTTGGCACCTGATTCCATTCCCCAAATGGAAGTATTAACCCGCGGCATCTGTGAACCGCGCCGCGTTCTGGATTTGTTCCGCTTCTTTACCGTATTTGAAGACGCAGGCACCAAGATTTCCAAAAAAATCGCCGGATACCACCAGTACCATGCCGTCAACAAAGCTGTCGATTGCACCCTTCGTGCCGTATCGCCCGCCGGTGACAGGCGCATCGGCGTGGTCTGGCATACCCAGGGCAGCGGAAAAAGCCTGTCCATGGCCTTCTATGCCGGAAAAATTATCCAGCAACCCGCCATGGCCAACCCCACCGTGGTAATTCTCACCGATCGCAACGATCTGGACGACCAGCTTTTCGGCACCTTTTCCCGCTGCCATGATCTGCTTCGCCAGACCCCCGCGCAGGCCCAGGATCGCAGCCATCTGCGGGAACTGCTTAAAGTCGCTTCCGGCGGCGTGGTCTTTACCACTATCCAGAAATTTCTACCGCAGAATAAGGGCGATACGTTTCCCCAGCTTTCCGACCGCCGGAATATCGTCGTCATCGCGGATGAAGCCCACCGCAGCCAATATGATTTTATCGACGGCTTCGCCCGCCACATGCGCGATGCACTGCCCAACGCCAGTTTCATCGGTTTCACCGGCACACCCATTGAGGGTACGGATAAATCCACCCCCGCTGTTTTCGGCGATTACATTGATGTCTATGACATTCAACGCGCCGTGGAAGATGGTGCCACCGTTCGCATTTACTACGAGGCCCGACTGGCCAAAATAAAACTTGCTGAATCCGAAAAACCAAAAATTGACCCCGCCTTTGAAGAAGTCACCGAAGGCGAAGAAGACTCCGCCCGCCGCGCCGCCAAAAGCCGCTGGGCCCGCATTGAAGCCCTTGTTGGCACACCCCAGCGCATCGCCCTGGTGGCCGAGGATATTGTCCAACATTTTGAAGCCCGCCTTTCCGCCATGGATGGCAAGGCCATGATCGTCTGCATGAGCCGCCGGATTTGCGTAGATTTATACAACGCCCTGATCCGCCTGCGGCCCGATTGGCACAACGACGATGATACCCGGGGAGTTGCTAAAATCGTCATGACCGGCTCCGCGTCCGACCCGCTGGATTGGCAGCAACATGTTCGCAACAAACCACGCCGTGAGGCCCTGGCCGAGCGATTCAAAAAACCCGCTGATCCGCTGAAAATCATTCTCGTGCGCGATATGTGGCTTACCGGATTTGACGCTCCATGCCTCCACACCATGTACCTTGACAAGCCCATGCGCGGCCACGGTCTTATGCAGGCCATCGCCCGCGTCAACCGTGTTTTCGGTGATAAGCCCGGCGGACTGGTCGTGGATTATCTAGGATTGGCGGATCAGTTGAAAAAAGCATTGGCTCAATACACCGAGGGCGGCGGCAAAGGCTCACCCACCATTGATCAGGAAGAAGCTGTCGCCGTCATGCTGGAAAAATACCGCTTGACAGCCGCGCTGTTCCACGGCTTTGATTATCTTGCGATTATCCGCGGCCCAATCGCCAAACGCATGGCCGGTATCGCGCGGGCAATGGAGCATATCCTGCAGTCAAAAGATGGCAAAAAGCACTACCTTCAGGCTGTAACCGAATTATCCCAAGCCTTCGCCTTATCCATACCCCATGAACAGGCCCTGCGTATCCGCGACGAGGTTGGATTCTTCCAGGCCGTGCGGGCCGGGCTGGCAAAATCGCTTGGCACAAACGGCGGCGGAAAGACCGATGAAGATATTGATCTGGCCATCCGCCAGATTGTCTCACAGGCGGTAATCTCCGATCAGGTTATCGACATTTTCGCCGCCGCCGGGCTTAAATCTCCAGATATTTCCATCCTCTCGGATGACTTTCTTCAGGAAGTCCGCGAACTGCCCCAGCGCCACCTCGCGGTGGAATTATTGCAGAAACTCATCAACGACGAAATCAAAACCCGCATGTCGCGTAACGTGGTGCAGGGCCGCTCCTTTGCGGCAATGCTCGAAGAATCCATCCGCCGTTACCAGAACCGCTCGATCGAAGCCGCGCAGGTCATTTCCGAACTCATCGAATTGGCCAAGCAACTGCGCGAAGCCCAGAACCGCGGGCAGAATCTCGGCCTCACCGAGGATGAAGTTGCGTTCTACGATGCTTTGGAAGTCAATGATAGCGCCGTGAAGGTCCTTGGCGAACCGACCCTGAAAACCATCGCCCGCGAACTCGTCCAATCTGTTCGCAAAAATGTCACAATCGACTGGACCGTCCGGGAATCCGCCCGCGCCGCCATTCGCATCACCATCAAACGTATTCTGAGAAAATATGGCTACCCGCCCGATAAACAGGAATCCGCCACTGCGCTGGTTCTTCAGCAGGCCGAACTGATCTGCAACACCTCAACACCTTAGATCACTGCGGCCATTTCCGGAATATTAAGCCACGCTGTGAGTTGCTCCGGGGCCGTGCGTTGCACAAATTGCCGGAAGGTTTCGTCCGCATCCAGGCGGTGGGCTTGGAAGGCCTCCACGATCTGCTGGATGGATTTATGGACATAATCCGCCGGTACTTTTTTCAGCGCTACTCTGGCGAAGGCCGCATTCGCCCCCAGGCCGCCGCCGAGCACAATCTGATAGGCCTCCGTGCCGCGCTGTCCGCGGAAATTGCACACCACACCCATCAGACCGATGTCCGCGATCTGATATTGCGAGCAGCTATTCGGACAGCCGGTCACACTGACCATAATCGGCGTATCAATGGTCACATGCGTTTCCAGATGCTTGAGAATACGCCGGGATCGTTCCTTGGTTTCCACAATCGCCAGATTGCAGAACTGCGTACCCGTACAAGATAGTAAATTGGTGCGCCAAAGCGGCGCATGCGGCGGCAACCCCACGGCATCCAGCTCTTTGATCATCGCATCCACCGCCGGGGTCGGAATGTTCAGGAAAAGAAGGTTCTGCTTGTTGGAAAGCGCCAGCTTTGACAACCCCTTGGCGGCGAATCTACTTGATATTCCCGCCGCGGCGCGTAATTGTTGGCTCGAAATTCGCCCACATTCAATGGGCACACCAATGTAGGACAGCCCCGGTTCCTTCTGTAATCCCGAGCCCAGATGATCGGTATGCGGCGCAAATTCCGGCGCTGCGATATGGTCATCATGCTCCAATTGCAAGCCGATATCCGCTTCCAGATAAGCGCGGAATTTTTCCCAGCCCCAGTCCGATACTAGATATTTCATGCGGGCGCGGGTTCGCTTTTCACGGTAGCCGTGATCACGGAAAATATGCGCGATACCCCGGCAAACAGCCGGTACCTGTTCCGGTTTGATAAACACGCGCAACCCCTGGCCGATAAAGGGCTGGCTGGAAAGTCCGCCGCCGACGGTTACACCGTAGCCGCGTTCCTCCCGGCCCGTGTGCGGATTAATCCGCTTAACGCCGAACATGCCGATGTCGTTAATCTGCGGTTGATGGCAATGCAGGTGACATCCGGCGATAGCATTCTTGAATTTGCGTGGAAAGTTGCTGAATTCCTTATTGCCGTCGCGAAACATTTGATCCACTGCTTGCGCGGTGGCGGAGGCGTCAATAATTTCCGCGGCCAGATGACCGGCCAGCGGACAGCCGACGACATTGCGCGGCGTATCGCCGCAGGCAAATTTGGTCACCAGTCCCACCCGCTCCAGGCGTGGCAAAATTTCCGCCAGTGCTTCAATAGTTAACCAGTGCAGTTGGAAGCATTGCCGGGTGGTAATATCGGCAAAACCATTGGCATATTGCTCCACAATATCGGCGACCTCCTGGAGCTGTGCGCCGGTGACAAATCCGTTGGGAATGCGGATACGCAGCATGAAATGACACAGATTCGGCAGGTGTTGATAAATGCCGAACCATCGCAACCGGACAAAATCCTCTTCGGATATTTTCGCCTTCCGCTGGGCGCTGCGGATCACTTCCGGCGCCGTGGCATTCGGGATGGTCTTCCGGAAGAGTTCATAATCTTTCGGACTTAGAAGCTGTTCCAGCGGCTCGTCAACATCCGCCTTGGCATATTGGAAAATGTTATCCCAAACATCCAATCCGTCTTTGGCCAGTTTAATGGCCTCAACTTTATTGAGTTTCTTGCCATCAGCGGTGAAAACACTACCCGTTTCAGTACTCATACGTATGTTACTCCATAAAACCAACTCATATAATACATATAGGAATTTATAAAGTCAATAAAACAACATAATTATGGATTATATGAGCCATAATAATAGTTAATGCCTACTTATCTACTAGGAATATGCTGGCTAATTGTTTTTACCATTACGCACTGGCAGAATGTTCATCCGTCTGCTGCTGTTCCGGCGAATCAGCTGGCGGTACAGCCATGGCACTCAGCAGCCGCTCTATGGGTAATCCCAAGGTCTGTGCGATCAGACGAAGTGTTTCCCGCTGTGGCCGGGTGATTTCATTGCGTTCAATTCGCGCGATGGTTTTGGCGTCGATTCCAGGAAATTCTTCGCGTGCCAGTCGCCGTTCTTTGCGAATACGCCGGATCACCCCCCCCAATGAGGCGCTTTGCATTAATTCCTGCCGGCGCAAGGTACGACGGAAATCAGCGTCAAATGCGCTACTGATCGCATGGGCCGACCAATGGCGGGAACCCAAGCGTATCGTGGTGCCATAGTCCTGTAACTGCAGGGAATTAATATCTCTCATGTTATGGTCATCTCCCGGTAGGAACCACGCACCGGGTACGCACAACATGGACAAATCAGCGCGAAAAAATGTGACCACCGCCAACGTCGCATCCGGCGCGGCGCCAATCATTCGTGCCGGCTCGGCGGCGGTCAAGGCGGCGCAAAGCCGCTGTATATCGTTCGGAAATGCCGTGATCGCCAGAGGGAAAACACGGTAAAATCCACGCAGAATAATGGGAAATATTTCCGCCCGCGGGAGCCATGGAATCACCAGTACGCCCGCTTTGCGCGGCGAACTTACGACCGCCTGGGCCAGGGCCTCAAGGCAGGTATCATTGGCGGTAACAATAACGGAGTTTAAGCGCCGCCGCGCCGCCAACCGCGGTACCTCGCCGGCATTCTCAATGAGAATAATCGGGCGCGATCCCAACGCCGCGCCTGCGGGGAACCCATCCGTAATGCCTTCATTTTGGTTCATCATCCATGACCGTAAAAGTTCCGGAGCATGTTTGAGAAGACAGCGGTGCTTCGCCATATTCTCAAACCGGCTCCCATATCTTTTTTCTATCCTACGATACTCCGCAGGCAATTGCGAGTCGCGCGGTACAACGGCAAGTGCGACCGCATCCCGTTCTTTCACTTGCTGATTTTTGTGTATTGCCGATAATTCGGATCGCGGATGGGCAATGGAATATTCCTCCGCCAGGAGTCTCTCCGAGTAATGGCCGGGATTGCGATGGGGCTACTTGGGTTACAGGTTTAGGAGTTAGAAGTTAGGCGGCGGTGTTATGGCCCTACCCAATAAACCTTTGCCGGTGCTCCGGTTTGCAGGCCTCATTGCGGGCAATGAGGCGATGCTGGCGGCGGCGCGACATCATCTCTCACAATGGTATGGCCCCATTGATGATCAATCAGAAATCATAGCATTCAATTTTACCGCCTATTATGAAGATCAGATGGGCACGAATCTGCTGCGGCAATGGGTGCGGTTTGCAACGCTTTGTGAACCGCAGTTGCTTGCCAAGTGCAAGCTGGAAACCAATATGGCCGAAGTGCTGCTGGCGGGACAATTTTCCCCAGGGGTGACGCGCCCCATCAATATCGATCCGGGTTATGTTTCGCGAACAAAAATAATTCTGGCGACTACCAAGGATCACAACCATCGGGTATATCTTAGCGACGGCATATTTGCGGAAGTGACGCTGCATTGGACGGCGACAGGCTGGACACCGTGGCCGTGGACGTATGCGGATTATCGCACCCCGACGGCCCAGGCGTTTTTCCTGCGGTGCCGGGAAGCGTATGTACAACAGCTTCCCGCCGCCGCCGGTGCATTGTAACGGTCCGGCGCTGCATTGGGACGGTTTCATTGAGGTTCGCGAATGCTCCAAATTGCCTTGGGACTTTTTTTCAGCAGTCTGGTGCTTGGTGTGCTTGGCACAGCTATGGTGCGGCGCTATTCGGCGCATATTGGCTTAATTGATCAGCCGGGATTGCGTAAGGTGCATCAATCCCCCGTTGCGCGCAGCGGCGGTATTGCGATCTTTTGGGCCATTGCGATTCCCTTACTCACTGGCATCGCGGCCGCAGGATTGTTTACGCACCAGCCGTTGGAACATTTTCTGCCAGCAACGGTGCGAATGTATCTGCCGGGATTGGCGGCGCATCGGCTGCTGGCACTGTGGCTGCTGGCGTGTACGCTGGGAATTCATCTGGTGGGGCTGGCGGATGATCGTAAAGCGATGGCGGCAATTCCCAAGCTGGTGTGGCAGTTGATAATCGCAGGAGCCTTGGTAGCCGGCGGCGAACTCATTGAGCCTGGCGGTTTCCGAGTGCTGACATTTATAGACCATTTATTCCCCGGTGGGGTAGTGGTTTCCGCCACAGCCAGCGTGCTGTGGATTGTGGTGCTGACCAATGCTTTTAACTTTATGGACAATATGGACGGGCTCTCCGCGGGTGTGGCGGCAATCTGCGGTACGTTATTTTTTATTGCGGCCTTGCAGACGCAGCAATGGTTTATCTGCGGGTTGCTGTTGTTGTATGTCGGCGCGGCCGTGGGCTTTCTATTTCATAATTTTCCGCCAGCCAAAATTTTTATGGGTGATGGTGGCAGCATGGTGCTGGGATTCTTCCTGGCCGCTTTGACCATTCGCACCACCTTTTACGCCGGCCATGGGCGCTGGTACGTGCTGCTTATGCCGCTGCTGGTGGCGGCGGTACCGCTCTATGATTTTGTCGTGGTGTGCCTGTTACGGCTGCGGCGGGGGCGCAGCCCTTTTGTGGGAGATACAAATCACTTTTCGCATCGACTTACGCGGCACGGCTTTTCCAAACGCGGGGCGGTGCTGGTGATTTATGCCGTGACCTTGGCCAGCGGATTATCGGCGCCGCTGCTGGCGAAGGCGAACGGATTTGCGGCGGTGCTTATTGGGATACAGTGCTTGAGCATCTTGACCATCGTGGGGATTCTGGAGCGGTTAGGTGAGCATGTGCAATGAATGACGCCGCGAAAATAATACCCGTGCATACCAACATTGCGGGGCTTGGCGCGCCCGTGCGACGGTGGCATACAGTTCTATCCTGGACCGCGCTGGTTGGCCTGCTGTTAATTATGTGCATCCGTATGACTCTGCCGGAACCCATCGGCGATGGGGTTTGGAGCGGGTCACTGTCCTTTGTACGAATCAGTTCTTCCACGGTCGGCAACCTTACCGGCCCCGCGGAAGTCATGGGGCTGGGAATTGTGACACTGCTGCTGTGCGGTATCACGATGCTGGCGGCGCAGCGAATGACGCCCGGCAAGTGGTTACAGCTCGGCCTTATTGCGGCGGTACTGGCGGGGGCGATAGCGGCGATATTTACTGCGGCTAATCGATTCGCGGCCCTAGTTGGGGTTTTTGATCTGGGCATGGCGCTGGTGGCGGGATGGGGCGCCGAGATCTTATGTGATAACCCACTGCGGCGGCGGCTGGTCATCGTGGTGCTGGTGGGGCTGCTTAGCGCGGTAACGGTCAAGGGGATTTACCAACGATACGTGGAAATCCCGCAGACCATCGTGTATTTCCAGAAACATCAGCAACAGTGGTTAAAGAAATCCGCAATGCGCCGCAATAGTGCGCAGGTCAAGCTGTTTATCAGTCGCCTGCAAAGCAAAGAGGTTAGCGGCTTTGGAATTTTAAGTGATGGTTTTGCGGAAATACTCATTCCATTATTGCTTGTCGGGCTGGCGCTGGCGGGGGCGGCGTTGCGGTCACAACCGACCACAACTGCGGCCAGACCAATACAACCCAAGGGGAAGGCGGCCCCATTGCAACGGAAAAAGTTCGGCGATGTAAATCTGCCGGATCATCTGGTGCTGGGCGCCGTACTGCTGTTGGTTTCTCTAGCGGGCGTGGTGGTGCTGGGGTTGACGCGCAGCAAAGGCGGGGCAGCGAGTTTTGCGATCTGTGCGTTGCTGTTGGTGCTGGCCTGGTGGAAGCGCAAATGGCTGGCGGCTCATCGGCGGGCGGCCATCGCGGCCGTGCTGGTTATCATTTTGATTGTAACACTGGGGCTGCTGGCGTATGGGGTTACCCAACATGGCCTGCCTACCAAGGATTTGCTGTATCGCTGGGACTATTGGACCGGCGCGGTGCGGATGATTCAAAAGCATCCGGTGACGGGCGTAGGATTGAATAACTTCGGCTACTACTACACGCAATACAAACCGCCCAGAGCGCCGGAAGATGTCAAGGATCCGCACAACATGTTCATCCGCATTGCGGCGGAGGCGGGTCTACCGGCGGCCATTGGATTTGTGGCCTTGGTGCTGTGGGGATTTCTGGCGGCGTTGCGGGAAGACCACGCCGCAGTGAATGGGGATGATCAGCGGGCGTTGCCGATTTCTGGGCTACTTGCGTTTTCCGCAGCATGGTGGCTGGGACGGCTGGCTTTGGATCATCCAGGGTGGGGCACGCCGGGCGCTGTGGAGTACGACTTGACGCTCGCAGCACTGTATGCGGGCGCTGCCGTCGGGGGAATGCTGCTGGCGAATCGTTTGTGGCGTGTTATCAATTCCGAATATCGAAGCCTAGTGGTCAAAGCGGCTGTGCTGGGAGCCGCGGGAATGGTGCTTTACGATCAAATTAACATGGCGTTGGCCACCGGACCGGCGGCAATGTTTTTCTGGATAATTCTGGGGAGTTTCGCAACGCGGGGTGCTTCATACCGGCACGAGGCTGGCCGGGATAACCGTAAGCCGGGACCGCCAGAAACAAATGTGCCACGCACCGCAAAAACATTGCGGGGGGGCGTAATGGTGGGAGGAGTATTGTGCGTTTTCGCTCTGCTGCTTGGGGTGATGGTGTGGATTCCAACCGTGCACGGCACATTGGCATGGGATCCGTCGTTGTATCGTCAGGCGTTTAAGCGGGCGGTGAAGGCGGAGAATTGGTCGGCAGCGGTGACGGCGGCGGATGCGGTATTAGCGCGCAATACGCGGTCCCAAAGTTGGCTGGAAAGGAAAATCGGTGTGGAAATGCGAATGGGCATGGATCCGCGCCGGGATGTGTTGAAACTACTGTCGATCAATCGCACCGATGCGCGGGTGCGGTTGCCGTACGCGCAAACCAGCCATTCAGGATTAACCGTGGCCCAACGCATCGCGCAGCTCAAACTGGCGTTGCAACTCAATAGCGCGTTACCCAAGGATGAATTGGAGCGGCTCTCCGCGCAAGAGGTAGCGGGAATTCACGTGGAGATCAGGAAATTGCAATCACAAAGGCCATGATGTCAACGGTTCCGCGCCAAGCTCCTTTCCCAGGCCCATAGCGCCAACTGCGGGGCCAAACCTTCGTACCGGGCCTCGCCCGATCCAATGAACCGCATAGGACACTACGGCGTATTTTCTCCGCCGACTTCATTGAGCACATGTTCCGCTGCAAAAATCGGTACCTCATTGGCCACCGCCAGCGCGATCGCGTCGCTAGGACGGCTGTCCACTTCGATACTGCGCCCATTCTGGCGGATGATAAGTTGGGCAAAAAATGTATGATCCTGCAGATCGCTGATAACAATTCGTTCCAGTTTGCCACCCAGCTGCTCCATGACGTTCGACAGCAATTGGTGGGTCTGGGGCCGGGGAAACGGCGTGCCCTTCAACCGATGATCAATGGCCAGGGCTTCGGCCGATCCGATAAGAATAGGTAGCGTCCTGGGGCCATCGACTTCTTTGAGAAAAACAAACTGCTGATCCGATGTTTCGGAAATGATAATACGTTTAAGTTCAACCTGTACGGCCATACGACGGCTCCCGTTTACAACCCACCCGGAGGCGGTTTCCAGCCCATGTCCATGTATAAGTATATCCCCAATCCCGCGCCAAGGCGCGGTTATCAAGGTCTGTTATCAAGGTCAATGATCCGGTACGGCAGGCCACGCCCCAATGACGCACCAACCATGGCCGCGCGGCTGAAATGGAATGTTGCGATGCGGTGCTGTGCTGTGGTGTGCTGTGCTTTGAAAATTGGCGGCGGCGATGGAGGACTGCCATAAAATATGACTCTGGTGATCTGTCAAGTCTGCACATTAGGATTGATAGAGCACTACCCGTCAGATTCCCGCTTTACGACGCTTCGCCCTTGTGCCGATACACAATTCGTCCACCGACAATGGTGTGCGTTACCCGCCCGGTAAGGCTGCGGCCCGCGAATGGGGTATTACGGCTTTTACTGCAGGATTTTTCCGGGTCAAAGGTCCAATTTTCTTCCGGATTAATGATGACTAAATCTCCCAGCGCACCGGCCGTCAGCGTGCCGCGATCTGCCAGCCGGAGAATTTCTGCCGGTCGCGCGGTCAACTTCCTGATGAGTTCCAGCCAACTGATAAGCCCAGGCTTAACCAACGCTTCCACATACAGCGGCAGGGCCGTTTCCAAACCCACAATACCAAAAGGAGCGCGGTCAAATTCTAATTCTTTTTCTTCGCGCGCATGGGGGGCATGATCGGTCGCCAGGCAGTCAATCGTGCCATCGACCACGGCTTGCAGGCAGGCTTGCACATCGGCCTGCGCCCGCAAGGGTGGATTCATTTTATAATTCGTGTCATAGTTCGCGCAGCTCGTATCGTTCAGCAGCAGATGGTGGGGAGTAACTTCCGCCGTAATATTCTGTCCTTCGGCTTTGGCCCGCCGGATTAATTCCACCGACCCGGCAGTACTGATGTGTTGCACATGATACCGTGCGCCAATACGCTTATTGACCAGTAAATCGCGGGCGATCATCAATTCCTCCGCCACTGCGGATAAGCCGCCCAGCCCTAGCCGCGTAGCTGTGGCGCCGGCATTCATGGATCCGCCGGAAAGAGTTGGCTCCTCACAATGCTGGCTGATGAATCCATCAAACATTTTTACATATTGCAAAGCCTTCAGCATCACCGCCGCGGAGGCCACGCCACAGCCGTCATCACTGAATCCCACCGCACCGGCCTCATGCATCAGCCGCAACTCCGCAAGCTCTTTGCCTTCCCGGCCCTTGGTAATTGCGCCAAACGGTAGCACGCGGCATAAAGCCGTTCGCGCCGCCTGGGTGAACACGAATTCAATTTGCGCATCGGTATCCAAGGCGGGCGTGGTGTTGGCCATGCAGCAGATGGTGGTAAATCCGCCGGCCACGGCCGCGGCGGAACCACTGGCAATGGTCTCCTTATGTTCCTGCCCCGGCTCCCGCAAATGGACGTGCATATCAATAAGCCCCGGCGCTACATACCAACCATTGGCATCCAAGACTGCGGCCTGTGGCGCCGCAGCTTGCAAGCCGGCACCCACCGCCTGAATTTTTCCCTCGTTTATGAGCACCTCCAGCTTTTCGGGTTTCTTCCGTTGCGGGTCCAGAATCACGCCATTGGTAATAAGCAATTGATCGTTTTTCATGGCCAAGAGTATAAGCGTTGCGGTCCCAAAGGTGAATTGTCTTTGCGAAAATTGGCCTTCGGTCAAAATTTTGGTATATTACTGACCAATCAAGGGCGTGTGCCTGAGCGGCCAAAAGGGACGGACTGTAAATCCGTTGGCTTATGCCTACGCAGGTTCGAATCCTGCCGCGCCCAATTGCCTTGATTATCGCATGTTTCCTGCATGGATAGCGGCCTTGCTTCACCATGGCCTTGCATGGCCACGGCGCTACTGGGCGCTACCGTGCGCCACTGTTTATCACGCAAAAGCGCCCCATTGCGCGCCATACGATTTGCGGTTGCATCGGTGGTGCCGGTTGCCTTGGCTTGCTCCGGCTCCGGCGTGTGCCAGTCCGGCAAGGCGTCAACGGCCTTGTCCAAGTCGCCCCGGAATACGTGCGTGTAATTATCCATGGTCAGCGTGATCGTTGAATGTCTGGCCAATTGCTGCGCTGTCTTGGGATGAACGCCAGCGGCGGCAAGGCCCGATATGAATTGGTGCCGCAAGGCGTGAAAATCAAAAGTCCTGCCGTCAATGTCATACGGTACTCCAAGCCGCCTGTAAATCGGCTTTGAGCATATCGGCAGAATGATCGTTGCTAAGTTTTGGAAAAGCCTTGGCGCTCGGCATCTTACCCGCCAGATACTCCACGGCGCTGGACGTTGCCCGGCGCTCGTGTTGCATCCACCGACAGAAACTCTTTAAGTCCCGCAGATAATAATTGCTGGTCTTGACACCCATACCGCGTACCGGCTTGCCGTTGGCGTCTACCGTATCTTTGCGGCGGTTGGCCAGTTCTTGCTGAACCTTGCTGGCCGATATGTCGCCGTAGAATTTGAATCCGCAGGCATCGGCCAGACTTGTAACGCGGTGCGCGGATAGTTCGGCGTGTTGCTTGGTATTGCCGCGTGCCAGCAGGTCGGCTTTCCAATCGGCGATTGTTCGCTCAACGGCGTGCCGGCGGCCAACGTATGACCTTGAGCAGGCCCCAGCGTGCCAAAACTTCGGTTGTTTGTTGCGGCATGGTTTCCAGCCATTTATTGGTATCTTGCGGCAAGGTTTCGCCGGAAGCCCGGCAATCAATCAGGCGTTGCACGTTGCGGCCAAGGGATTCAGTCAGGCGTTGATTCGCAAAGCCCAGCAGGCGCATGATCCGCCCGTCAGCGGTGCGGAGTTCGCAGTAAAACTTTTGGTATGGCGTTTCGGTGCCATCGGCGGTACGGCGTGTTGGTCGGTAGATACGCATAAATCACGCTCCTTTACTCGTTAAAATTCCCGGTAAACTTCGCGACGGTGACCAATGGCCAAAACGTATATCGTTATTTCCCGGTCATGAATTTCATATACCAAGCGGTAATCACCCACGCGGATACGCCACAAGTTTTCGCCGCCGGCCATTTTCACAACATTGGCCGGGCGCGGGTTAATCGCCAGTTCATCCAGTCGCTCCAAGATACGCCGTTGCACATCTCTTGGCAGCTTGTGCAGCACCTTGTCAGCGGACGGCCTGATAGTCACGCGATATGCGGTCATTACTCACCTTTTTCCAGCCGGGCCTTGGCCTGTTCCAAAGTTATGCCACCTTTTTCCTTGCGTGCCTTCAGCGCCGCTTTCAGGTCGGCCCGGTTTTCCAGTTCCTCCAGCAGTTTCAGGTCACTGATACTCACCAGCGCCGCGGTGGGCTTACCGTCGCGGGCCAGAATGATACGCTCGCTGGCGTATGCGGCCCGGTTCAACGTGTCGGCCATGTTGTTTCTGAACTGTGCAATACTTAATTCCATAGATAGTACTCCTATAAGTGACAACTACTATTATAGTTGTTATGCCTATCTTGTCAAGCACAATTCCAGAATTATTTCATACAGCCCTCTCTTGAGGTATGCCTGGCAGCCATCCAGTAGTCTGAACTGGAGTGGAAATAGTTGGCTTAAGAACAGCCTCTCGCTTGGCTTTGAAAAGCGCGGCGGGAGGCGACACGCTGGCGGAAATTAGTCGCCAAGACGTAACCCGAAAGGTGTGATTATCGTCGTAAGTTCCGTCGAGGGTGATGCGTTGGCCGTAACTGTCAGTAAGCCATTCATTCAGGTAGTTCATCGCGTATTGATGGCGTTCATTCTGATCCTTTATCCAACGGTAAGCGGCCAAGGTTTTGGCATACTGGTTTTTAAGCCGTTGCTGAACAATTGGGTGTGGTTCGGCTTGCTCAATCGCTCTATTGGCCACCGCGCAAAGCGGTATGAACCGAACCAGCGGGGCCTTTGGAGCCGTGTCGCGGGCACGTTGATAACAGCACACGTCCCCCCTTCAGCCGAGCGTAAATCGATTGATTTTATTGCATTTTCTTGCTCGGTCGGTGGCGCGGGGGTACGTTGTTATAGTGTGGGGCATGTGCAGGTGACACGTCACAATGCCTGCTCGACAAAGGATTTTCACGTACATTATTTTTTCTGTCCTTATTAGTATGTAGTAAGTCGCTCGTTTTAAGGCTATTAACTTCAGCTGACACCCCTTTGGTCGAATGTTGGGAAACGTTACTGTCGCAAAGGCCTTTGAGAAAAGATTTTATGTCCACACCATTATCTATGCGTACGTACCCCAACGTACACCCGTTTTAAGAAACTATGCGTTTTTCGGGCCTTTTTGCATGGTTTTCGGGGGTACATGCGCTATTATCCGATGTACCCCCGGCGGGTTTTTCTATCTCATTCAAGGTCTTTTCCTTTCGCGTCTGGGGTACATGCGGGTACATGGGGCACGTTGCCACAGGTAGGTGTGTCGGTTGGTATTCCAACGTCTATCCCGTAACGGCTTTGGATACGCAATAGAGCCGCCATCTCAATGTCGTAATGCCTTTGTCCATGGCTTTTTGTCGTTCGCAGTCCAAAGCGATTACGAATGGTGCCAATACCTTTGGCCGTGTAACGCATAAATAGCTCCGGTTCGTCATTGCGGGCTAGGGCTAGAATCTCTTTGGCTATCGGCTTGCGTCCGCTCTGAACCAATAATGCCATAGATTTTAGGGCAATTTCTTCGACCGCACCGCCCCCTTCATCGGCTTGTTGGGCAATTGTTTCGGCTGCGTGCCCGTGAATGGTGGTTAACAGCCCTTGTCTGCCATGGCTTTCACCCCATGATGCCAACGCCATCAGCGGGTGCCATAGTTCATAGTTCCTACCAGATATTTCGGGTGGGCATACGTTGGATTCTGCCGCAACCATTGCAATGTGTGCGCCGTACCGTAGCACCATGGCATGCAGACTGTTGCCTAACGCCTGAAACCTTTCCGGGTTGGCATTTATTCGGCGTTTTGGTTTTTCCGAGTTGGCGGGGGCGCGGAACATGATGATTGGGATACACCTTTCCAATAATGGCCCTGACAACCCGGAGATGCAGCCGATAGTTTTGGGACCAAATACTTCAAATTCCACCGTCCGGAAGGTGTCGCCCGTCGCTTCTAACCGGGTTGCTTTGCCACCGAGTTTGTAGCCCGCAAGCAGGATACTGTTAAGATCAGCGACGTCTGGTGTTTTTTCTTTCATCCGTTCAGCCTCGTCAAGAATCAGCATGCCGCCGTTATTATGAAGGGTTCTGAACAGGCACGCTGCGGATATGTTGGACGAGGAGAATGGCCTGAACACCAGCTGCGTAAGTATCTCAAATAATCGTGTTTTACCGGAGCCTTTGGGGCCACCGGCATACAAGTATGGCACCGCGTCAAATAGCGGCTAAACGTAGGACAGCATCACCCAGAGCGCGATTACTGCAACCGTACTTTCCGGGTTTGGCAGCTCGACGTAAAACGCAATGGTTTCACACAGGGTGGTAAAAACTTCCAAAGGGTTAACCGTACTGCCGTCGGCCCATTGCTTGCGGGCTGCCATATCCCATCCGGGATTAGCTACGGGCGATGGATTGTCCGGTATCGGACTGAAGAAACTTTTACCATCACCAACCGCAAGCGATTGTTCAAGAGGCCTTATTTCCCGTTTCCCATCGCGCCATTGCAAATGTAAAGCCCAGCGTGCCGTTGGTTCGCCAGCCACAGGACTGGTGCGGGGAATTGCGATGCCACAAACACTCTGTGGTACCGACAGGTTTTTTCAGGATGACTCAATCGGAACGGCGGTGAGCAGGTGAGAGTAGAGCTGTCGCTGCGGCGACCACGACGAGAGGATTTGAAACACGAGTTCCGGGGAGACGGTCAATTAACATCGGGCGAACCAGCCGTATTGCTTCTGCCGGGTTATATCGAACGGCGGAGATCAGCAGCGGTACGATGTCATTGATAAAAGCAAGGTTGGCTTGCTTATCATCGTCCCTGTTTCACTTCTCGTGGGACTTCTGCCGGGCGGGTATATAGCCCCGCTAAAAACTAACGCCCTGTCACAGCGCACCATTGTTTACTGCATAGTATACATCGGTGATTATATGCAAAAATGGGTACGTAAGGTTAGGGTGGATACCGGAGGTTATTAACTGATGAATAAGCGAAGTTTCATAGCTGTTCTGATTGTCAGCCCGACCATTCTTTCAGGTAGAGCGGTCTGCTGGGCGGCCACCGGGAACAACAATTCATGGCTCTTTGATCCCACCACCGCTGGGCATGGATCCCCCCTGCTCAATCTGCGGTATCTTAATGAAAAAATCGCCGGCGAGCATGGGTTTATCCGCGTGTCCAAAAACGGTTATGGATTTGTCCGCGGTGACGGCAAACCCATACGGTTCTGGGGGGTTACCAGTTTTGCCGGTGATTTAAAGGGGTTTACGGCGACAGAAAATGCCGCCAGATTTCTCGCCCGGTATGGCGTTAACATGGTGCGATTTCACGGCACGCTCGCGCCCGTGCAACCCGGTTCGCGGATAACCGATGTGAACACCACTCTGCTGCATCAGGTCTGGAAGTTGGTCGCCGCGATGAAACGTCAGGGTATTTATACGACGATTTGTCCTTATTGGGCCGTGGCGGTTTCGCGGGATCATATTCAAAAATCCTGGCATGTTCCCGGTAATCCCACCTCCGCCATGTCGTTGCTCTTCTGGGATCCGACCATGCAAACTGGGTACAAAGCCTGGATGCGGTCACTCTTGACTCGGCCGAATCCGTATACGGGAATTCCTCTGGGCCGCGACCCGGCGGTAGCGATTATTTCGCTGCAAAATGAAGACTCCATGCTATTCTGGAATATGCAGGACATCATCAGTATTCCATCGAAAGACAATGCGCAGCGCCTTGAAATAGAAGCCATCTACGCCCGATGGCTCATAAAAAAATATGGATCGTTGGATAACGCTCTCAAAGCGTGGCATGGCGTACATGCGCCGGGCGACGATTTTGCCCACGGTATTGCCGGTATGTTTATCAACTGGTTCTGGACCCAGCATGAAACCGGCGGCATGGCCCTGCGATTGGCTGATCAACTCCATTTTTTTGCCCGCACCATGTATCGTTTCAACCAGAAGATGGCGGCTTATATCCACAATACCTTGGGGGCCAGACAATTAATTAATCCGGGAAACTGGGTAACGGTCGATCCGTTGCTGCTCAATGATGTCGAGCGATGGACTTATACCGCCGGCAATGTTCTGGCCATTGATCGTTACACATCGGGTATTCATATCGGGAAAAATGCCGCGTGGGCCATCATGCCCGGCGACTTATATACAAATTTTTCGTGCCTGACGCATCCGCGATCCATTCCGGTAAATCTCAAAGAGGTCATGGGCTATCCAATGGTTGTTATGGAAGGTCAATGGGTAGCCCCGGATAAATATCAGGCCGAGGGACCATTTCTCGTCGCCGCATATATGTCGCTTACCGGGGTGGCAAGTTTTAACTGGTTTTCAATCCACAACCAATGGCATCAACCATTTGCCCCCACGAACAATCCCTGGTGGCATCCGATGTTCGAGTGGTCGATCGCCACACCCGAACAGATCGGCCAGTTCCCGGCCGCGGCGTTGATGTTTCGCCGCGATTACATTCAGCGCGGTGCGCCTGCGGTTATCGAGCGCCGCAGCCTCAAGGATATGTGGCAGCGGCGCACACCGATCATTGCGGAGGGTTCCAGTTATAATCCCAATCGCGACATCAACAATATAGCCCCGGATTCCAATATAAAAAAGGCGGTTAACCCGCTGGCGTTCCTGGTGGGGCCGGTGCGGGTCAGCTATGAAGGAAATCCGGCTCAAAGTTATGTATCCGATCTATCCCGTTATATTCACACCAAACGCGGGACAGTTGTCAGCGATACCGGCCAGATTCATCTGAGTTATCGCCTTGGTTTCTGCACCCTCAACACTCCCAAGGCCCAGGGAGCGGTCGGATTTTTTTCGCATGCCAAGAACCGGCGGTTTCATCTGGCCGATACCACGATCCAATGCTCCAACAAGTATGCGTCGATTCTCATTGTTTCTATGGATGGGCTTCCCTTAAATATCAGCCGCCGGATTCTGGTTCAGGTTGCCACCGTGGCCCGCCCAGTCGGCTGGCGGAGTCAGCCGATGCGATTTTCGGATAAAGGGAAACTCATGGAAGGGCGCAAGATCATCACCACCGGCAACAACCCATGGCAGGTAACAGATATTCACGCCACAGTAACTCTTGACAATCCCCGCATCCACCGTGCAACGTTGCTGAATCCCGCCGGATACGCCGTGGCGTCCGTACCGGTCCAGCACCAAGCCGACACAACAACCATTCACCTGCCGCCCACTACGCTCTACCTTGTGTTGCACTGATGCTGCATCCACGATGCGGTTATGGTTCGATGAACGCTGTAAAAATACGGAATTGGAATTGTCGGCAATTATATATCGGATGTTCCAGCAAACCTCGCTGGTTTGGAAAGGCGGTCGAAATGTGATACGCAATGCCGTAACGAAGAATGCACCGCGGTATCAGGGGAATACTCACGGAGCATCTCGCACCGGCATTACCATACGCTGGTTAATGTCGTTGATGGCTGGAAGCCCCGACCACAATGCCCCCCCCACCGGAAACTGATGCGCCCATGTTTTGAAAGAATGCATGGTTGAGGCCGCGTTTAACATTCCCGGCCAGGTGGAAGCGTCCCAGGAAACCACGCGACACCGGCACCGCAAAGAACAGAGTCTATAATATTATTACAAGGATGGCCCGGACAGTCCTTATATGGAGGCCCAGCATGGAAATAGCAACGTGGCACCAGTTTAACTCCCCTGTTTTTAACGCGGCACTTGCGTCCGCAATATCGCCCTTGGCGGACGTACTTGAACATGTTTTTGGTTCCGGGGCGCACGCGGCCGTGTTCGGTCCCATTACCTGGATTGATTTGGGCGAGATACTGGGCATCATGTTATGCGCGCTGGTCGTCCACGGTCTCGTCGCGTACATCCTGCGACGTCAGCTGCGTCTGGATGGCGATGCCGCAGCTTGGCGTAGCCACCTGGTAAACGCGGTGCGTGGCCCCATTTTTCTTCTGATTTGGACAACCGGAGTTTATCTGGCCAGCGGGGCGCTGCTGGTAAAATTATTTTCCGCGGCCGTATTAGCGCACATCCAATTGATTGGCAATAAGGTTTTGGCCATTGCTATTTTCATGGCGATTATCTGGTTTTTCTTCCGACTCACACAGGCGTTGGAAGCGTGGCTGACAACACGGGCCGCAAACAGGAGGAACCTATTCGCTGACCTACTATTACCGATGATAGCAAAACCGCTCCGGATGCTGTTGCCGGTCATGGCGGTCATTATTGGCATACCGCTTCTTGGCTTGTCGCCGGAATACGCCGGAATCGCCGCCAAAGCAAGCGGCATGCTTCTGATCGTCGCCGCCGGTATTGTTTTGGTTCAAATTGTCGCCAGCGGCGAGCAATTTATCCTGATGAAATATAACATACACGTTGCGGACAACGGGCCTGTGACAGATTCTGCCAGGTCTCTGGGGGCCCAATCACTAACTTTTTAGCGCAGTGGCTCATTATCTCCCTTACTGCAATCCTATAGCCTTCCCGACGAATAGTTCAGACCCGCTGAACACTGTTCTTTGACAACCCAATAACATGCCGCCACAGTGATCGCGGAAAAGAATCCTGAACGGAAATCAGCACACACTGCAGCCAATTCCGTTACTCATTGCT
>JBMFGW010000039.1:0-31005 GCA_049977145.1 Phycisphaerae bacterium
CTCGGCTTGCCGTTATGCGTGGCAGGTACGCCAAAAACATCGTGCGTGAACGGTTACGTCAATCCCCACTGCGGTCTACTGACTACTATCTACTCTCAAGTGCATCAGTGCGCGGTGCGGGCGCGGGGGCTTCGATGCAACGATCAACGAAACGCTGGCGCTTAACGAGCAACGAGCAGCACGAATGGAGCGGTACTCCAGAGTTGGCTGTAGATCGCCGAGGGCGGGTCATGCTGCGGTCAGCATCATGTTATTCACTTGTCAAACGGCGGCAAGCCGCCAATGATCAATGACCACTGATCACTGATCAATAGGCGGGCAGACGCTGTGCGGCATCGCTTTAGAATCCAGAATCCGGAATCCAGTGATGTCGTGGAATGCTATAGGGGCGGGAGGGGGAGATAAGTTTTCAGTTTTCGGTTTTCAGGAGACAAGAGATTATTGGCCTTGGTGCGGCGGCGTCGCAACCAAAATGTCACGCGGAGTCGCGGAGATACCAAAACGCGACCACGGAGCACAGATTTTTGGAAAGCTGTGCCGAAAAACGCTACTAAGAAATCTTTGTATATTGCGAAGAAATTGACGGATTGTGGCACAGAGTTTTGGGATAACCGCAAAGAAACGCAAGAACGCAAAGACGGGACGTTACGACGACCACGACGATATTCACCACAACGACACGACGGCACGAAGAAACGACCAACGATCTGACCAACGAACAATGAGCGACGGGATTGGTGCTGTGGTGGTGGCTGCAATGCTTCCCCGGCTCCTGTTCAGGATTCTTTTCCGCGATCACTGTGGCGGCAGGTTATTGGGTTGTCAAAGAACAGTGTTCAGCGGGTCTGAACTGTTCGTTAATTTGCTATAGGGTAGCCGCGGGGTGGATAAGGGCGATACGACGCGAAGAAGTGAATGATTTCGACCACCGAGCTTTGCAGAAACTGTCACAGGCCCGCTTCACAAGATTATTTTGACGCCTGTTCGCGGGTCATTAAACAATGCGGGGTTATATGCCGAAATCCCTAAAGATCACAAAGAATCAATTGGAAGGAATCCTCACCAAGCGGCTCTCTCTGGATAATCCAGAGTACCATTTGCAAAAGGTTGGAGGGCGCCTCGTCGGCAACATTATCTCCCCGACATTCCGGCGCAAGTCCGGCCACAATCGCCAGGAAATGATCTGGAACGCCTTGGAGGGTGAACTTGGAAAACAATCGGTCCGGATGGTCGGCATGCTTCTTGCTTATTCACCTGAGGAGTGGAATCCGGAATCGAGTTTGGAATCAACGAAACGGGCAGGGAATAAGGGAGATGCCCCTGTCTACCGAGACTGCGCGTAGAGCCGTGGCGGGACAGCTCATCAACAATACGCGCAATAATCAAGCAGGAATACCACTTATTACGTACGCCGCTGGCATTGCTGACAAAACACTGTGGTGCGGCCGCTGATGATTTTAGAGACCAGTTTGGTGCCGCAGCGAACGCATGGCAAGCCCGCGCGACCGTAGACGCGCAAGCTGGCGGAAAAATTGCCTTGCTGTTGGGCCGCGTTGCGGTAATCACGCAAGGTGGTGCCACCCATGGCAATGGATTTATTCAAGATTGATCGTATGGCGGTGGCAAGTTGCGCGTAACGGTCCGGTTTAATGCGATGGATTCTTTGCAGCGGATGCAACCGCGCCATCCAGAGGGATTCATCAACATAGATATTGCCCAAGCCCGCGACGGTACGCTGGGAGAGCAATTGCGTTTTTAGTCCGCCACGCATCGTTCGCCATGGCAGAAAATGGTGTGCCTTAAGTTTTAAGGCGTCTACGCCCATTTTTCCGGTGATTTCCGCAGCTTCAGCGGTCTGCCAGTTGGGATAATACCACACCCCACCAAAACGACGGGGATCTTCCATACGTACCGCAATACCCGTGGCCAGTTGCATGGCCAAATGGGTATGCGCGCGTTGTGGCGCATCAGATTTGCAACAAGTGATGCGGCCACTCATCCCCAGATGAAACAGCAGAATCCGCCCATCATCGAACACGCAAAACAACTTTTTACCATGCCGAATGGTACGGGTAATGTACCTTCCCACCAGGGTGGAAAGCTGCCCACGACCGCAACGGATATAGCTTTTGCGAAAAACCGCGACCTGGACAATCCGCACATTGCGCACAAATGGCTCAAGTGTACGACGAACTTCCTGTACTTCCGGAAGCTCCGGCATGCTTATATTCCATCGTCTATGAAGAACACCCGATATTTACTGGGCAGCCGGGGGCGGATTCAGCAATTTATCCATGGATGTAAGCAGCCGATCAATGCGGAAAGGCTTGTTAATATAATCATCCACGCCTAATGTTTCCGCATAGGTTTTGTGGCGGGTGCCCATGTTGCCGGTAATCATGATGACAAAAGGTTTACTACCTTTGGGTTTGCGGGCCTTGATGCGCTCCACCACCAGAAAGCCGCTGCGTTTGGGCAACATCATGTCCAGCACGATGAGATCGGGTTGATCTTTTTCGGCCATTTCCACGGCTGTATTACCATCAGCGGCGGTAATAATTTTTGCTCCGGTGGGCGTCAGGGCGGCCGCGATGGTAGCCAGAACATCCGGATCATCATCCACAATTAAAACCGTTTTATCTTTAAATTGTTCATTCATCACATAATCCTTTTCCGCCATGCGGAGGTTATTTATCAATTCACCGCCGCAGGCCATCCATCGCCAAGCGGTGCCACTAATAATCATAGCACGGGTTTACAGCCCAAAGCTGATGATCTTAATATATACCTTAAACCTGAAAACCTCCAGGTGCAAGTCCTTGACGTGGCCTTTTGCTAACTTTGGCCAAAATGGGCCTGCTTGGCGGGGTGGGAGCGGTGGATTTTCTCCGGTTAGTAAAGCGTGATTTTTCTGTTTTTGCATTCATGGTCGATCGCCTTGATGACCTGCCACCTCCGCACCGAGACAGTCTCAAAACCCTCAGGCCACCGCATTGTCAGACCTTTGAAAATATGTAACCGTTCACGGCCTTTCGGCCTTCCAAACTCGGTATGCGTGCACGGCGGTACCATCCCTTACGGTCGCGGCTCGGCCTGCCGTTACGCGTGGCGGGTACGCCAAAAACATCGTGCGTGAACGGTTACGAAAATATCTCCATTGCTTGCCGCATAGTGTATAAGCGCTCATGTGTTTCCTCCGATGTCGGCTGCGCTGTGCTATAATTTTCCACGGTTTTGAAGTTGGATTATGTCTACAAATGGGAAAAAAGTTGTGGTGGCGATGTCTGGCGGAGTTGATAGTTCCGTGGCGGCGGCACTGTTGAAAGAGCGGGGATATGACTGTATCGGCGTATTTATGCGACTGGGCGGTGCCCCCGATGAGCAAGTCGGTGATAACTTGGCGGCCTGTTCCCCCGAAAAGGCCACCAAACCCCATCATCAGGGCTGCTGCTCTGCCAATGACGCCGCCGATGCTCGGTATGTGGCGGGATTGCTGGACATTGATTTTTATGCCTTGAATTTTCAGCATGATTTCGGGGGCATTATTGATTATTTTGTCCGCGAGTACAACCATGGGCGGACGCCCAATCCGTGTGTACGCTGCAATGAATATCTGAAGTTCGGGAAACTTTCCCGTTATGCGCGGGCGATTGGCGCGGATTTTGTCGCTACCGGCCATTACGCCCGGATAGGACGGGATTCTTCCGGTATTACACGCATCCTGCGCGCGGTGGATCAAGCCAAAGATCAGAGTTATGTACTATTTGGAATTCCGCCGGAGGAATTGACGCGAATGTTGCTGCCCATAGGGCATTACCCCAAAAGTGAAGTGCGCGTGATGGCCCAGCGTTTTGGACTGCCGGTACATGATAAACCCGACTCCCAGGAAATCTGTTTTGTGCCGGATAATGAGTATTTTAATCTCGTCAAAAGACGCTCCCCGGAAACAGTCAAGCCGGGACCAATTGTGGATCAGCACGGTAAAACCGTCGGCACCCACGATGGCCATCAGCATTTTACGTTGGGGCAGCGTCGCCGGGTGGGCGTGGCGTTGGGGTATCCCGTGTATGTCACCGCCATTGACGCGCCAAGTAACACCGTCCGCATCGGGCCGCATGAAGATCTGTTGCACCGCGGGCTTGTGGCACGGGAAATTAATTGGTTGACCGCACGGCCCATGGACGCTATCCGTTGTCTAGCCAAAATTCGCTACAACACTCCCTCCGCCCCCGTAACCGCACAGCTCACCGGCCCGGATCAATTAACGGTTATTTTTGACACTCCGGTTGCCGCCATTACACCCGGACAGGCGGTAGTCTGCTACGATGGCGATACGCTGCTGGGTGGTGGCTGGATTGATCACATTGTGTAAGAGTTGCCTAACTGGGGCGGGCGTTAGGTCATGACGCTGCGCATTCCGGCGTTGGGCACCGTTATTTCCTTCTGTGCCGCATGAGCGGCTCCGCGTCGACCGGATTTTCCGGCCACGCATGTTTGGGATACCGAGCTCGTAAATCCTTCCTTACCAGGGCGTAGCTCCCCGCCCAAAATCCCGCCAGATCATGCGTGATCTGCACGGGCCGATGATTAGGCCCCAGAATTTCCAGCACTATCGGTACGTGGCCATTGGCGATTCTGGGCGTATCCTTAAAACCGAATAAATCCTGTAACCGTACAGACAATATCGGCGTGCCATCATCCCGATATTCCACGGCCGCATGTCGGCCATTGGGTAACTCCAGATACTCCGGGGCGGCAGTGGCCAGCAGTCGCTTGATCGCATGATCTAAAGACGATTCAATCGCCGGGACCAGACCATGGCCGGCGACGATCTTTCTAAGGGAATCAATATCCAGTGTTCCGGTGAGAAACATCATAACCATATTGGCAGTGTTTATTTCCGGGACCTTTTTATCCGGCATGGCTTTCCGCAGCATAGCCAAACGCCCGCATAGCCGCCGCAGCGGCGCATCGCGTTGTATGAATTCCGGCAAATGTTCCGCGATATATTTCGCCACCGCTTTTTGAATCTGCTCCGGATCGGGTTCGGAATCGGTATATTGTTCCAGCACCAGGTCACGGTAGAGGATTTTCCGATGCGCCAAAATCCGGCCATCAGTTATCTCCACCGTTTTTGCCTCGCCAAGGGCGTCGGGATACAACTGTGCGAGTTGTGATTGCGTGATCGCGGACGCCGAATGTATCAACGCATCGCCCGGTTTGTTGGATGCTTGAATATCCACCGCCACAAATAATGGTGCACGGAGCACCGCCGATCCCGGCCCCATCCGCACACCGTGTCCCCCCACCATCACCGCGCGCGTCGAATCATTTTCCCGCCGCCGACACACGCGGTCGGGGTACGCAGACAGGAGAAGCTTCCCAACCGGAACGGCGTCTACGTTGTCAACCGTTCTTTGAATATCGGAAAACATCGAGACTTTTATAAATCGCGACAATTCGCAGCTTAGTACCCACACACGGTTAAGGACCACCGCATCCACCAATAGATTTGATCTACCTTGGCCCAATTTCCACTGCACCATGGTCTGGGCGCGCAAGAGTATATCACTGTCGTGGTTTACCACGGAATGGCCCGTCCCCACCGCAGTCCGCATGAAGTCACGTTCAGAAAGCAACGCCGCCACCACCGCTCCCAATGCCCCGATGCCACTTTCCTTTGCCGCCAAAAGCAGTCGCCCCAAACGCGGATGCAGGGGGAGTTCCAAGAGCTTTCGCCCAATTGCAGTTAACCGCAAACCATCCGCGATTGGCTCCAAAGCCCCAAGTTCCTGCAATAATTCCACCGCCGCTTCAAGACGTTCAACCGGCGGCTTTTCAAAGAATTCAAATTCGCCGGGTCCGTGCCGACCCCAGGCATAAAGCGTCAACACGCTTTGTGCTAAATCTACCCGCACTATTTCCGGAATGTCAAAATCTCGCAGGTGCTTGGTTTGCAGTTCCGGCCATAGCCGAAAGCACACCCCAGGTGCGGTGCGTCCGGCCCGCCCCGCACGTTGATCGGCGGAGGCTTTGCTTATAGGCATTAAATCCAACCGATCAATACCACGTTGCGCATCAAAACTGGCCTGCCGCACCAGGCCGCAATCAATAACTGCGGTGACACCGTCAATGGTTAGCGAGGTTTCCGCAATGTTGGTGGAAAAGATAATTTTGCGCTGCGCTGATGGCTTAAGCACGGCAATCTGCGCTTCCAGCGGCATGGACCCATGCAAAGTCATTACCCGGCAGTCGCCAGCGGCGAGGAGGGTTTTTGCCGCAGCCGAACAGTGGTTGATTTCAGCGGCCCCGGGCAGAAATACCAGAATATGCCCGGTATTCTCCGCCTCCAACGCCTGGCGTACCGCTGCCATTACACGATCTTCCAAGCGGTCATCGCTTCCAGGCCGATATACGCACCGCACCGGATATAGCCGTCCAGGAACATTGAGTATCGGCGCGTTATCCAGAAAATCAGCGACTTTTTGCGCATTAAGTGTAGCGGACATCACCAGTAGCAGTAGATCCGGACGCACTGTTTGCCGCACCTGCCGCAACATGGCCAGTGTTAAATCACTGTGAATACTGCGTTCATGAAATTCATCGACAATAACCGCGCCGACATTTTCCAACGCTGGATCATCCAGCAGTTGCCGGGCCAGAATTCCTTCCGTCATAATGCGCAAGGGGGTGGTGGCGGTGAGGCGTTTTTCCATCCGCACCTGATAGCCCACTTGTTCGCCGAGGTTCCAGCCGCGTTCCGCCGCAATGCGTGCCGCCACCGCCCTGGCGGCCATCCGCCGTGGTTGCAGCACCAGAATGCGTGGCGCATGGGCCGGAAGGATTCGTGCTTCCAGAATCGCCGGCGGTACCCGCGTGGTTTTGCCCGCGCCCGGCTGGGCGGTCAGCACCAGTGTTCCGCGTGCCCGCAGCAAGGCAATAATCTCCGGCAAATATCCATCTATCGGCAAGACATCCATGCCAAGAAGTCTACCGGTTTGTCCGCAAATCTTCGAGAGCGTAGTAAAAAACGGGCCTGAAATAATGTTCCAAAAAACCGGCACGCCATCGCCTGTGGGCGTCAATACACGAGCACCATCTTACACATAGCCGCCAGCTTTGCCGGTGGTGGCGTATTCGATTGCGGCACGAATCGGGAAGATAGAGGTCGATCACGATCCTGGTCGCAGCACTTTACGGTTGGAACCGGCGTTTACCGCGCAAGGCAACTTTCAGTCCCAGCAGAATTGTACCCAAAGCCGCCAATGGCAATGTTGCCGGTGCGGAAACGGCGGGGGGCGGATCGCTCGGTGTGGATGGACTGGGCGGTACGTACGTTGGCTGCACCGGATTGGCATAACCGCTTAACGCAAAAATGCCAACATCACCGCTGGACGGGGCGCTGAAGCTGATGGAGGTAATTAATTCGTTGGCGTATGTTGAAGATAAACCAAAATCGGTTTCATACATTTGGAAATACCCCCCACCGCCGTCCGCCGGTTTGAATGTTGTCGCCTCAGTCTCTGTACCGGTGGTAGCAAAGCTTCGGTCCACTGCGTTTGGCAGCGCCATTTGGCTGGTGGGTCCGACAGCCGCACTCCAATCGTACACGTTATAATTAATGGGCGTGCTGGAACTGCCATTGGCGAAATTCAAAACCATGGACACGCTGGCCACTCCTTTGGCCGCGTTGGCTGAGACGCCCAGCAGTGCGAGATTGTCATACGCTGTGGGGGTGGTAAGCGTTAACGTGGCGCTCGATCCTGAACCACTGAATAAATTACAGTTGTTGGTCAGAAATGATTGAAACTCAAACTCCGTCTCGGCTTGGCCGAGCGTACCGGCGCTGGCACTGAAAAATTCACAGGACATTGATGGATTCTGCCAACTTGATGGCAGGCCGCCTTGGGCGTCTGACCCGTTGTATAAGGCGTTGGTGGCGTACCACGCGTAGGTGCCGTCAAACGCGGTTGCGGTATCGTTGAGCGAACGCGCCGCATACACCACATCCGCGTTCCAGCTTGAGCTGGTAAGCGACACCGGCACCGCCTGCACCGAAGCCTGCGCCTCATTTTTCGCCATCGGCAGCACCAGTGTTGCCACGACAAACGCCCCGATGATGCTATGACCACGCAAAAGAGTTAGTTGTTTTTCCACAGTACATTACCTCCAAAGAACACCACGAACTACAAAAGCTGGAGCAGCATGCCACCAGCGCAAAAGCCGAAAAACTTCGTGCGGTCAAGACGCAAAAGCACATCACTTCATGCGTACGCCAACCGCGTGCCACCATTGATATAGAGGAAAAAACTGAATTTCCCTCTCCCAATACTGACGTAAAATAACCAACCGTGGAAAATAGTCAAGCGTACAATATGCAAAATGGCAAAAATTTTATTATCGGGCGTTAGCAGGGGTGCAAAAACAACTTCGTGTTTTTATGGCTCAATAATAGGGCTCAATAATAGGGACAGTCACCTATTAAACTCGGGGTGCGCGCTGTGCTGCGCCATTGCGGATCGGCGTGTTGTATCTTCGTGGCCTTCCGGGGGGTAGTGCCCGGAGAAGTCGTCCGACAGGGACGCGAAAAGGTGACATCAACGGTTGTGGACGGGGATGAGGCCATGGACTGGCCGTCGCGGGCCAGTCAGATAGCGTTGCAGGATTAATCGCGGCAATGGCCGCATGAAGATGTTTCACAAGCCTTGAGACGGCCTGTCGCTTGTGAAACTGCTGATCGCCGACAAACAGCGCATCAGCCATGGACTTCTTCGGTTTCTGCCTGATGCCCAACCATTGGCACTTGGTGTTACGCCCGTGTGGTGATGACTACTTGGCCGTCTACCTCTCTTTCGCGTGCTTGGTCGACGCGTTTTCAGCGGAAATGTCGCTTCCTACCCCAAACAGGATACTACTTTTTGGAACCATTAAAGTTTCCACCGCTCGTGTTTACGTGCTATAATCAAATATTAATTGAGGTAATGTCTAAGGAGTACGTCATGGCGGTAAAAATTATTTATCACGGACATTCCAATGTGGAACTTCATGCGTCCGGTTATAGAATTCAGCTTGATCCGTTTTATGACAGCAATCCGCTGGCCGATATCAAATCTGATAGGGTTGATCCGCAGTTCATTTTTTTAAGCCATGCCCATTTTGATCATGTGGATGATGCGGAGCGTATGGCCGCGCGCACCGGAGCCACCATTGTGGCCAACTTTGAAATGGCCACGTATTATGAGAAAAAAGGCATTAAAACCATTGGCATGAATACCGGCGGCGGCAGGACGTTTCCCTTTGGACATGCCAATCTGGTGCAAGCATTCCATACCAGTACCTTTTCGGATGGTACCCCCGGCGGTACGCCGGGGGGATGGGTCATTGAGATGGCCGGCAAAATAATTTATTTTGCGGGTGATACCGGAATTTTCGGGGATATGGCATTGTTTGGAAAATTATGGAAAATCGACCTGGCCTGTCTGCCCATCGGCGATAACTTCACCATGGGTCCGGATCAGGCCTTGGTAGCGGCGGAAATGCTCAAAGCCGCGTACGTATTGCCCATTCATTACAATACCTTTCCCCCGATTAAACAGGATGCTGTTGCTTTTGGTCGTCGGCTGTTGGAAAAACGCATTACTCCGGTGGTTCTCAATCCCGGCCAGAGTTTCGAACTCAAGTGAAATCCACGATGTTTTCTATCGCTTTCACCGCAGTTCAGGTTTACAACATTAATTCCGGAGTTTATCCGCAACCGCGCGGTGGTAAACTGCGATTGTGCGGCACGCGGACACCCTGCAAATCCACAAAGTTATTATGCCCCTGCGTCCTGGTACGAAAGCCGTACCATACTTGCAACCTGCAAGCGCGTGGAAGCCCACCAACACTTATAAATCCATGGCCGCTAACTGGTAATTTACCTCATTGGAATCGAATGCTTCCGGATCAAAATCTTCGCCCATCCATTCCGCGATCTCCGTGAATTCCGGATGTTGTTTATTGGCCAGTATCCCCAGCTTTTCGTAGTAACCCCATAGGCCGCCGCTATCCTCCATCGGACAGTGCAGCTTGCCGGCGGTGCAGATTATCGTTTTGGGCGCGGTTTCGTGGGGGATAAACTTTTCCACCGTAATGACATGATTCCAATCATCACCAAAATCATAGACATAACGAAATTTCATTTTATCCCGTGACACCACCGCCCGCAGCGACACTTTGGATTCGTCTTCATCATTCATATCTGGATCTTCATAACCATCGGCGCCGGGGCCGGAGTAACTGGTGCCGTCAATTTCAAACGCATGCAGATGACAATTGCTCCAACCCATGGCACACTGAATGACCGCGTGTAAAGCGTCCAATGTGATGCGCGCGGGAACCACCACACGCCGCCAGATCGGCGGCTTGCTTCCCTGCAATGTAATTTTGAGTTGATACGCGCCGCCAACACCACTGCCGCCAGATTTCTTTTTTTGGGGGACCGCAGCGCGGGCCGGCGCCATCGTTGGTTCCATGGTCTGGAGCCACGCCATCGCCTCACGATCACAAGTGTCGATATCCGCTTCCGTTATATCCGGCCGCGCCGCCCGAAGCGCATCGATGGAACCGAGCTTTTCAAAAAGATTAAGGATTAACAGGGACCGCGGGGAGACGTTCGCCGGGGAATGCCCTTTTTTAGCCATAAAACTATTTCCTCGTGCCGAGATAATTCATACTGGATGCTATAGCGCAACGCCGGCGCTGTCAAAATTTTGCTCTGCCACCGGGCAGCACTACCTATTACCGCCTTCCGCACTACAATATAAAGGATGTTGTGAGTTGCAAATGCAAAAACCTGTACATACCACGATGGCGCCCGCCCCGAAGTCCAATAAGGTCGCTTGGTTCGCTGCGACCAGCTTGCCGCGAATGGGAAAATTTATGGCGCGCCTCGCCGTGTGGGTGCTGCTGGTGCTGATCCGTATGTATCAGATCACGTTGTCCCCATTGCTAGGCGGGCATTGCCGCTATACGCCTACCTGCAGCAATTATGCCATTGAAGCCATAAAAGAACACGGACCGTGGCGCGGTGGGTGGATGGCACTGAAACGCTTACTGCGCTGCCATCCTTTCGTCAAAGGAGGATATGATCCGGTGCCGCCACGGCAGCAACGACCGTGAACCTCCGCCCCGACAGCTGTGGCAGATTGTAGTTGCTTGAAATCCGGTTTGAGTAATGGTCATCGCCATCCGGCTAATACTCGGGCCGGCGCTTGGTTATATGGGGTCTTGATATTGTCGCGGCAGGCCCGGCGCAAGCGCGCTATTATCCGCAGTCGGCTTTTCTAACCAGCACACAGCGTGGATGACCGGCTACATCGCGCATAATTCGACTGGCGTGGAAAATACCGGATGCGACCAACAACTTTTCAACTTCCACCGTCTGGTCGAATGCGCTTTCGACGATCAGGACTCCATCGGGCGCGAGAAGCTCTCCCGCCTGTGCCGCAATCCGGCGATAAAACTCAAGCCCGTCAGCTCCGCCATCTAACGCCAGTCGCGGCTCATGTTGCGCAACCTCCGGCATGAGCTCTGCAATCTTATCCGTAACGATGTACGGTGGATTACAGACGATAATATGAAATTGGATTGGTGGAGACAACGCCGCCGCGGGTTCCAATAAATCACCGGAAATAAAGTGAATTCTGGCGGCCACCTCATGCGTGGCCGCATTTTTCTCCGCAACTTGTAGTGCGGCCCGGCTGATATCTGATGCGGTAATCCGGGCAGTTGGGAGATTTTTGGCCAGCGCTATGGCAATACAACCACTGCCGGTGCATAGATCCAGAATTTCCGGTGTTTCCCAGGAAGTGGTTAAACGGGCGAGTCGAATCACCTGTTCCACCATTGTTTCCGTATCCGGACGTGGAATAAGCACGTCCGGGGTTACGGCGAATTCCAATGAGTAGAACCAGGCCTTTCCAATGAGATAGGCCACGGGTACATGTTCCTTACGTTGTTTTACCATTTCCCGGAATGCGGCGATCTGATCGGGCGGCGGTATCTGATCAAAGCGGGTGTACAGCGCCATGCGACTGCAGCTCAGGGCGTGGGTCAGCAGTAATTCCGCGGAAAGCCGCGCTTCATCAATTCCGCTGCGCGTGAAAAACGCGGTGGTCCACTGTAACAGTTCACCGATAGTCCAATTGACGGGTTTGCGTTCCACATCCATATCGCCTTTGTAACATACCGCCATGGAATACAAAAGCCCGCTTGCCATCCACCCCGACGGGTTTCTATAATAATACAATCTTTATTTCTTTGGGTGGTGGGTTTTTGCTAAGAATAAACTTACAGCATCGCTTTACCTCCGAATCTTATGAGGAATTGCGCGCGCGTATGTTGGAGGAAACTGGCCGCTTTATTGAATGGGGATTAACGCATCCGAATCGCGTGCCGCATATTCCCGCCTATCCCGTTGGCAAAGGAGAATTTTCCGCCAATGTTAAACAATGGTTCTGGGAAATTGTGCTGACGACTGATTTCGGACCGCCATCGCATTAAAGCATCGTTCCCAATTGGTGTGCTGCCGCAATGCTCCCGCATATTTGACGATTCGTGGTGCTTGCCTGATAAATACAGTTGTTTGGGTTACCCGATGGTCGGAATGAATGGATCTGGAGTGTGTATGCAGAATAATCCATGGTTGCCCGCGTCCAACCGTTATGAAAGCATGGTGTATAATCGCTGCGGAAAATCCGGGCTTAAGCTGCCGGCGATTTCATTGGGGCTTTGGCACAATTTTGGCGGTGTGGATATGCTGGAAAACCAGCGGATGATGGTACGCCGCGCCTTTGACTTGGGCATTACACATTTTGATCTGGCTAATAACTATGGCCCGCCGCCGGGATCCGCTGAGGAAAATTTTGGTCGTCTTTTGCGCCAGGATCTGCATCCATGGCGTGACGAGCTGATCATCTCCACCAAAGCCGGCTATACCATGTGGAGCGGCCCGTATGGTGATTGGGGTTCACGGAAATATCTGCTGGCCAGTCTGGATCAGAGCCTGCGGCGGATGGGGCTGGATTATGTCGATATTTTCTACTCCCATCGCCCCGATCTGGAAACCCCGCTCGCCGAGACCATGGGGGCGCTGGATGCCGCGGTGCGCCAGGGTAAGGCGTTGTATGTCGGCCTTTCCAATTATCAGCCCGATGCGGCGCGGCAGGCATTTACAATACTTAAGTCTCTGGGCACGCCCTGCCTGATTCATCAGCCGCGATATTCCATGTTGGACCGTTGGATTGAATCGGAATTACTCGACGTGCTTGGCGAGTACGGCGTAGGTTCAATAGCTTTTTGTCCCTTGGCGCAGGGATTGTTGACCAGCAAGTATCTGAAGGGAATTCCCGAGGATTCACGTGCGGCCAAACCGCATAGTTTTCTCAAGGCGGATAAAATCACACCGGCGCTTGAGGCCCGTGTCAAAAAACTTGATGCCTTGGCGCAGGCACGCGGACAGAGTTTGGCGCAGATGGCCTTGGTATGGCTCTTGCGTGATGCTCGTATCACCTCGGTGTTGATTGGCGCCAGCCGGGTGGCACAAATTGAGGAGAACGTGCGGGCTTTGACCAATCGAACCTTTAGTGCGCAGGAATTGCAAGCCATTGATGCTATTCTCAATGCCGGAAACGAATGAGGAGCCAATTTGGAAATGCGCGATTCGGTTGCCGCAGAAAATGATGTACTGCCGCCGCCACCTGCGGCAGATGCCGCCGTAACTATCCACGCCCCGGCAAAATTGAATCTTGGATTGCGCGTTTTTCCGCGCCGTCCGGATGGTTTTCACGATATTGAATCGTGGTTTGTTCCCATCTCTCTCTGTGATACGCTGATCTTTCAGCAGTCCGATGCGCTGACTTTGACGCTCTCCGGACTGGCGTCGGGCCTTTCCGCAGTACCGGAAGACAATCTGGTGGGGCGTGCCGCAATCGCTTTAGCCAAGGCGGCGAAGGTGGAGCCCAGGGCGAACATTCACTTGCATAAACTTATTCCCGCCGGCGGCGGTTTGGGCGGCGGCAGTTCGGATGCGGCGGCAACGCTGCTGGCGCTGCGCCAATTGTGGAATCTTTCCCTCGGCGCCGCGGAACTGTTGGCTCTGGCCGTGCAACTCGGCAGTGATGTGCCATTTTTCATTCATGGTCAATCCGCAATCTGTCGGGGACGCGGTGAACGTATTACACCGCTGCCCTTGCCGCGGTTGCTGTTTGCCGTGCTGGTAATTCCACCTTATGGCACCAGCACCAAAGAGGTGTATCAGACCTTTGATTATCAGCCCCCATCGCCGGAAACCGCGGCCATCAATTGGGAGGAATTGGCCTGCCAGGAAGCCGCTCACATCAGCGATGCCATTCGCAACGATCTGGAAGCTTCTGCCTTTGCCGTCACTCCCGCGCTGCGGGATCTAAGCTATGAAATGCGTGCCATTACCAACCGTCCGGTACATGTCAGCGGCAGCGGTTCAACGCTATTTATTCTCGCCGACCAACCCGCGGCGGCCGAATCTCTGGCCGATTCATTACAGCAGGCTCTGCACAAGGATATGCGCGTGGTGCCGGTCCAGATCGAAAAATCCGCCGGTGAACTTCAATGCCCCAACAACTGAAAACCAATTAGCCTAACTTCCCGTTCGGTTTTTAAAAAAGCCTGAAAAAGCGTAGTTTTCGGTGAAAAAGTGGCAACTACTATTATGGTGCAGCACCATCATGACGTGGTCAAGCCCTATTTTGGTAAGGGTCTATGGATATGCGTAACCTCGTTGCCTATTAAGATGGCATTTGACACGCGCCCCGACAAGACCGCTTTGGCGTCATGCTGGATATTCGGAGCATACGCGGGATCATGAATAATTTTTTTCAACATCCATACCACCGTGGGGTCCTTACGCACCGGCCATAGCTGATAAATACATTGCCGTAGTGCGGCGGCATGCGGATCCTCCACGGTCGGCAACAACCGCTCTTTAATCTCCCAAGCCGGTCCATTATCCGCATCACTATACGCTGCGGCAATTCCCGCCACGTTGGCCGCTGCACCAGGATTGATAGCCGCCAGCACTGATGTTGTCGCGGCGATATGTTGGGCTTGGCTCCCGCCGGTAAATGGGAATTCCCGAATCCGCACGATACCCCAATGTTCCTCGCCACCAAGCGTTGGTGACGCCAGCTTATTCTGCGGGGCGAGCCTAAAGTGGAATTTCTCGGTTCGTACCTGCACGACAAATACTAAGCTGGAGGTATCCGAAGGTGGAACAACCTTGGCCTCCGCCGCCCAGTTGGCGCCAAATAAACCCGTCAGATATTCCTTCATGTCTTCCATGGTCTGCCAGACGCGCCCGGGGTGATTGTTATAGCGTTGGCGCACCGGCCAGGAAATGAGCTTGAAAGCCTTTTGGTCCGCTACCGTGCGTCCTTGCGCCACCAGTGCGATATAGCGTTGTAACAGCGCGGTACGGCTGGTAGGATATTTTAAGATCGGACTGGGCGCCGGTGTGTGAAAAAGCCACAAGCCGCCGCCAATGACAATGATTACCACGATCAATAAGCCGATGACTTTCACACCGCTGAAGGAAGAGTCTGACATGGTCGCATATCCTCAAAAATAGAAAATACCCATACCTCCAATTAATAGTGTAGCACAGCAGGAGATTCAAATGAAAGTGTGTGCCAACCTCGGCTGGGATGATACGGAACAATTGTCGCATTGAACCTCTGGCGTGACTTTACAAGTTAGCTCCATCTTGACACCTGCCGTGAGGGGTTCTATGATAAATACTGACAATTGAATAAGGCTCTTATCAAGAGTGCCTGAGGGACGGGCCCGTTGACGGCACAGCAACCTATCTTCACGCCTTGTATGGTGTAAGAAGCGGGTGCTAATTCCCTCCCGCTTGCCGTTTGTTTTCGGCGAACTTGGGGATAGATAAGCGGAGTAGCGCTCCTTTTGATATATCGCGCGGCCTCTTATCAGGAATCAGCACCATTAACCGGTGCATCCTGATAAGAGGCCGCTTTATTTTCCGGCTAAATCACCATGGTGGTGCCGCTGGGCGGAGTTGGTAAATGTCCTATGTGCTTGGGCTTAAGTGCCGTGAATGCGGGGAAAAATACCCGCAAAAAGGCGTGCATGTGTGCGAGGTTTGCTTTGGACCGCTCGAGGTTCAATATAATTACGCCGCCATGCGCGGCAAAGTGACGCGGGAATCCATTGAAAGCAAACCACGGAATTTGTGGCGCTACCGCGACTTACTACCTATTGATGGTGAACCCAGGGCAGGATTGTATTCCGGTTGGACGCCGTTGCGCCGCGCGCATAATCTGGAAAAGGTGCTGGGCGTTAAAGAGTTGTATATTAAAGATGACTCTGCCAATTATCCCACCTGGAGCTATAAAGAGCGTGTGGTATCAGTTGCGATTACCAAAGCCATTGAATTGGGCTATGACACGGTGGGCTGCGCCAGTACCGGCAATTTAGCCAACAGCGTGGCGGCTCATGCGGCGGTGGCGGGGCTAAAGGCATTTGTCATGATCCCGCATGATCTGGAACAGGGGAAGGTGCTTGGATCACTGATTTTCGGCCCCACAATGATCCGTATTCAGGGCAATTATGATGATGTCAATCGCTTATGTTCGGAAATTGCCGACAAATACAAATGGGCAATTGTGAATGTGAACCTGCGGCCATTTTATACGGAAGGGGCTAAGACATTTGGCTTTGAGGTGGCCGAGCAATTGGGCTGGCGCTTGCCGAAACATACGGTATGCCCGACCGCTGGCGGAACGATTTTGCCTAAGATTTATAAAGCGTATCAGGAATTTATTGATTTGGGACTTGTAGCGGATAACCAGCCGAAGATTTATTCCGCGCAGGCCGCCGGATGCAACCCGGTGGTGGAGGCCATTCGCGCCGGGCATGATCTGATCAAACCACAGAAGCCCAAAACCATTGCCAAGAGCATCGCCATCGGCAATCCAGCGGATGGCTTTTATGTCGTGCAGGCGGTTAAACAATCCGGCGGATGGGGTGAAGATGCCACCGATACGGAAATTATTGATGCCATTAAACTCCTGGCCCGCACGGAAGGAACTTGGACCGAACCGGCGGGTGGAACAACTTTGGCCGCCACGATTAAATTAATTAACAGCGGCCGGATTCCACGCGATGAAAGTATTTGCGTATGCATCACGGGCAATGGATTAAAGACTGTGGAAGTGGTGGTGGATCAGTTGGAACCGCCGACATCTATTCCGCCCAAGCTTGATGCGTTTGACGCCTTGATGGCCGCCTATCAGGCGCAACCGGCTAAGGTGCCGGCAAAGATTACCGCTGGCGTATAATGGTAAGTCTATGGCGAGCCACCGGCTTTATGCCGGTGGGTAATAGGGCGTTACAAGATTGTTACACGCGGAGAAAACCGCGATGAATATGGAGAACATCATGGCGATCAAAATCAGAATTCCCACCCCCTTACGTGCGGTCACCAATGGCGCGGATATGGTGGAGGTGCAGGCGGGCACGGTGGATGAGGCACTGAAAAATTTGTGCGGGCAATTCACCGGCATGGAAAAGAGGTTGTACAAACAGCCCGGTGAATTGAATCGCTTTGTAAATATATATGTGAATGATGAGGACATCCGCTTTTTGAATAATCTGCAGACTCCCATTAAGGATGGCGATGATGTCAGCATCGTACCCGCCATTGCCGGAGGATAAAACATGGCTAAAACCAGCAAACGTGTATGGTTGACTTTCAGCGGCAAAGCCATGGTGGAAACACCGGCTCTGTGGCGTATGGCCCGGCAATTTCCGGATGTCAGTTTTGATATTCGGCAGGCCAGCGTAACGGCGGAAATCGGGATCATGGCGGTATTGTTTGAAGGCAATGGTCCGGATGTAGCCGGCGCGTTGGCGTTTCTGCGCGAACAGGGCGTGGCGGTAGACCCCATTGAAGGTAGCGTAGTGGAAGGATAAACATGGCGTTATCAGATTTAGCACAGGAATTAGAAAAAGCGGATCCATCGTTGGCGCGATATAACCGGCAGATGCTTTGGGCACCCATTGGCGTGGCAGGGCAGAAGAAGCTCAGGGATTCGCGCGTTCTTATGGTTGGTTGCGGAGCCTTAGGCTCCGTGCTGGCCAATACCCTTTCGCGGGCCGGTGTCGGTCATATCACCATTATTGATCGCGACTTTCTTGAACTCAATAACTTGCAGCGGCAGGTATTGTTTGACCAGCAGGATATTCAAGATCAATTGCCTAAATCCGTGGCGGCACAACGCAAAATTGCGGGCATCAATTCTGATGTGCAGGTTGAAGCGGTGGTGGCGGATGTGAACCACAACAACATTGAGCAATATGCCAAAGATAAGCATCTGTTGCTGGACGGAACAGATAATTTTGAGACGCGTTTTTTAATTAATGATGTTGCCATCAAACTCAATATCCCATGGATTTACGGTGCGTGCATCAGTGCCATGGGCTTGGGCATGGTTATTCGCCCCGGCGTTACACCTTGCTTGCGTTGTATTTTTGAAACCTCCCCGCCCGCCGGCATGAATCCGACATGCGATACGGCTGGTGTGTTGGGGCCAACGGTAAATGTGGTGGCAAGCTGGCAGGCCATGGAAGCCATGAAGTTGTTGACCGGTAATATGGCGGCCGTCAGCACGCGGCTATTTAGCTTTGATCTTTGGGATAATCGCTTTCAGCAGTTGAATGTTTCAAGGGCGCGCGAAATTGCCGACTGCCCGGCGTGCAAACATCATAATTACGAGTATTTGTCCGGCAAGTTCGGATCCAGTACTACCGCCTTGTGCGGACGAAATGCCGTGCAGATTTCCCAGCCGCCGGGGGGCAAGGTGGATTTTGAACATATCGCCGCGAACCTGCGCGCCGTCGGGACACCGAATTTTAATAAGTTCATGCTCAAATGCGCCATTGCGGAAGGCCAGGGCGAACGGCGAAAAGAATATGAATTAACGCTTTTCGCCGATGGCAGAGCTATTATAAAAGGTACGCACGAGGCCGCGGTGGCCAAGGCGATTTACGCCAAGTATGTTGGCAGCTAGACTACCGGCGAAACAGGATATTGTTTTAACCTCTTTTTGGAGATGTGTTATGATTGATGCATTTATTGCCACCATCACTCTTACCCGCAATGCCACATTGAAACTGGTGGCTGATCTCACCGATGATCAAATGACATTGCAACCAGCTCCCAAAACCAACCATCCCGCATGGGTGCTCGGTCATTTGCTATTGTCGGAAGGTACTTGCCTTGCACTTTTGGGCGGCACGGCCCCGATATTGGATGCCAACTGGAAAGAAATTTATGGCAGTGGCAGCACGCCTATAGCGGACAAATCCAAATACAACCCCAAAAAATTTTATCTGGATCACCTGGCGGACGTGCGGGAACAGATCCTTGCCCGCCTGAAAACCATCAAGCCGGAAGACTTGGCCAAGCCGCACCCGGATCCAACGCGGCGTCAACGATTTCCAACCATTGGCCACACGATTTTTATGTATGGCACCTGGCATGAAGGCTACCATGCTGGGCAGCTTTCCGCATGGCGACGCGTGCTGGGTCTGCCGGCGGTGTAATGGCAGCCGTGCGGGAGCACGATCATTGAGCCACACGCGGCTAAAATGTGTTGGAACCCGAGCCCCGTGAACCGTGGAATCATGTTTTCGCGGCGATTTGATGGCGTGTTGATATCCCGATCAGTGTTTTAACCGCCTCGAGATATGGATTGGGTATCCCGATCAGTGTTTTAGCCGCGTGTGCTTGCACCGCGCGGGTGTGTGGCTGGGGATTGTGTTATCCAGATTGGAGAATATCGTTGTGATCCTCGGCTGGCACATTGTCGTCTGTGCTTATGGATTCTGGCTGCCAAATGATCCGCGAGGATCGGGTTCACAATATGTTGGTTCGGACGACCTCTTCCGTGTTGCTGGAAGGGCCACGCCCGTTACCGGTGGTCGCTCGAGAGCGTGTGATCCGCACGATGTCGCGGCACGGCTCAAAGCTAAGGCCCAGTTAACGCGTGAGCCGATTGAATTCAGTGGAATTCAGGCGCGGGCGATTGCCGCGGGATTTGGATGGGCGGTAAAGGAAGGCGGCTATACGATCCATGCGTGCAGTGTGATGCCCCGCCACGCCCACTTGGTTATTGCCAGACACGCCCGCCCCGTTGGCCAGATCGTATCGCACTTAAAAAGTCGGGCGACGCATCAATTGCGCAAAGAAGGACTGATCGCCTGCAATAACCCGCCGGACTTGGAGAAACCTTCGATTTGGGCACGCGGGCACTGGTGCTTATTTCTCAACGCGGAGATGGAGATTGCCCGCGCGGCGCGTTATGTGGAAAATAACTCGATCAAAGATGGACTGCGGCCACAGAAATGGTCGTTTGTGCTACCTTTTAATGGGTTCGGGGATAGTGCCCCGACTGGTTTTTAGCCGCGTGTGCTTGCACCGCGCGTCCGTGGGCTCAATAGGTGCGTTTCCGCGCGGTGCAAGCACACACTGCTAAAACATAAACGGAATAAAATTGTTCACCAAAAATAAATGCGAGGCTATAACCGATGAATTCACAAAACCCCGTTACCTATCTCGATAACGCCGCAACCAGTTGGCCTAAGCCGCCGGAGGTCGCCGCCGCCATGACGGAATTTCTTGAGCATGGCGCCGCCAACCCCGGCCGGGCCGGTCATCGCATGGCCGTGGCGGCGGAAAAAATGCTTGATTGCGTGCGGAAACAATTAAGCGAATTTATCGGCGGTACCGATATTCACCGGCTGATTTTTGCCATGAACTGCACCGATGCCCTTAACATGGCGTTCAAGAGTATTCTGCGATCCGGTGATCATGTCATTACCACCAGGCTGGAACATAACAGCATCAGCCGGCCATTGCAGACCATGGCGGATGCTGGCTTTATCACCCTTACACGGGTGGGATTTTCGCCGGAGACAGGCGTGATTGATCCCGATGAAGTGAAAAAAGCGATTACACCCAAAACGCGTATAATCGCAATGACACATGCCGGTAATGTGGTGGGGACGTTGCAACCGGTGGCCGCCGTTGGAAAAGTCGCACGCGAACGGGGCGTATTGTTGCTACTGGATACCGCCCAAACCATCGGCGCGGTTCCGATTAACGTCGTGCATGAGCATGTGGATATGGTGGCGTTTCCGGGGCATAAATCGCTCTTAGGCCCCACCGGCACAGGTGGACTCTATATTCATACCACCGTCAATGTGGATGAGCTGATTGCCGTTCGCGAGGGTGGCACCGGCGGGGATTCCTCCACCCCCACACAACCGCGGCTGATGCCCTATTTGCTGGAGGGCGGCACGCCCAACACTGTCGGTATCGCCGGCCTCGGTGCCGCGACCGCTTTTGTCATCAGCCATGACCCCGGCAAAACATTAGCGCATGAACGAGCCTTGGTCCAACGCTTTATTGATGGCGTAGCGGATATTGCCGCACTGACCATTTACGGTCCGAAAGGCCCCAATGCCGCCGCCAATCGCGTCGGCACGCTAAGCTTCAATGTGCAAGGCTACAGCCCGCAGGAACTCGGCGGCATTCTGGACGAATCTTTTTCCATTGCGGTGCGCCCCGGCTTGCACTGTTCACCTTACGCGCATCGCGTCATAGGAACATTTCCCGATGGTGCTGTGCGGATGAGCCCCGGCTATTTCAATACCGTCGCGGATATTGATCTGCTGCTTGAGGCGTTGCATCAAGTCACGGCGTAATGCCGGAGAGACCGCCGGATATGCAAAATGGTGGGGGATGCCGCCAGTGAATGCCGCTTGGGAAAATCACACTCTTTGGTGATCTGATAAAATGATCTGATAAAATGTTCATTTGACGCTTTGTGGCCAGGCTTTATACTATAACACTTTCCGTATTCGCCGCACCGGCTCGGCGATTGTTGGCGGGTGTTGTTATTTTCACCGGTTATTTTTCGGGGGTATCATTCCATGGTTGATAAATTGACATATTCCTTCGGTAATGGCAAAGCGGAAGGCAGTTCCAAGGATAAGGTTCTGCTGGGCGGCAAAGGAGCCAATTTGGCGGAAATGACCAACATTGGTCTGCCGGTGCCTCCGGGTTTTACCATTAGCACGGATTGCTGTGCGGCATATTATAAAAACGGCGAAAAATTCCCGGATGGACTCGAACCGCAGATTGATGAAAGTATTAGGCTGCTCGAAATCGCGTCCGGTAAAAGGCTGGGCGATCCGGTCAATCCTCTGCTGGTTTCCTGCCGCAGCGGTGCTGCGGTTTCCATGCCGGGCATGATGGACACGGTACTGAACATCGGTCTGACCGAGCCGATGATTACGCCTTTTTCAAAGTCCTGCGGTAATCCCCGGTTCGCGTGGGATGCGTGGCGGCGATTGATCAACATGTTCGGTGATACCGTCATGGGGGTGGATCATGCCTACTTTGAACATGAACTTGATGCCGTGAAAAAGCAACGTAAAGCCAGGCTGGATACCGATCTGGATGTGGATGGTCTCAAAGAAGTCTGCACCCGGTATCTGAAAGTCTATGAAAAGCATACCAAAGAAAAATTTCCAACCAGTCCCCGTGAACAAATTCTTAAATCAGTTAAGGCGGTATTCCAATCATGGATGAGCCCACGGGCCATTAAATATCGTCAGATTAATGAAATTTCCGGTCTCAACGGCACCGCGGTCAACGTGCAGGCCATGGTGTTCGGCAATATGGGCGAAGATTGTGCCACCGGCGTATGTTTTACCCGTGATCCATCCACCGGCGAAAATGTGTTTTATGGCGAATTCCTGATTAACGCCCAAGGCGAAGATGTGGTCGCCGGAATCCGCACCCCGCAACCTATTGCGCGTATGGGTGATACGTTGCCCGACGCCTATGCCGAGTTGCTGCGGGTCAAGGATATTCTGGAAAAACATTTTAAAGATGTGCAGGACATGGAATTCACCGTGGAGCACAATCATTTTTACATGCTGCAAACCCGCAATGGCAAACGCACCGCGCAGGCGGCGGTTCGCGTGGCGGTGGAAATGACCGCCGAAGGCCTGATCGACCAGAATACCGCTGTATTGCGTGTGGATCCCATCAGCTTGGATCAGTTGTTGCACCCGTCGTTTGATCCCAAGGCCGCACGCAATCAGATTGCCAAGGGGTTGCCCGCATCCCCCGGCGCAGGCGTTGGAAAACTGGCTTTCACGGCGGAAGAGGCGGAAAAACGCTTCAAAGATGGTGAAAAAGTGGTGCTGGTCCGTAAGGAAACATCCCCGGAAGATATTGGCGGTATGCAGACCGCCGTCGGTATTCTCACCAGCACTGGCGGTATGACCAGTCACGCCGCCGTCGTGGCCCGCGGCATGGGAAAGCCCTGCGTCGCGGGTTGCGGCGAGCTGGATATTGACGCCAAAGCCGGAACATTATCCATTAAAGACGCTGCCGGTAAAACCCGTAAATTTACTCGCAAAGACACGATTTCCATTGATGGCTCAACCGGCGGGGTATTCGCGGGCGCCGTACCCACGGTCAAGCCGACAGTTTCCGGTGATTTTGCAAAATTGATGTCCTGGGCGGATTCTATCCGCAAATTGCAGGTCCGTACCAATGCCGATACGCCCCTTGATGCCAAGGTTGCCCGGGAATTCGGCGCCCAGGGTATCGGCCTGTGTCGTACCGAGCACATGTTCTTTGAAGGGGATCGTATCGTCGCAGTACGCGAAATGATCCTGGCGGACAACGAAAAAGACCGCCGCGCCGCCCTGAAAAAACTTCTGCCCTATCAGAAGAAAGATTTTATCGGCATTTTCAAGGCGATGGATGGGTTGCCGGTAACCATTCGCCTGCTTGATCCGCCATTGCACGAATTCTTGCCGCATGAAGAAAAAAACCAGCGGCAAATGGCGCGTGAAATGAAAGTTTCCTTTGATCGCATCCAGCGCCGCGTCACGGAGCTTCATGAATCCAACCCGATGCTGGGTTTCCGCGGCTGCCGCCTCGCGGTGGTGTTCCCGGAAATTCTGGAAATGCAGGTTCGGGCCATTTTTATGGCTGCCGTTGAAGTAGCCAGAAAGGGTATTAAGGTATACCCCGAAATCATGATTCCGATTGTCAATACCGTAAAGGAACTGGAATTCCTGCTCCCGCGCGTGCGGGCGGTCGCGGATGAAGTATTTGCCAAGGCCGGCAAGAAAGTGGACTACAAGGTCGGCACCATGATTGAATTGCCGCGTGCGGCTATTACCGCCGATCAGATTGCCAAAGAAGCGGAATTCTTCAGCTTCGGCACCAATGATCTTACGCAGATGACCTTTGGCTTCTCACGTGATGATGTAGCGTCTTTCGTGCCCAAATATGTTGAACTGGAAATCCTGCCCAAAGATCCATTCAATTCACTGGATCAGGAAGGCGTTGGCGAACTTATTAAGATTGCCATTCAAAAGGGTCGCAGCACCCGCAGCGACCTGAAGGTCGGCATCTGCGGTGAGCACGGCGGCGATCCGGCCTCTGTGGAATTCTGCCATCGTGTCGGTTTGAATTATGTCAGTTGCTCGCCCTATCGTGTACCGATTGCCCGATTGGCCGCTGCACAGGCGGTGGTAAAAGCCAGCACCGGCGGCAGTTATTCAACAAAATAACCGCCTGGCATGCCGCTGTTTTGGAAATCATAAAAAGGCCCGACTGAAACTTTCAGCCGGGCTTTTTTTGTGGGTCGTAACGACAACCACACTTGAAAAACCGGTACAGGAATCGACGGTCTTGTAACTTGCAACGCTCTTTTTCATCGAATCGCAACCACAGCGCCCGCCGAATGTTACACTTCCCGATAAAAATGGGTGCCCCCACACATGAACGGATGTCACCGGAGCTGATTGTCGAAATTGCCACTCGGTTAGATTCTGAGTCCTTAATTCTCCGCACCCTCGCGTGATTTTCCCCAACACCTGACCGCCGAAAGCTGATCGCGTACAATGTCCCCGCATAGCCAACGGCAAACACACATTCGCCCTCACCTGGACCTTTCCCGATGTCCACCAGCGCTTGTTGTTGCCCCTGAGATAACTCGACCGGCCGCCCGCTACGGTGGCCCTCCAGCAAACCCGGCACGCCATGTTCCTGAAACTTAGCCAACCACTGGGATACCTTGGAACGCGGCGATTCCAGAATACGAGCAACCTCTCCGCTGGTAAGCCCCCGCGAATTAAGAATAACCGCATGTAACCGCCGGGCCACGCGATACGCTCCATCCCGTTCCGCCGCCTTCCGCAACCCCATCAAACGCTGACGCGCCCGCTCGTCCAAACGAATTATTCGAGGAACCATGGCACACTCCTTTGCGCGCACCCATGCCAACGAGTATGCCACAACTCACCGATTATGTCCCTTTAATTATACGCTTCTTTATACATGCCATCTGGCGTGGCCGACCGGCAGACAAATATGACATTCTGGTGTACCAGTTGTCGCTAAGCCGGGGGCGCAGCGATCCGGGCCTGTTGGCCGGATTGGCGCGATTGGAGAGAGAAAAAGAATTGGCCCGGCACCTTTCCTTGCGGATGTTCCGGTTGCCAGTCACGCGCTGGCCTGATGAAAATCCCAATGCGGTATTCGTGCGATTTGTGTTGCACGCCCGAAGAGCACCGGATGGGCAATCCGGTGGTGGTTCCGCGGACGGTGGCAAACCACCGCATCAGCGGCGGGGCAACCGAAGCAGTCCGATGTGGGAAAAGGAAAGAAGCCTCGGATCCGGAATACGGATACTTAGTGCTACAAACCGGAGCAACTGCTGGTAACGGATCACTATAAAGTTCCGGTGTTTTCCGCCGCGTACTGAATGCCCTGGGGCCGCCGATTACAATTTCAGCTTGCGGGACACAGCAGCGGCGATATGCTGGCGTAAAATCAAATTGGCGAAACACGTTTGCCGATGATGGAGAAATTGGATGGAAGATAACCTGCAGGAATTGGAGAACGGGTTGGTTGCAGATCCCCGCGGGAAGAGGGCGGAGCGAAATGATTGATGCGGCCCGGCCTTTTGAAGATTGTAGGCCCTTGCTGGTGTTGCAGGAAGATGGAGGCATAAAATGACCGATGCGGCAGCCATTACACGATTGAAAGACTTTTTCAGAGAATTGGACGTAGCGATCACAAAGGTACGCGAAATTCGGAGCGTGTACGACGAGCGCATTGCATTTAATTTTAATTCTCTCGGTTTCTTCAGCCCCAACGAAAATAAAATCTCTGAGATTCTGGCATTCTTCCTTGATCCATCCGAGAATCACGGACAGAAGGCAGCGTTCCTTGAATCTTTCGCAAAACACTTTAGCCTGAGGGAAGCTCTCCGGCTCCTTGGCACGGATGTCAAGGTGCGTAAGCAATACCGCACCGACAAGGGCCGTCTAATTGATATAGTGATTGTCATCAACGAAAAAGACTCCAAAGAAAAGTATTTCATCGGAATTGAGAACAAAATTTCCGACAGGACGCAAGACCTGAACGGGCAGCTTTCGGATTATGCGGCCGATCTTCGTAAACGAAGCGCCGGCCACTATACGTTATTCTATCTCACACCGAGCGGACATGACCCAGCTGGACGCAGCATCGACGGTGAACAAAGTAAGAAACTCCAGCAGTCAGGCAAGCTCCGGATCGTTGGTTATGAGGGCGAACGCGGAATTGTTGGTCTACTGGAGGGCTTCGAAATGGTTTGCAAAGCCGACAACGTGCGTGCATTTATCAGAGATTTTCAGCAATATGTCAGAAAAGAATTCGTAGGAGAAATGGAAATGGACGAACAAAACGTGACCGAGAAACTTATCAGAAAAACCCCTGAAATAATCCGGTATCATGCGGAAATTGGAACCGTTATAGAGAAATTGCGCAATTGGGCCTACACAGAATTCAGGAAAGAGGTTAACGGCCATCTTAAAAAGAATAAAATTACGTTAGGCGAGCTCACTGAGGAGAAAACCTGGCTGTGGTGGCCCGTGCACGACACAGGTGGAAAGCCGTCAGATGGTGGGGCCGAGGTTGCGGTATTTTTTGAAAAAAAGAAGGAGATTTTCTATATCGGCGCGTGGGGTAAGGAGCAGGTTGATAACCTTAATGCGAAGTTTAGGGATCTGATGATCGACGGGTGGCCGGGCAAGGTATTGCCAGACGACTATGAAAATACCAGGGCGTGCGTCGACTTGCCGAAAATGTTTACGGAAAAGGGCCTTAGCGAAGTTGTAGGTAACCCCGATGAACTCAGGAAGAAGGTGAAGGAGGCAGCCAACAAAATCGCGCGGTATGTCAAGGAAGCCAAAACTATCTGCCCCAAGCTGTTCTGCAGTGGAGAGGGAAAATAGAAACCCGTGGAGCACGGAAGTGTGACATCCACCGTTTTTTCAGATGCCTACCCTGAAACCACAAAGCAAAGATGCGGTTTGCGGGACATTCCAACCCGTTGTGCCGTCGCGCCGTCGTGGTGCATGAACGCCGCGCCCACGGTGATCTCTGTGGCTGTTTGAAATGCGGCACGATCACGTCTGCTGCGGATCTATGCGCGGTGGTATGCCGCACCGCGCCGCCCGCTTACCCAATCCTGCCACTGCAAAACGGCGATGCGGGAAAATTCCGGCGTGTTGGCGTTTATCACCGTCATCTTTCGGCGCAATGCAGAGCGCTGCCTGGGTATGCTCGTCGCTCGCGCCTCGCCAGAGGCCAACACCTCTGCGGCCTATTTGTAAATCTTATTTCTTGACGGCACCTAATTCATCACCCGGACGAGGCGGTTCTCCACCGCGCCGCTTCATAATACGGTCGAAGGCCTTGAAGTCCGCTCGCGCTTTGCGATCCGCAAAAAAGCGGGCGGTTTCAAAAGCGGAAACTTTCTCCGCCACCGCTGTGACCACGAATTGGTTAATGCTGGTGCGGTCTTCCTTACTTAGCCGCGTAACCGCCTGCTTGAGCGATGCCGGCAGCCGCAGGGGATATGTGCTTGCTTGTTTCATGGTGTGATCCTTGTTAAAGCCTCTCTCGGAAGCAATAACTCAATTGCAAATACCTCCTCCCCCCGGACAATAACTGTCCGCATCACGTGTTAATTATATCCCCATGAGATGTTCGGGTGTTCCGAGCACAGGCTGTTTGTGTGAAAGGTGAACAACATGATTATCGATCTCACACTTGAACAGATAGCGGCTTGGACGGACGGCAGCGCCACGGGCAAAAGATTACATTCCTGTGTGGCAAAGCCGCCATCGCTGCAGCGCGGGTTGGTTTGGAAGCCGGGGCAAATTGAATTGCTCTGGGATTCCATCCTGCGCGGTTTTCCATTCGGGTCATTGGTTGTGTGCAAAAAGCTGGAAAACCAGCGAACCCGGGGTGCGGATGCGGGCGTCACCCACCATCTGCTCGACGGGCAGCAACGGGCGCACGCTATTGCGCTGGGCTTTCTTGATGACCCGTTCCAATACGTTTCATCGGCGAATCACGCGGCGGGCAAAACGTCCATGGTTCTCTGGATAGACCTGCATCCGCATGATCTTGCGAAAAGCGGTACCCGCCAGTTTCTTTTCCGCCTGACAACGCAAACTCATCCCTGGGGCTACGATAAGTATGACCATGCGGCACGGCTTGGCATATCGGCGATCCGGGATTCGCTGCACAAATGCGGCAGGATTATAACCGACGAACCGCCCGGACCGGACCAGTGCTGGCCGCACGAATCCGAAGTCCCGGTACCATTCGCGTGGCTGATGACCATCGTTGCTGCGGACACAAACATTCAGCTTGATGGGTTTCTGGAAAAGCTTCAGATCAAGGCTAAATTATCCACATATCAAGGCGGTTGGTTAGACAACGCCATGCGACTGCTGGCCCACCCAAGCTCCGATGAAAAGGCCGATATCGGCGTGATTCTTGAGAGCATACGCCGCGCGATGGCGTACCGCACCGTTGCGTTCGTAGTTCCCGAAAAAGCCATGGAGGAGGCATCTCAACAGGAAAGTGGCTTGGGTGATGCTGCGTCAGCGGGGGTGGACATTGCCAATATTGAGCATCTGTTTCAACGCCTCAATTCCGGTGGAACACCGCTTGCGCCGGAGGACCTGGCCTATTCCATGATAAAGGCATATTGGCCCGAATTTGAACAACCGATCAGCCGGCTTGCGGAAAAGCGCATGCCTGAATCACGGCTCGCGGTGCTTGCCGCCCGGACTGCACTGGCCCGGATCAGCACATCTGAACAAGCATCGGTCGATGCCGCAATTCCGGGGCCGCTTTCAATCAGTGAACTGCGGAGAATCGCCCGCTCTGAGAACCCATTGGAAATGGCACGCAGGAAAAAAGTAATAGACTTCTTCGCCGACGGTCCGGCAGGGTTGGCGGCTGTTATCAATCGCGTCAGCGTATGGACGGGAACTGGCGGCGATCATGAGCTTGATATTGGGTTGCCCGCAGTTTTGCATACCGCCATCGCCCGCAATTCGGCGGAAGTTTACCTGCTGCTGATGTGCTGGGCGCGGCGGACTCTGGAACACCCGATGGAGGGCCAATGCGGTGACGCCATATCCAAGAGGATTCTGGGCTTGGCGACGGTGCTGCACTGGTTTGCTTTGGATAAGCAGAACGCAGCTAGCGACCTCATGGAAACGATTATTGATGAAGAAGGCCTTACCGAGCAAAAGTTCGCCGGCGTGCTGCACGGGAAAAACGGTTCGGGTACCATGATTGCGAAGATATTTTCTCCGGATGAACTGGGTAAACTCATCATCCTGCCCAAGGGCGATGCCATCAATAATTGGCGGTGGCAAAATTTAGCAGCAGAGTTTCCCGAACAGGCCGCCACGGGCAACAACATCACGGAAATAGAGAGCAACCTGCTGCCGTTTCTCTGGCGGCTCATAAGCAACCGGGAATTGCTTTTATATGCGCAACGGGCTTTCCTGAAGGAACGTTTTCAAAATTATGATCCGGCCCGGCAAGATAGATGGGCCGATAAGGATCGGCCATGGGATTTTGACCACATCCTGCCATGGGGCGTGATATATCACCGGAAGGGAGTACCGGATGCGATTCGGGCGTGGACCAGTTGCATCGCGAATCTCAGGGCGTGGCCATTGGCGGAAAACCGGTCTGACACGCGTGACAGGCCGATGGAAAAAATCAGGGATGACAAGGCGATGGCGGATAGTTTTGTAACGCCTGAGGAACTGGCGGCGTTTGATTGCGGCTTTGATTTCAGGCAGCCCGGCGGCGCGGAGATGTTGCTGAATGCCGCACGATCACGTCTGCTGCGCATCTATGTACAGTGGTACAACGCGCTTGATATCGGATATCTCACCGGTGCGGTTGTATCCGCGTGATTAATGATGCGGAGGTGCGGGGGAGCGCGAAGGAGGGACCTTGTTTATCCACAGACGCGCACAGATTTTCAGAGATTGTCTACCGACGCTATTTGTGTCCACGGGCCTGTCTGGGTGACGGACGTGGTGGCCTCATCGTTTTATTCATTATTCATTGATCATTGAGCGCAGCGCCTCCCGCGGACAATAACTGTCCGCGTGGTGTGGTACATATATCCACGTTGAATGTTCGGGTGTGCCGAAATGGAGTGTTTTAGAGAAAGGAGACATCATGAGTGTACCACAGACCGAGAAATCGATGGAGTCCATCCCTCTGCGTGACGATCCGTTTATTCGCGCTAAAACGCTGAAGTTTATATTGAATTTCCTGCGCGGGGAAAAAGGCCAAATTGAAAACTGCGATTTTTTCAAATTCATCACTGAAGTGATTGGGCATCGGCCCGCGATAAAGCTGGCTCGCAACTGCGGCAACCTGCGATATTTCGATGCGATAACCAAACGGCAGTTGGCGGCTGGTCGCCCGGTCTCGCCGCTGAATTTGCTGATGGAACGCTGGAATGAGCCGCGAACCCGCCGGGACTTCACAAAATACTT
>JBMFGW010000040.1:0-30702 GCA_049977145.1 Phycisphaerae bacterium
GCTTCAAATCCTGTATCAACGGCTTACCCGCTGGCCGGACATAGGCGGGTATAAACCCTTGCGGGGAAGCCTGCACGGCGCATACCGGTTACGGACGGGCGATTAGCGGGTGCTGTTCAGGATAGAACAGACCGCCAGAAGTATTGTGGTGTTCCGCATCGCCCACCGCCGGGACGTTTCCAATCAATGAGGTTTATTATGAATGTCGTCACCATTACCAGACACGGCAGGAAATACGCCCTTGTGCCCATGGCGGATTACCAGCGGCTTGTAGCTGAACCGGTGATCCCCGAACCGCCACTGCCGGAGTATCCGCCGGTGGATGCCGACGGGACGCGAAACGCTCTGGATTCCGTCCGCAGTTCGATTGCCCGCACCTTGATCCGTGATCGCCGCGCCACAGGGTTAAGCCAGCAGCGGCTTGCGGAACTGGCGGGGGTGCGACAGGAAACGATTTCGCGAATTGAATCCGGCAAGCACACGGCCACGGTGCGGATTATCGACAAACTTGATAAGGCCATACGTAAAGCCAAGTCTCGGCGTACAAGTATCCGGGCCTAATTTTAGGGTGCCATGTGCTTCATTTTGTTATTAACTTCTTTCAGCCAACGGCGGCAGGTGGCTTCGCTTACGCCAATGCTCTCGGCAAACGCGGGAAAATCGTTCGTCAGCGTTGGATGCTTCGAGCAATTGGCAAGCAGTTCCGCTTTTTTAGTTCCGATACCGCTTTGGGTATATTGGCCTTACCGGCAGCTTGGCGAGATCCCACGCCTCGGCAAAGCCGCAAAATACCGCGTTTATGGCATGCCATGCGTCGTTGATTGCGTCATAGCTTGATGCCCTTGGCCATCCACAATCTCCAGACGGTAATGCGTGAATGGTTACCAAATAAGGTATAATAATCGGCATGACAAGTAGGAATTTTATTACGGTTGGTTTGAACCCGGCAATTGATTGTGTGCTGCAATGTGATGGTTTTTTGCCGGGGCGTGTGAATTCAGGCCGACAGTTGGCGCGGATCGCGGCGGGCAAAGCGGCGAATGTGACGCGGGCGCTGGCGTTGCTGGGGCAGGATGTGGTGGCCTTGGGGTTTATGGGAGATTGCGACTGGGCCTTTTTTAACGCGCAGCTGCATCAACTTAGTCCGGGCGCGGTGGCCTGTCATTTCAGCATCTTGCCGCAAAGCACCCGCCAGAATATCACCATTCTGAACGCGGGTGTGGAAACGCATATACGCCTGAAGGGTTTTGCGGTAACGGAGGCGGATATTGCGACTGTTCAAAAGCATCTGCTGGAAACGACGCAGACGGGAGATATGGTTATTTTCTCCGGCAGTTTGCCGGAAGGGCTTTCAGCACAGCAATTTGGCCAAATGCTGGATCTGGTTTTGACACGGGGGGCGAAGGTGGCGGTGGATACGGCGGGGGCGGCATTGGCGGTAGCGCTGACCAAACCCTTATGGATCGCCAAACCCAATGCGGAAGAATTGGCTGAAGCTTGGGGTACCGGGAAGCTCAATACGCCAGCGGCCATCAAAACCGCAGCGGCGGAAAAGGCGTGCCCTGTGGAAAATCTGGTGGTAAGCCGGGGAAAACTCGGCGTGGTGCTAGTGCGTGCGGACGGATGTTTCAGTGGCAGCGTGCCGACGCGGCGACAGGTAGTACGCACGGTGGCCTGTGGGGATCATCTGCTGGCGGGTTTTAGCCATGGGTTGTGGAACGGTAAGTCTCCAACTGCGGCGCTGGACGCGGGGTTGGCCTTGGCGACAGCGCGGGCGGTTTCAGCAAACCTGGAATTTTTTGATTCTTTGATATTTTCCAAGCTGCTCGGGCACGCGGTTATCGAGTCAGTGTGAAATCCCTGAACCTTATGGTATAATGAAACGTAATTAGCTATGACTTCGGCTTTGCGTTGTAGCAGCTCATCGCTAAGAGCCGAATAAGAATAGACGAGAATTCCAGCGATGGGCGAATCCGGAGTTTCCGGAGCATAAAGAGATAAGGTTACGATGCGGGTTAAGGCGTGTAAATATTGGTTTTAACAATAGTTGCATAGTATCATGATGATTTGTTTGGTGTAATATTCGGGTGAATCAGTGAGTCAACTAAATCCATCTGCAAATACCGCAGCGGGGCGGACTGGTGCCAAGGTGGTATCATTGCCAGAGAATGTGCAATCCAAATCCGGAGGGCGTGATCCCTTAGACGGCATCGCTTGCGCTTGTGCGTGCGGGCATGATCATTCGAGCGGTCATGAAGGCCACGACCATTCCGAAGGCCACAGTCATTCCGGAGTGAGTTTACGGGTGCAACTGTCGGTACTGGTGCCCACTACCGTCGCGTTATTGATACTGGCTATTATTTTCTATCAGTTTCCAACGGAAGTACCGATTGCGCGTGCGTTGGGACTGCTGGCGGCTTTGATTTCCGGGACGCCGATTTTCTGGCAGGCGGCGAAAGGATTGTCGCATGGACGCACCAATGTCAATGAATTGGTGGCATTAAGCGTCATTGGCGCGATCGCTCTAGGCTGGTTGATTGAAGCCGGCTTGGTGGCGCTGCTGCTGCAGGTTGGAGCACTCATTGAGCAGGTAGCCATTGAAAGTGCACGCAATGCGGTACTGGCCCTTCAGAATCTGGCGCCGGTTCATGCGCGGGTGCGGCGAGGAGAAACGGATCAGATCATTCCCGCAGAGGACCTGCGGGAGGGGGATATGCTGGTTATTGAGCCAGGCGAGCGGATCGCTGGGGACTGCCAGGTAATCAGCGGTTCCACGAGCGTCGATGAGTCGATGGTAACCGGTGAGTCGATTCCGGTGGATAAAGCTGCAGGTGGAACAGTGCTGGCAGGCACCATTAATCTTACGGGTTCAATACAGGCCCAGGTAACACGGGTGGGCGAGCATTCCACCCTGGGGCAAACCATTGCCTTGGTAAGGCGGGCACAACAATATCAGCCGCATGTCATTCGTGCCGCTGATCGCTTCTTTTCCTTTTACACACCATTGGTGCTGGTACTTTCCGTAGTGGCGTTCTGGGTTTCAGGAGATCCAGGCCGGATGATTACCATGTGGGTGGTGGGTTGCCCGTGCGCGATGCTGCTGGCTTCGCCATTGGCCATAGTGGCGGCGCTAACCCGCGCCAGCCGCAGCGGCATACAGATTAAAGCCGGGCCGTTTGTGGAAGCATCGGTCAATTTGGATACAGTGGTATTTGACAAAACCGGTACGCTGACGACGGGCAAGTTCATTGTTCATAGTGTACGCCCGGCGGAAGGTGTGACGGAAAACCAGTTGCTGGCTTTGACGGCAGCAGTGGAAAACCGCAGCAGCCACCCGCTGGCCAAGACGATCTGCTCCTATGTGCGGGACCGGCGAGTGGCATTCCATGAAGCGTCGGATGTAAAAATTCTGGAAGGTCTGGGGGTTGAGGCGGAGGTCAACGGTCATGTGACGCGGGCTGGATCAATCAAGATATTACCGCCGGAATTGGCCGCCATCGCCAGCAACGTGGAAGCGGCAGAGTCGGAACTTCCGCTGGTGCCGGTGTATGTGATGCACGAAGGGCGGCTGATGGGATCGATCTGCTTAACCGATGAAATCCGCCACGAAGCGCGGCGAGCGGTAAAGCATTTGCGAAATCTGGGTGTCAAGCGCATTGTGATGATGACCGGGGATCGGCGTAAAACCGCACAGATGGTAGGTCGGGCGGTGGGTTGCGACGACATCTACGCCGAGCTTCTTCCGGCGCAGAAGGAGGAATTAATCCGGCAGTTGCAGCGCGGTGATCACAGCGTGGCGATGGTGGGTGAAGGCATTAATGATGCGCCTTCGCTGGCCGCCGCGACGGTGGGGATCGCCTTGGGGTTGCGGGGAACGGACGCAGCCATTGAGGCGGCGGATGCGATTCTACTGAAGGATGATCTAACGCGTATTCCGCTATTGATTTACCTGGCACGGCAGACGCGCATCGCGATTTACCAGAATATTGGATATGCGTTGTTTTTTGCGGTATTCGCACTGGTGGCGGCGGCCTTTGGGCTGTTTGGCCCTGTGGTGGCGGCCCTGATTCACATGCTGGCGGTGATGGTCATTGCGGTGAACTCGGTGCGTCTGGCGGGCGATGGCGGCGTAAATCGCAAGCCTTTGCCGGCGATCATGAAGAGAAAACCGGTCGCGGAGGATATGGCGATGCCGGTTTTATCCCAAGCATGAGCGCATTATATTTCCATGGAAACTTGATTCGGGAAACTAACGGTTTGCGGGAAAGCGCCGCACCCCGTGAAAACAGGAACGGCTTGTAAGGAATATCAGGCGTGAAGCGATCCATCACAGTAGCATTTTGGGTGTTGATGGGACTGCTGGCGGTTACCGCGGTTCTGGCCATCGCCACATTTAAGTATGGCGCGGTGTGTTTCTGGGCGGCCATGTTTGCGGCTTTAGGACAAAGCGTCCTGGCGGCTCTGGCTTGGTGGGGGCTGCGGCTGGCGCGGCAACAGGCCGCCTTGGTGGATGAAGCGGAGGCTGAAGCCAATATCAAGTTTACTCCTCTGGCACCACTGGGCGCGTTCCACATGAGTTATTCCGATGAAACCGCCAGCGCGGCGGTGGCGGCCGCACCGGCTCCGGTGGAACCGGAGGATATCACCACGCTGGATCCCAGTTTTCAGCGGGTCATTATGGCCCTTACAGCATTTGGATTTCTGGTGCTGGCGGGGATAATCGGTCTTTTGGTATATCGTGATTTTGCGGCCATTTCGCCCGGCCACCCCATTGTGATTTCTCCGGTGCCCCTTGATCCTGGCGCGGTGGTGGCAGCGGGAACCGCTCTGCTGATCTATATTCTGCTTATACCGTTTTCCCGCCCGCAGCCCGAAACCGAAGGATTGGTTGAAGCTTCCAACAGTATCGTGATTTTAGGCATTCCCGGAGCTGTGGTGCTTCTGGCGGCGGTGTTCACCGTATGGGCCAAGGTGCAATATGCCAGTCAAGCCGCGGCGATGTTTATCGCGGCGGTATTGGTACTGCAGGCCTTTGAGCTGGGACTTAATTCATTACGCAGTCATGGCGGGATCGTCGAGTTGGATCAGGCCGGAGTGGACTTACAGCAATTGCCACTTGTGCCGATGCTTTCCAGCGGCTGGATTGTGGGTATCCGGGTTCTGGTTTCCGAAAGCATCGGCATGGCCAGCAGCGGCCAGACCATAATGGGCATTTTTTCCCGGATTATTCCGCGGGTGCTCATTGCGGGATTTATATTCGTGGTGTTGTTAAGTACGCTGCATGTTGTGCCCACTGGAGAGGTGGGTATTCGCGAACATCTGGGCGTTACCACCCAACAGAATTTGGAACATCCATTGCAGGCGGGACTGCATATTTTATGGCCTTGGCCCATAGATAAGTTGCAATATGAGCCGACGGATAAAGTGAATCTGGTGGTGGTGGGATCGGAAGAGCGGAGCAAGACTATTCTGGGACCGAATGCGTTTTCGTTCTGGAGTCAGCATCCATCCATTCCGGACCAGGAGTTTTTAACCGGTGATGTCAATCCCGATGGCACGCCGGCTTCCCAGATGCTCGATGGTTTTGTGGCGGCTTGGTGGCGGGTAAAAAACCCGGGGGAGTTTTTTCATAATATATCAACCAGTAATATTATTGAAGTTGGGGGCCTGACCGGAGCGGGGTCGTCATTGCATCTTCGCCGTATGGATACCGCATTGATACATCAGGTTCTGTTGTATGCGGTAACGCGCGTGTTTGCGCAACATACACTCACGCAGATTATGGAATGGAATGTCGGGCCGGTATCCGAAAATATTAAGAAGGTCATGCAGGATACCCTCAACAAAATGAAATCCGGTATTGTGATATTGAGCGTGGAAATCAAAGATATTCATCCCCCAAGGGGGCAAACGCAAATGACCGCGCAGGGAAGATTGTTAGGTCCGGCCGAGGCCTTTGAAAATGTCGTGGCGCAGCGCGAGGTGGAGGAAACCCTGGTGGATAATGCGCAAACCGATGCTTACGCCGATGTCAGTCAGGCGCAAGGTTATGCCAAGAGCAGATTGCTGGCGGCGGATGGTTATGCCACTAAAGTGGTGAATCTGGAACAGGGCCGCGCCAAAGCGCTGACGGATCAGTCGGACGCGTTCGCCAAAACACGCCCGGCGGCAATGGCTTGGGAATTTTATCAGGCGCTGGGTAAGATGTTTGGTCGCGTCAATAAAGTGGTTTTAGGTCCCAACGTCACACCGCCGGAGATATGGCAAATCGGCCATCGGGAAGGCAGCCTGATGGTACCGCCGCCACCTTCAGGGCCGCCAGGCGGCTTGGGATCGAACCCGACCATGGGTGGGCCAGGGGCGGGAAGCAGCGGCGCGGCGGCGCAATAAGACGTAGCGAGTTGTAGATGAAGCTCTTTCTAAGGTAGTTGGAATTAGGAAACCCCAAAGGAATCATTATGCGTAAAGTTACCATTGGAACTATTGTAGCGGTTGTTGTGGTTGTGCTCTTTTGCGAGCTGTGCACCGTCGTGGCCAAGCCGTATCAGAAGATACTGTTGGATCGCTTCGGTGAAATTATTTCCCATCCGACGCGTATTTGCTACAACTGGTTTCTCTGCTATCCCACCGATCGCGTGATCCGTCTGGACATGCGGTTGCATTTGTATCAGAGTGATAACCGTGAAGTCAGCACCAGTGCCGGCGAACCGATCAGCATTCGGACCTTTGCCCTGTGGAAAATAGTCAATCCGGTGTTATACGTTGATCGACTGCCGGGAGGAACTCCGGCGGTGCAGCGGTATCTGGACAACAAAATTCAAAGTGCCGTGCTCAAGCAGATTGGACATTATACGCTTGACGAGATGTTCAATGTAGATGCTAAAAGACTGAAAATGCAGCAGGCGGAACAAAATATCCGGCAAAAGGTGAATCTTGGAATGCAAGCCTTGGGCATTGATGTGGTGAAGGTTGGCTTTGCCCGTATGACCTTCCCGCCAGATGTGGCCCAAAGAGTGTATCAGCGCATGACGGCGGAACGCAATAAAATCGCCAGTGAATACATTAATCAGGGCGAAAAGCAGGCGCAGATCACCATCGCCCAGGGCCGCGAAACCGCCACGGAAATACGCAGCGCGGCGGAAAAGCAGGCGGCCATTATCCGCGGGCAGGCGGATGCCAGTGCGTATGCCATTTTGAATTCCGTGCAGGAAACACCACAGGCCCGGCAATTCTACCGCTTCTGGAAATCATTGCAGTTGTTCCAGAATTCCATGGGTAACAGTACCTATTGGGTGCTGACTCCCAATAATCCGGTTACCGAACCACTTTTTGACCAGATGAAATTAGTAGAAGGCAAAAAATCTGGAAATCCAATCAAAGCGGATCCGCCGACGGCCAAATAGTGCCGCGTCAGGCGAGCCGCCCGATGTTAAAGTAAAAAAGGTTCTCAGGAATATCCGATGACCCAAGTTGAACAACATAACGAATCCCACACGTATGACCGGAACCCGGACCACACAGATGGGCACGACAACGGCCAACACCATGATCATGGCTTGGTGGTATTGCCATCCGAGCCGCCCACCAGCCGCTGGATTACACCGCAATATGTTCTGGTCTATTTTGTGCTGGGCGTGATTTTGGTATGGATATTAAGCGGCTTTTATCAGGTGGGGGTGGGTGAAGTGGCGGTGGTGGAACGTCTGGGGCAGTATGAAATGTTGCCGGGCGGCAAGCACGCGCTGCTGATGGAGGCGGGATTGCATTATCACATTCCCTGGCCCATCGATACCGTGCATATTGTGCCCTTGGAACGCGAGCATCTGCTGGAAGTCAGCGATTTTAATTCTTCACCGACAGCCTACGCGGGCATGGAGAAGCAACTTCTGCGCCAAGGCTACCCCAAGCGTTTAATCACCGCGATTTTCAATCCATATCTGATCACTGGTGATAAAAACATTCTCCACGCGCGGGTCGCGGTGCAATATCAGATTTCGCATCCGCTGCAATATATTCTGGCGGTCTATCAACCCCCCAATGAAAAACCCAATCAGGCGTGGAATGAGGTGATGAGCCTGTTAACCGATCGCGAATTGATTCACAAGTTGGCGTATGCCACAGTGGATGAAGCTTTGTACAACGGCAAGACCCTGCTGGACCAGGAACTTTATGATCCGGTAAAACCCAACGTCGGTTTGCAACGGCTGGTCAGCAAGCTCAAACTTGGGGCGCAGGTCGAGCGCGTGGAATTGAAATATATTCACTGGCCCAGCCAAGTGAATCAAGCTTTTTCCGCAGTGCTTAATGCCCGGCAGCAGAAGAATCAGGACCATCAGAATGCCAAAAAGCAGTATAACCAGCTTGTGATATTGGCCAATGGCGAAGCGCAGGCTATTCTCAACCAGGCGCAGGCGCAAGCGGCCAGCACTGTGGATCAGGCCCAGGGCGAAGCCACGGCATTCAGCCAGGTCTTTGCCCAGTATCAGCAAAATCCGCGTGTTATTACACTCAAACTGTTAAACGACACGTTAAGCAACGTGATGAACAATGTTTCACGGGTATTTTTTGTGCAGCCGCATCAGCAGATTATTCTGTCCATGCCGCCGCCACCGCGAAAAGTGAATGTTCAATCGGCACAATAAGATTCGTGGTCTTGGCCGCACTGGGGACGGCTTATTCTGGAGTTATGGATGGTTGCGAACAGTCAGGCGATTCAAACCCGACAGCTTTCAAAAGTATATCCCGGCTTTTTTAAGAGTCAGCAGGTTCCGGCTTTGACGGAATTGAATTTGCGCGTGGATCAGGGACAGATTTTCGGGTTGCTGGGACCCAACGGCAGCGGTAAAACCACCACCATCAAGCTGCTACTGGGGTTGATTAATCCCACTTCCGGCGAGGCACTGGTCATGGGGCAACCCGCCGGCGATCAGGAAACCCGCCGCCGCATCGGTTATCTGCCGGAAGAAAGTTATTTGTACCGTTTTCTTAATGCCCGGCAGACGCTGGATTTTTACGCCCGCTTATTTAATATGAATCGCGCCCAGCGCCGGCGGGCGGTGGATTATTATCTGGACTTCGTGGGCTTGGATCCCAGCGTGCGGGGCCGAAGGATCGGGACTTATTCCAAAGGGCAAACCCGCCGCGTGGCGCTGGCGCAGGCCTTACTCAACAATCCCGATTTAATCATCATGGATGAGCCGACCTCAGGCTTGGACCCGGTGGGTATGCTGGAGATAAAAAATATGATTACCCGCCTCCGCGAAGCGGGGAAAACGGTTTTGCTTTCCAGCCATCAGCTGGCGGATGTGGAAGATGTGTGTGATCGGTTGGTAATTTTATACCGGGGCCGCATTGAATTGGAGGGGGCGTTAAGCGACCTGCTGGAAAAGAAGGATGTATTCCAGTTGTCCGCACGCAATGTTTCCGAGACGTTGCAGGCTAAACTTGCCGAAATTGCGACGCAGGAAGGGGCCACGGATATCCGCACTGGACGAGCGCGGTTGCGGCTGGAGGATTTGTTCAAGGAACTCGTGGCCCGCAAACGCAGTGGTGAAGCCCGGTAAACGGCCGATACACCTCCGGGTGGATCACTCAATATCAGGAATAAATGAATTCATGCATGGATTATTAGTACATTTAGGCCAAAAGATAGCCGGTGCCGCAATCGCATTGGGCACGGTTTACCATCCGCCGACACAGCATCATTATGTCAGCATCTTCGCCGATATAGTTATTGTGTTATTGATTCTGGCGTTTATTCTGACAGCTTTTCGTGATATTGCCCGCCTTGGCCGGGGGCTGTCCCGCGCTTGGGCCATTGGCCGCGTGACGGTGTCTGAAGCCTGGAATGCCCGTATGTGGGCGGTACCCTTGGTCTGGTTCGCGGTCTGTGCGCTCCTGGGGGTGCTGATTGTGCGCGGCTATGAACCGGCGGGCGTTGTGCGCGTCTATATGACGATTTTCCTGCGGGCCCAGGTGCTGGTGCTGCTGATCTATTTAGGCATCATGGCCTGTATCACACTGCCGCGCGAACGCGAACGCCACACGCTGGTTACCACCGGTAGCAAGCCAATTTCCCGGCTGGAATTACTTTTGGGCAAAGTGCTGGGGCTTTCGGCCGCTGGTGTCATGATACTGGCGGTCATGATGATTCTGACCTGGGGTTATATGAAGGTGGTGGATTTAAAAATTCGCCATGATGCTGCGGTGCTTTATGCCTTGCAGAAAAATGACTATGACAAAGTTCTTCGCCGTATGCCCCCGGATACGGGGGTACATTATCTGGCGCAACACGGTGTGCTGCAGGCACAAAATTATGTTTCCGGACACATGAGCATTGCGGGTTATATCAACTATCAGACCAATCCGCCAAGTCGTTTGCTTAAGGGGGGTAGTTCGGAAACGCTCTATTTTGAATTTCCGTCGTTGCCAGCCACTGGTTATTACCGCCCCATGTTTGATTTTCAGTTTGCGGTGGTTCATGCCTTACCTTCCACCAAGCCGGTAACCATCCAGGTTACCATGGTGCAGCGTAGCAATCCCATGAATACGCAACATACGACATTGACGCTTAACTCGATCGGGCAGGCGGCGTGGATGCCGCAGAATCCCACCGCATTTTTCAGTTATGTCAATCCGCAAACCGGACGAATTTACAATCCCGGCCCGGTCGTACTCAAGGTGACTTGCCCGGAATTCGGCGTTTATCTTGGTATCGGCAATGGACTGCATCCACCGAACGACACCAGTTGCATGGCCGTAAGTCTTGCCAAAAGCCGTACGGCGGGTCATACCGGCATGATCGCGCCCAAAGCCAATCCGGTCATCACCGGTTTCAAGGATAACGGCAAACAGGAAATCGTCGGCCCCAGCATTCATCATCCACAAATTAAGCCGGAAGTCGCATCATGGGATTTTACCAATCTGGATCGCCAGCCAATCCCGATCGGACCACACGGCAACTTTACGATACACATGGTCATCAGCGTGGACAAGCAGTCCAATGAGGCGTTGCCACCGGTGGCCCAAATTGTGGCGTACAATACGAATTTGCCCCGGCAGCGTGTAACGCGAATGCTGTATGTCAATGAAAAACGCATTACCATGCTTAAACTGCCGTCCACCTTGCTTGGCTCCGGCGACCTGATCATTAATTTACGCAGTGCGGTGCCCGGACAATGGTTCAAAGTCAAAGCTGATTCCATGATCATCATGCAGCCACCATCAAGTTTTATATGGAATCTCTTCAAGAGTGAATTGGTGATTCTTTGTGAAGTGGTGCTGCTTATTACCATTGGTGTTGCCGCCAGCACCGCGTTGGGTTGGCCCGTGGCCATGCTGACGGCGATGGTCGCCTATATTCTCGGCAATCTGTTCCATTTTGTGCATGGCCTGTTTTATGCCGGCGGTTTTGAATTATTCGACTATGTTCAAGATAGTCGGATGCAACATATCTGGTATTACCAGGTTGGTTCCTTTATTACCAATGTCATGGTGCGAATTCTGTGGGTTACAGTGCATCTTATGCCTGATTTCACACGCTACGATCCGCTTTATTTTATTGTCCGCTCCCAAGACATGCCGTTCACAATTGTGCTGCTGGACGGCGCCTGGACACTGGCGTGTATTTTACCGATCTTGGCCATCGGTTATCTGTTGCTGCGAAAACAGGAGTTGGCATAATGCCTGCAAGCTCTTCATTACCTCCACCCGAAAAAGTTGTTACGCCTGCGCAGTCCGGCCGGTTGATGGGGCGGATTCGCAGCCAGGCACGACGTGATCAGGTTATCTGTGTCGCCATCGCCGTTGTTCTACTGGCCGGAATTTTTCTGATTCAGGCTCCGTTGCGTACGCGGCGTTCGGTGCTGGTGGTTAATCATAATAAAGGTGTCGGCGATATGATTATGACATTTCCCCGTCTGACACTCGGCGGATTTCGCGGAATTTTGGCGATGGTAATCTGGGAAAACGCGGAAAATGACAAAAATAATCACGATTGGGTTCCGCTGGAAACGGACTATAACGCTATAGCGGCTTTGGAACCTTATTTCGGATCAGCTTACATATTTAATGCCTGGAATCAGTCCTACAACCTATCCGCCCAGTTTCACGACATGAACACTAAATACAAATGGGTTCTTGATGGATTGGTATATCTCTACAAAGGTGAAAAATACGTTCCAGACAACGCCAACATGATCATGAACGAGGCCAACGACTTTTTCCTCAAACTCGGCACAAGCTTCGAACGCCGTTATTACACGGCCCGTTGGCGCTATGATCTGGCCCATTTATATCGTTACCAACCGGGAAAAGTGAATTCTCAGCTTAGCACTCTGGCGGAAGTGTACTACATTGTTCATCAGCCGGAGTTCCATATCAAACTTTTACCGCCACGATCCGGCAAAGGGCTTTTAGGCCATGGTGTGGAAGTCAACGGCATCCATTATCGCTACGGGTTAAGCGTGTTCTATTTCGCCTATCAGGAATATGAAAGAGCTTTACACACGGTTCCCGGCCCCACCGACATGGGCCAGCAGGTCTTGGACTCTTGGCCGCCAATGACGTTGCGCTGCTGGTGCCGCGATGATCTGTTTTATGCCCAGCGCCTTACCAATCGCATCTTTAACATTGATGCGGAAAAAAAGATGCTCCGGCGGTTTCCCGCCCGCGTGGAGAACATCGAAGATTGTTATCGCAATATCAAAATTAATGCACCGCGTTCCATTAATGACTTCAAGAAATATCTGGTGAAATATCCCTATCAGAAATACGTACATACGCAGCACATTGTGGAAGTTCAGTATTATGAGATTCTAGCTAAGGCGGAGCATGAATTATTCAATGGCTTGGTGGCCTGGCAGAATAATAATCGCCGTTTCCGACTCAGAGATACTGCGGACCGAGACCTGGCTTCCGCAGTGACGCTTTATCAACAGGCCATCGTTGCCTACCGGCATTATCTGAATGTCGCCTACCCGCCCGAACCTAACGGTATGCCCAATCCCAGCCGAAAAAGTCAGCTTAAGTTTCTTAACGCGTTGCGGGTGCGCATTGACGGTATCCAAAGTTTTCGTCTCACCGCGGAACATCACCAGCCGAACTTAAGTTTTCTCGCCCCGGTAACACTTTCCTACAGCGATTGACCATGGATCGCTTAACTCGTTTCCATTCCTTACGCCGTCATCTTGACTGTGATACAATGACAACAGCAAGGAGACTGTATCACTATGCGCATGCTGTTGACTGGACAAGTGGGGCTGGATCGCAAAGCGTATCTCGATCAGGTGGAGGCCATCGCGCAATCACATGGTGAACCGTTGAAAGTGTTTCACGTCGGCGACATGATGTATCGCGAAGCCGGTGATGTGAAGCCGGGGCTTATTCTGGATTTGCCGCTGTCCCGACTCACCGGCCTGCGTCGGGCGGTGTTCCGGGATATTCTCGCGGATTTGCCAAATTATCCGAACGTCATCATCAATTCGCATGCGACATTCCGCTGGAAGCATGGCCTGTTTGCAGCTTTTGATTTTGATCAACTGGCGCAATTGCAACCGGATATTTTTGTGACTTTATTGGACAATGTGGAAACGGTCCATCAGCGGCTGCTGCGTGATCATCATGTGGATCACGGTCTCAAGGATTTAATGGTATGGCGTGAAGAGGAAATACTGGCTACGGAGCTCATGGCCCGCGCCAACGCCGAGCATCCGGGAATTTTTTTTGTCCTGGCGCGTGGCCGCCGCGCCAGCACCGCGTTATCCCTGTTTCGTCTGCTGTTGCGCCCGGCCATGCGGAAAGTGTATCCCAGTTTTCCTATGAGCCACGTCGCCAATATGCCGGTGGTCCTGGATGAAATTAACGGTTTCCGCCGAAAAATGGCCGAGCAATTCATCACCTTTGATCCGGGTGATGTGGATGAGAAAATGCTCTATGATGCGGCGGTGCTGGCTGCGGAGGAAGGCCGGCAAGCATTGGATGTGGATGCCGGAAATGGGAATGTGCAGTTGCGTGTTTCCGATATATTGTCCATCGGCGGCGACATTAACGGTCAGATTTACGCCCGTGATTTTATGATGGTCCGGCAAAGCGATATGATTGTTTCCTACATCCCGGAACTTTCTGATGGTCGCCCCGGATTGTCCAGCGGGGTGGAGCGCGAACTTCAACATGCCTACGATCACGCGCGGGAAGTATACGTGATATGGCGGCCCAAGGTGGATCCCAGCCCGTTTGTAACGCAAACCGCCACCAGACTCTTTGCCACCGTTGATGAAGCGATGGCTTATTTTTCCCAGCGCGGCTTTTGCCTGCCGCACAACCTCTTTGAAAAGCTATGAGGAGCATTGCCGGTCAAGACGATCTATTATCTTGGGGTATGCTAAGCGGCGAAGGTGTTGCGAGGTAATAATGGATACCCAACATGCTTTTATAACCTGATAGGAGATAACCTGTGCTGATAGGTGTACCCAAAGAAATTAAAAGTGATGAATACCGTGTCGCACTGATCCCAGCCGAGGTGGAATACCTGACCCGTCGTGGCCATCGGGTGGCGGTGGAAACATACGCCGGTATTGGCAGCGGTATTGAGGATCGCCATTACGCCGACGCGGGTGCGGACATTGTGTCGGCGGCGACCAATATCTGGCGGCAGGCGGAATTGATAGTGAAGGTCAAAGAGCCGCAGGCCGTGGAGTATTCATTGCTGCGCCCCGGTCAGATGGTCTTGACATATTTTCACTTTGCGGCCGCACCGGAATTGGCGCGGGAATGCCTGGCGCGTGGTGTCACCGCGATTGCTTATGAAACTATCCGTGATAAAAATCGCCTGCTGCCGTGCTTAACGCCCATGAGCGAAATAGCCGGGAAGATGGCGATTCAGGAGGGCGCAAAATACCTGGAAAAACCGATGATGGGGCGGGGAATACTGCTCGGTGGCGTACCGGGCGTGGCGCCGGCCAATGTGGTGATTCTGGGCGCGGGTGTAGTGGGCCATAATGCCGCGAAAGTGGCAGCAGGTTTAGGCGCACGCGTAACACTAATGGACATCAATCTGGAGCGTCTTCGCTATGTCAGCGATGTGATGCCCGCCAATGTCACCACCGTGTATTCCGACGCTCATACCGTGCGTGAAGCGTTGGCCCACGCCGATCTGGTGGTGGGCGCGGTACTGATTCCCGGGGCGCGGGCGCCGCATCTGGTTTCGCGCGATGATCTTAAGCGAATGAAAAATGGTAGTGTGCTCGTGGATGTGGCCATTGATCAGGGCGGCTGCACGGAAACCAGCCACCCCACCACGCATCGTGAGCCAACATATATTATTGAGGGCGTGGTGCATTACTGCGTAACCAACATGCCCGGCGCGGTGGGCCGCACCAGCACCTTCGCATTGTGCAATGCGACTTTTCCGTATGTTGCCGCCATCGCCAACCACGGCTGGCAAAAGGCCGCCGCTGAGGATTCCGGCCTCGCGGAGGGTTTGAATATCCATGCCGGGAAAATCATCAATGCCGCTGTGCAAAAGGCTCTAAAATGAATACAACGTTCATTGTTTTTTTGATGGAGCTGACGTATGCGTCAATCTAATGCCGTCGTGCCTGAATACATGTCATTGTCGTTGGCACTGTTTTTGGTAATGGGCTTTGCCGCCACCACCACGGCGAAGGCTGCGCAAAACCCGGTACAATATGTCAATCCCCGTTGGGGCGCCGGCATGGATCGATTCGCGCATGGCAAGAACCTTCCCGGCCATGCGCCGATGCAGCTTGGTCTGCATTCGGTTGGGGATATGTACCCGGAAATCGCCCTGCCCCGTCCCATGGCCATCTGGGCACCGCAAACCCACACGGGATATTGGTTTTATAATAATCTTGATCCAAGCTTCCAGGGCTTTCGTTGCACCCATGAGGCCCATCCCTGGGCCGGTGATTACGGCCAATTTAACATCATGCCGGAAGTGGGGCCGGCGCAGACCAACCCGGTTAAATGGGCTTCGCCGTTTACCCATCAGCGGGAAGTGGCTCATCCTTACAGCTACCGTGTGTATTTGCCGCGCTATTATACCTTGGCGGAACTGGCCCCCACCAAACGCTGCGCCATTTTCAAATTCACCTTTCCCAAAACCAAGTTGGCGCAAATTGTCATAGCGGCCAAAGATGCGACGGTGAAGATGGGGCAATTGGACCATCACTTGATAATCATTGGCCATGTCCGGCGAAATTTTGGCGAGGTACCAAAGAATTTTGCGTGCCGGTTTGTCGTTGAATTCAGTAGCGTGCCTTCCGCGACGAAACGTTTCGGAGCCAATGGCAAACGCGTCGGCGTGGTCTTGACGTTCAACACCACCACAGCGCGAACGGTGCGCATGCGCGTGGGAACCAGCTTTATCAGCGTGCGGCAGGCCGAAGTCAGTTTGGGCCGTGAAATCCCCGGGTGGAGTGTCCAAAGTGTGGCCCAGCGGGCCAAGGCTGTGTGGAACCGGCAGCTTGGGAAAATAGATATTGGCGGGGCGACGGCGAGCCAAAAGAAAATTTTCTATACATGCCTCTACTGGGTGCTCTTATATCCCCACAGCTTTTATGAAATCAACAGTCACGATCAACGCGTTCATTACAATCCGACCAACGGCAAGGTATACCCCGGACGATTTTATACCGGCATCGGCTTCTGGGATGTGTATCGTTGCGCATTTCCTTTGATGACATTGGTGTATCGCCATGAGGATGGCCGCATCATCCGCGGCTTCCTGCGGTTTTACAAAGAAGGTGGCTGGCTGCCTGAATGGCCGAATCCCGGATATTGGAATTGCATGGTCGGAACCGACGCCGATGCGGTCATTGCCGAGGCCTATCTGCAGGGCATTCACGGCTTTAGCCCGCAACTGGCGTTTGCCGCCATAGGCAAGGATGGTACGGTTGAACCGCACAGTCCCGGCCACGGGATTCCTCATTTGAAGGATTATTTGCGACTGGGTTATCTGCCGGCCAACGTCATGGGCGAAGCCACTTCCACCACGCTGGAAGAGGCGTATGATGACTATGCCATAGCGGAAATGGCTAGGGCCATGGGCAAAACCGCAGATTACAAAAAGTTCCGCAAGTTAGCATTTAATTATCGCAATGTGTTTGATCCGGCAGTACGATTTCCATGGGGGCGCGAAGCCAATGGTGCCTGGCAACCGCACTTTGATCCCTTATGGTGGGGCAGCCCCTTTACGGAAGACGATGCCTGGGTGTACCAGTGGATGGTCATGCAGGACCCGTATGGCCTGATTCGGTTGCTCGGCGGGCGTGAAGCCGCCATCAAACGGCTGGATACCTTTTTCACCATGAATTCCGATTTTCATCTGGGCGGATATGCAAGTTGGGGGCACCCCATTCCGGAGGAAAATGAATCCAAGATACTGGGGATGGGCCAGTACGGGCCTAATAATGAACCCAGCAGTCATGATGCGTTATTTTACGATTATGTCCGGCAACCTTGGAAGGCCCAGTATTGGGCGCGCCAAACCATGGTGAGAGTTTACAACACCAGCGGCATGGTTGGGGATGAAGACGAGGGCCAGATGGGGGCTTGGTACATTTTCAACACCATGGGGATCTATCCCTTCTCGCCAGTGCAGCCGTTTTATACTATAGGCAGCCCCACGGTGGGACGCGTTACCTTACATTTACGGCATGGAAACATCTTCACCATCCGCAGCATCGGCAATGGCCCGAAGGAATACTACATTCAGTCCGCCACTCTTAACGGCAAGCCGTTCCACCAGCTTTGGATCAATCAACGCACCATTTTACACGGTGGTACGCTGGTATTTAAGATGGGACCTGAACCTAATAAGGGATGGGCATCAGCCAAGACGGATGGTCCGCCACCCGGGCTGACCCGGTGAATACGCATGGTTGGTTGAGATTGGCGAAGGTGCCGTAAAACAAAACAGATTTTCGGGAGTTACCGTAATGAAGCGTTCAATGGTCCAAAACGTGGTGTATATTGCGATGCTGTCCTTGGCATTTTGGATAGCGCCCTGTCACGCGGCTGCGAAGGATCGGCTGCTGTGGCATATTGGAACACCCGGCCACGGGGATGCCGGTTTTGCGTTAGCCCCCAGTGGCTGGCAGCAGTACGCGGAGAATCCCGGATATATCACCGGGCCGAATAATGCCCCGACTAATTTGGGAACCTTCAAGCCGCATTATGGCAATCACGATCCCTTTTACGTTGTTGGTTTCTCCAAACAATCCGCTTGGCCTTATGTGCTTCCCGGACCCGCCGATACATGGGCTGGTTTCCATGGTCCCTACTGGGATTGGTCCGGAGGCTTAAGCCATGCCGGCACGATTGCATTTCAACTCACCCATGGGGCACCGCAAGGCACGGCCTCTTTGGTCATTAATCTGGTAGATACCGCAGCGCAGAATCCACCGTTGGTATCCCTTGGTATTAACGGCCATACGGTTGAAAAACAGCTGCCTTCGGGTGGCGGTGACGCATCGCTGAATGGCAATTTGTCTGCCGCCAAGCCGTATGTTTGGAAAATGTCGTTTCCGACGGGTTGGCTTGTGTCAGGCAATAATCTCATCACTATTCGCACGCTTCGCGGAAGCTGGATCATGTTTGGCGCAATCGAGATGTTCGCACCATCCGACACCACGCTTCAGGCACCATCCGGAGCGGCCCTGATCAGTGCTCGCTGGGATAATGTAGCCCTGGCACGATTGCGTTCCGGCCAGGCGGTTCAGGCTTTACGGCTGCGACTGTTTTGTGCCAAGTCTGCCCCATCGCTGCAGGTGTGGATCGGCTCCGAGGCACCTATGGCGATTCATTGTGCCGCCGGTGTACATACCATTCGCCTGACGGTTCCGCCGGCACGGAGCGCTGGTGCTCCGGTTATAAAACTGAGCGCGGATGGCAAAACCATCTCCACCTTTTCTGCGCCGCGCAAACGCGTGCCTCATCGTACCATTTATGTCCTGCCGCATTCGCATGTTGACATCGGCTATTTGTTTTACCAACCTGTGGCAATCCACGCCCACCATGTTTACATCAATGATGCCCTCAAACTCATTAATCAGACCGCGCCTCTTTCCCCGGCAGCGCGGTTTAAGTGGAACATTGAAAGCATGATCGAAGTGGATGGTTATCTCAAAGGCTTTGAGAAGGCCTCGCCAACGCTAACCGTCAATTTTATCAATGCGGTGCACACGGGCGAAATGGGGCTTGACGGCACTTATTGCAATGAATTGACCGGCCTGTGTCGGCCGCAGGAATTGATTGCGTGGCTGCATTACGCGCACGAACTGCGGGTGCGATACGGATTGCAAATTAATTCGGCGATGCTATGTGATGTGCCCGGCGTTACTTGGGGAGCGGTGCCGGTGCTGGCCGATGCCGGTATCAAGTATTTTCTCTGGGGGCCGAACGGAATTACCCATGTCGGGTTCGAGAATAATTTCAATGGTCGGGCGTTCTATTGGCTTTCGCCCTCCGGCAAACAAAAAGTTATGGTTTGGCAAATTGCTAATTCCAATTATTGTTCGCCCTGGTTTACGGTGACGGACATCCGCCCGTGGCTACACTGGTTTGCCAACACGAATCCCCATTTTCCCTATAACATCATGTATGTTATGGAAGGCTGCGATAGCGCGCCACCGCCGGATTACGTCCCGGGTCTGATTACCCAATGGAATAAAACGCACGTTTGGCCGCGGCTGGTCACCAGCACGGTGAATCATGCGGAGCGGAAGTTTGTCGCAAGATATGCCAAACAAATTCCATCGTATCGCGGGGATTACAACCCGTATTGGGAAGACGGGGCGGCCAGTACGCCGCGCGTTACGCGTCTCAACCGTAACGCCACGGAGAAGATTGCCCAGGCGCAGATGCTGTGGAATATGCTGGACGTTTCGCAATATCCCCACAAAGTATTCAGCAATGCCTGGCAGAATGCGTTGATGTATGATGAGCATACATGGGGCGCGCCGGATTCCTGGGTGCATCCGCGCAGCAAATTTGCCCGCGAGCAATGGGCGTGGAAAAAACGCTATGCCACGCGTGCCATGTTTCAGGCTCGCTGGCTGGAAGCGCAGGCGGTCCGAAAAATTGACGATCGCAAACCAACCAACACGATAGCCGTGTTTAATACCTCCTCCTGGCCGCGCAGTGGGCTGGTGACACTGGCCGCTGCGGTAAGCAAGGCGGGCAATCAGGTGCGCGATGCATCGGGCCAAGTAGTTCCCTCGCAGCGATTGGTGAATGGATCACTGGTCTTTTTAGCGGAAAACATTCCCGCCCTGGCCTCAAGTAAATTTACTATTTCGGCTGGCAGGCCCGCACCGCCAGCCCATCCGGCATTCGTGAATACCACCGGAACACAATTGAAGACCGGCGCCATGACCGTTGACATAAGCCCTGCCACGGGCGCGGTGACGCGATGGTCCGTTGCCGGGTTGGCCGCCAATCTGGTTAACCCACACAATCCAACCTGTCACGGTCTCAATGATTATCTCTACATGCTGGGGCCGAGTAATAAGACCGTGCAATATTCCGGGACTCCCAAAATCACGGTCATCAATCGCGGGCCGCTGGTGGCGTCGGTGCGGGTGGTTTCGCCCGCCCCCGGCTGCAAAATATTGACCCGCACCATTGAAGTGGTGGCGGGCGAACATCGCATTAACTTTACCGACTCCTTGGATATGGTTTCGGCTTATCCCCATGAGGAAGCGGTACATATTGGCTTCAACCTCAAAGTGCCCGATGAAACCATACACTATGACACGCCATGGGCGGTGGTGAATCCGCGCAAGGAGCTGATTCCCAATTCCAACAACAATGTGTTCCCCGTTTGTCGGTGGGTGGATGAATCCGGGAAGGACATCGGCGTGACGTTGGCGGTGCCGGATGTGCCGATGCTGGAAATTGGCCGCATCACGGCTCCGCGTATGAACACCACGCATTGGCTAAAGTATCCAGCACACGGTGGAACGCTTTATTCGCAGGTCTATAACAACTACTGGCAGACCAATTACAAGGCGTGGGAAACGGGGGCTATGAGCTTCCATTACAGCTTGCGGGCGCACCGCGCATACCACCAGGTGGCGGCGGAGCATTTTGGTATTGATGAGGGCCAGCCGTTGATCGCCCTACCGGTTCAAAACCAATTCCGTGATGTGAGCTTCCCATTGCGGTGGGATAACGCCAATGTGATCCTGGCCGGTTGTCATCCGCTCTCAGGTGGATCGGGGTATCTGGTTCGTCTTTTTAATGTAAGTCGCAAACCAGCCAAGGTGGTGTTAAGCTGGCACGGGGGCAAGAAGTTGATCGTTGCGAGATGTGGTCTGTTTGGCCGTCATCGCCGGTCGCAATCGCGCGAATTTACGATTGTGCCCATGGATTTTGTAAACGTGGTGATTAATGAGTAGATCCGCCGCTGCTAAGGAATTGTTGACCTCATCTCCCATCCCGGGGATGGGGGCCATTGTGCTAGCCGTTTCCGCAGCCGCACTGGCCGGACTGCTTTTTGGTTACGATACCGGCGTAGCCTCGGGAATTCAGGGCTATCTGCAAAGCTATTTTCATTTATCCAACGCCCAGCTTGGGTTTGCCATTGCAAGCTTGGATTTGGGTTGTATTGGCGGCGCCATACTGGCCGGCCCGCTGGCGGATCGATTCGGCCGCAAACACATTTTGATCATTTGCGCCATTGTGTTTGCCGTTTCCGGCATTCTTTCCGCCATACCGCGGAATCTCACGGAGTTGGTCGTAGCCCGAATTCTCGGGGGGTTGGCGGTAGGCGCATCATCCATGATCGCGCCGGTGTATATTGCCGAAATTTCCCCGGAAAAACATCGCGGGCGATTTGGATCGCTTTTTCAGCTCGGCATTGTTATCGGTATCGCGGTGGTCTATTGGGTCAATTATCTTATTCTCAACGCCGGCCACAAGATCAATGCCGCACACCATCTGACCGGTATGGACTGGAACCAGACGACGGGTTGGCGCTGGATGCTGGGATCGGAAACATTGCCAGCCATCATATTCCTGGCCATGCTGCTGACCATTAAGGAAAGCCCACGCTGGCTGATCATTAATAATCGCGAAAGTGAAGCCCGCACCATCCTGACCCATCTTTTCGGTGCGAAGCGAGCGGAGCGCGAAGTGGCGGCGGTGAAGGAAGTGGCACATCAGGAAGAGGGCCGCCTGCGGGAACTATTTACGAAGACCTTTCGCTTTCCCTTGCTTATTGCCCTGTTTCTGGCGGTATTTTCCCAGTTCAGCGGAATTAACTCCATTATCTATTATGCGCCGCGCGTATTAGGTGCGGCAGGCATGAATACTTCCAGTGCCTTCGGCTCCACCGCACTCATTGGAATGGTACTGGTACTCTTTACCTTTATCGCGGTAGCCTACGTTGATCGGGCCGGACGAAAACTCTTGTTATCCATCGGCACGGCGATTCAGGTCATAGCGCTGGCTTCGGTGGGGTTGGTCTTCGCCATAGCCGCGAAAGCGCCAGCGATTAAAATTCATGATTCGTTGAAATTCCAAGGAAGGCTTTCGCATACTCAGTTCACAGCCTTGGCCAAGGCTGCACACAGCGCCATCACGTTGGCACCGCACTTTACTACTTTCGAAATTAGTATATTGCTGGTGAGCATCTTGGTATTTATTGCCGCCTTTTCCATGGCCCTCGGCCCCATTCCGTGGATCATCATTTCGGAAATTTTTCCGGCGCGGATTCGGGGGCGGGCGGCATCCGTCGGAATTCTCACTCTTTGGGCCGCTATTTTCGTGGTGGCACAAACCTTTCCCATATTAAAAAACAGCATCGGGCTTACCGCCACCTATTTTATCTACGCGGGATGTTCGCTGATCACTTTTCTCTTTGCGGTATTGGTCCTGCCGGAAACCAAGGGGCGGACCTTGGAGGAAATTGAACTTTCCTGGCATCAACGGAATTAGGAGACCGCGCCATGGCCTGGTATACATCAACTGACAATCTGATTAATCGCCCCCGCATGAATCCAGACTGGAACGCGGCGCTTGTCCGCGGCCGCGCCCCCGTAACCGCCGCCATGGCCCGCGCTTTGCTCGCCGATCTCACACGCCTGAATCGCCCCGTGATTCTCGCCATCGACGGCTATAAGGCCAGTAGATTTACGGCCAGCGTTGAGTCGCTTGGTGGAATGCTGACCGAGGCGGGAGTGGACGTCTCACTTTTTAATATCAATCTGGTGTTCTATCCACAAGAACATATCCAGCGAATAATTCAAAGCTCCCTGACGGATGATCCTCATTTTGGCCGCGTGTATGATGGCCATCTGGAAGATTTCATGGATCCGGTTCAAGTGCACGCGGTGACGCGCCAATGGGAGGCGCTGCGTCATAATCGAGGGCAACGCCGGGTGGTGATCTGCTACGGCATGGGGGCCGCGGCCCCGGCCTTGGCGGGGGGATTCGACCGCGTTGCCTATATGGATATCACGCGTGAACAAATACTTATTCGCGCGGATCATAACGAGCTTTGTCCGATAGGCTCTGACACCAGGGGCGGTTTCCCATGGAAGACCATTTACTATGTTGAATACCCGGTGCTTAACAGGCATAAGAAGCGGGTGCTGCGGAATATGGACTGGTATATCGAAGCGTCGAATTCAGAGGATCCCAAACTCTTGCCGCTGGATCTATACCGCGCCCTGATGGTGGAGTTATCGGGAATGCCCATTGGGTTCAAGGTTTTTTATATGCCGGGAATGTGGGGTGGTTCCGAGTTTGGCAAACGTTTTAAGGTTCCGGGGCTGCCCAATACAAGTTGGGATTACGAGATATCCGTCGGGGACTCGCACCTGCTTGTTGATCCAGGGAATGGCATCGTGCTGGAAATACAATTTTACAATGTGCTTTGGGAGCAACCGCTGCAGCTGGTGGGGGCCTATTCGTGGACAACATACCCGGATTATTTTCCGATTGCCATTTATCTGCAGGATGGGTATTTTGCGCCGGAGAACCAGGCTGATTTTACGCGCACCCACATGCCCCATCACCTCCACCCGGATACCACGTATTGCCGGCGGCATTTCAACGAGCCGCTGGGACGCTACGAAACGTATTATATTGTGCGGGCGGACCCCGGCGCTTGTACCATGCACGGTTTTAAGGACGACGCGAACATTGCAGGGTACGTTGAACAGGTGAAGACTTCCGCTCGCCTTAACCGCCCCTTCGACTGGCGGCAATACCTCCATGAGCACCCCAGTAAGACTGGAGAACTGCACCAAATTCCGCCCGGTACTGTGCATGGTACTGGTGGTCGCCAGATTGTTCTGGAAATTGACACCAATCCCAGCCGCGAATCAACGGAGTATTCTTTTTTTATTTACGATTATTGCCGGAATGGATTCAATTACGAAAAACTTGACTTTACTGGAAAGCCGGTCAAGTTGCAGATTGAACATGGCTTGGCGGAAATGCGGCGCCACCGGAAACAGAAGTTTACGGCCGAAAAACTCCGGCCTGCCCCCATCTGCATTCGCCAAGGCTCCGATTGGCGTGAGATGTCGTTTCCCATGTACTACAACATGCCTTATCAGGTTAATCGCCTCGAGTTCACCACGCGCGTGGAAGATTGCACTGGCGATATGTTTCACTGTCTTTCCCTTACGATGGGAAGCAGGGTTCGTGTCTCCAGCCAACGCGATCCCACGAACAGCCTGACGCTGGAAGATTGTGATACCATTGTGCTGCCGGCTTGTTTTGGTAATTACGTATGTGAAAACCTGGGGTCCGAGCCGTGCCATATTGTCAAGACGTTTCTGATTACCGAACCGCGCGATCATATAGACAAGGCACGCGAAGAAAAGGATTTTGGTGGCGACGAGTGACCGGTCGACGCCATGTGGTTTTATGTTGGAGTTGCTATGCCCGCCAGAGTGATAACCGTCCAGGGCCAACCTTCGTGGTCGCTCAAATCGTCGCATGTCGCTGCCAATATTACGTGTACGGGCGGTCACCTCGGCCCGGTGACCTTTCGGCTCCACGGACGCGATATTGAGCCATTTTCGGTTGCGCCGTGGGCGACCGAGCGCCATCCACCTGGTCTCCCGGCGGTGCTGCGTGTGCTGCGGGGCGATTTCTTCTGCCTCCCCTTCGGAGGCAATCAGACGCCCTACCGTGGCGAGCGGCACCCCATCCACGGTGAAACCGCGAATGCCCGCTGGCGGTATGTCGGCACAACCTCCGATAATGGCCGGCATAGCCTGCATCTTCGCTTATTCACCCGAATCCGCCCCGGCACAGTGGATAAACGTATCACCCTGATAGATACACAGACGATGGTTTATCAAACTCACATTATCAGCGGTATGCACGGCCCCATGAGTTTGGGGCACCATGCCATGCTGCGTTTTCCGGATAAAGAAGCCTCCGGTGTCGTCTCCACCAGCCGTTTTATTTATGGGCAGGTCTTCGCCGAACTCTTTGAACACCCGGAAAATAAGGGTTATTCCATTCTGAAACCCGGCGCCTGTTTTGACCGACTTGATCAAGTTCCCATGATTACCGGGAAGATGACCGACGTAAGCCTTTATCCGGCGCGCCGCGGTTTTGAAGATTTGGTCCTTCTGGCGGCGGATACCACACTGCCACTGGCGTGGTCCGCGGTGACATTCCCGCGGCAGCAATACGTATGGTTCGCACTGAAAAATCCCAGACTACTCCCGGAAACGATACTATGGATATCCAATGGCGGACGGCATTATGCGCCATGGAATGGTCGGCACAGTAATGTCATGGGTATAGAAGAGGTCTGCGGCTATTTTCATTTGGGCCTGACGGAATCCAGCCGCTCCAATCCGCTGGCCATGCGAAACATATCGACAATCGTAACGCTTCGTCCCAATGAGCCGCTTTCTATTCCGTACGCTTTTGGCGTCGCGCCGATCCCGTACGGTTTTGATCGCCTTATTGATATTGAGGTACCTGCCCATTCCGACGCGATAATACTGCGGTCAGCGAGTGGAAAAAGAGTCAGGGTTAGATGCGATTATGACTTTTTGCAAAATGACATTTTCAGCCCGGCTCCAAAATTTCATCCGCCGCAGCGCCGAGTCAGTTAACTGGCACCGTGGCGGGCAATCCAGGGCCGACCATCGCAAGGCGGCGATTACTCGGGGTAGGCTGCCGAGGTGGTTCTCCCATGGCCGAGGAATGGGATATAATGAAATACGATGTATGGATGCGGTACGAATTTAATGCGGGGCTGGTAATTTGGAAAAAAGCATACTGGGCATTTTCATCTGGGGCGGTGTGCTGCTGGTCGCCGTAATCATCGGCTGGATGGTGGTTCGCGCGATTCGGCGGCGTCTTACCAATCCTCCGTCTGAGATGATTGGCTTCGGCTTTTCCCTGAAACAAATTGAAGCCATGTATAAGCGCGGTGAAATCACGGAGGAGGAATATAAGGCGCTGAAGCGCCGCAAGGCGGAGCAAGCCGCACGCGCTGCGGAAAAATATTTGGCCGGGCCGAATCGCAAGTAGTCCGGTACGGGCATACTATTTGCCGGGGCCGTGCAGCAGCAGATCGCAGCCGCTGGGCAATATCACGGGATGGCGGCATAGGTGGCGGGTATCGAGCGCGACTGCCGCAAAATATGGCCAGATTCAAGTAGCGCCGGATTCCAGTAACACAATGGAAAAATTCCAAACTTGGGTATACTGAAGTGGTAGCGTTGTTTGGAAGAACGGCCGCAGTTTCTTCGATATGTTGAAAAGATTCCGTGGTTTTCGGGGAAGTGTTTTCGTGGTGGACAACCAACCAAGCATGGATAAACAGCACACCGCATGGGTGTCACTACTGGCAAGTTTGACCATGACGCTGCTGAAATTGCTTATGGCCGTCCTTACCGGAAGCCTCGCCATACTCTCAGACGCTTTGCACAATGCCGTGGATGTGGTGGCGACGGTCATCACGTTGATCGCGGTGCATATCAGTGATCGACCAGCCGATGAAACGCACAATTACGGGCATGGCAAGGTGGAAAATCTCTCGGCGTTTACGGAAAGTATTATTCTGGCGTTAACGGCGTTGTGGATATTCTGGCGTGCCATTGCGGATCTGGAAAGTCCCAACATTCTGCCAGTGTGGCCGAGTATTATCGCCATTGGGGTGTTGTGCCTGGCCATGGGGGTGGACATTTGGCGAACCTTTCAGTTGGTCCGATCCGCTAAAAAATATGGGAGCGAAGCATTACGGGCCAGCAGTGTGCATTTCCGCATGGATTTAATCAGTGCGAGCGTGGTTCTCATTGCCCTGCTGATATCCTTACTAAGCGCTGGACGTTTGTGGTGGATGGATGATGTAGGTGCTCTGGCGGTGGCGGTGCTGATGGTGGCGGCGGCAGTCCGGCTGGCGGTGCACGCGGTGGATGTACTTGTGGATCGCGCTCCGGCCGGAGTAGAACAGCAACTCCAAGACATCATTCGACGTGTACCGGGGGTCATGGATGTGCCGCGTATCCGGGTGCGACAGGGCGGTAATCGCCGCTTTGTGGACGCCACGATACGCGTCAATCCGTCGGCGTCACTGGAAGAAGGCCATCGCGTGGCCACTTCGGTGGAAATGGCTGCGTCCAATGAACATCCGAGTATTGATATGACGGTGCATGTGGAGCCGGGCGATGCCGAGCCGAGTCTGGCGGCAATTGTCCGCAGCCTGGCGGACGCCATGAATCTATCGGTTCATGCGGTTCACGCCCATACCATCAATCAGCGGGTGTATTTAAGCTTTCATGCTGAATTTGCCGCCGAGATCACGGTAGCCGATGCGCACGCCAAAGTTTCGGAATTGGAAAAACGCATTCGCCTGCGTTTGCCGGCGGTGGCGGAAGTCTCCAGTCACATAGAACCGGCATCCGGCGTGGAACATGATTGATAAGAGGAAACATACCATGAACAACAGCGTCAATATCGGCTTAAAAGAATGGGCGGTGGTATGTGATGCGGTACTGGCCGGGCGGCAGGCGATTCTACTCCGCAAGGGTGGAATTTATGAGGCGGCTGGCGAATTTGAACTTGAACAAACCCGTTTCGCATTATGTCCTACACTGGTGCATCAGCGGCCTGAATCCATAAAACCGGCGTGGCGCGCCGCCGTTAAGACCGCGGACCGCGAGCCCAATGCGATCACGATCCGCGGCTGGGCGGAGGTATTTTGGATTGGCCGGGCGCCAAATCGGGCAGCCTTTGATCCACTGGAGGACCTGCATTTATGGGATAAACCGCTGGTGGATATGCGATTTAACTATCGCCCAGATTATCCATTGTATGTGATAATTGTGCGCGGATGGGTGCTGCCGCAACCGGTGACCATCGCCTTGGACGACCAGTACGCGGGGTGTAAAAGCTGGGTACGCTTGCCACAGGATATCGCGTTGGCCGATAGTAGCGTGGCCTTGCCGGATGCCAGCCTGCGGAGTATTCAGACGCGAATTACAAACACTTTCCACGCCAACGCGGAAAATTAATGATTGTGGCGCATCGTCGATAAGGCAGCTATGATGACAACGCATGAAGATCAATGGCGACAATGGTTTGAAAGCGTCTGGAAGCAGCGCGAAGAGGTGGTGTATCCTACGCTCTTCGGACCGTTAGCCGATACGATTCATACACTCTCCGCGTCATGGTTTCAAGCCATGGGATTTAAGGAAGTTGATCCACGCTGGCTCACGCACGGCGTATTGGAATTCCCACCGCACGCGCACCGCGACAACTGGCTTTATGTGACCAGCGGATTGTCCAATCCATGGGGCGTTGATCCGGCGGAAATACGACAGGATCAATACAGCGGTCTGGGCTTTGAGTTTTTCATGCAGACAGTGAAGCCCGCGCCCTGGGCGATTGAAGTGCTAAGTTCCCTCATGGCCATGCAGATACTGGCCGCGCAGGAACTGGTGGACGGCGGGTTGCTCGAGCCGTTCGACCGGGTGCCGTTGGGGCGGACCATTGACGGCTCCGCAGAAAGTCTGGTGCGCAATGTGCTGATATTGCCGCCGGAACATGTCCCGACGCATGCGAGCCTGGATTCCGGCGTATTTGATCTTTTTTTATGCGTCGGCATTACAGATGCGGAAATGCAATTTGCCCGCGCCCAAGATGGACCGGGGTTACAGAAACTGCTGCTGCATCACGGCTATCTACCCGTGACCGATGCGGCGCGGCGCAGCAGCGTAGAGGCACTTTTCATCGGCGCCGAAACGGCTGGGATAATTCCGTCTATACAGCACTAAACGCCAACTGGATATTCCAAACCCACTAGCCAAGATAGTGTTGCTACCATTAAATACATTCATCCGCATTCCGTATCCTTTGTAATAATAAACAACTATTAAACCTGCGCCATACTCCGGCTTTTTTCGCTCGGTGGCCACCACCTTTCAAAATTGTTTTTTACCCGCACTCGGGTGGCGGCAGCCGGAATGGGGCCAGCCACGGCGGCACGCCCACATACTTACCTTTGGGCCGCAAGCCTATTGTTCCCCGGGCCGCAAATTCATTGAGCTTCAGCCGGCTTAAGCGATCACTGACTTTCCGGCGATAGATGTTTTTGCCGGTGCTGACATACAACGTCTGAAAATGCTGGCCCGCAAAGCATATCCCCGCCAATTGCTGTTGCCCCAGCGGTAATATCCCGGTGGTCCGGCCATTGCGGTCAAAGACCTCCACCCCCATGCGCGTGGCGGCATACGCCCAGCCGCCGCTATCAAAGCATATCTGCTCCACGCCGCTGTCATTGGCGATATCCGGTATTTCAAACCAGTAAAACGGTTGTCCAAATTCCAGCGTGCCATCCAGTTTCACCTGATAACTGTACCCATGGTGCCCTTTGCTTTCGCCGACAAACATCCACAAGCCAACCGGCGTTACGCTCACGCCCGAGGGGCCGTTGAGTTTATCGGCCACCACCACGGGTGTGCCGTCAGGTCGAATCAGCCAGACTTTGCCGGAATAGGAGGCTTGCCGTTGATCCGCTTCGGTCACATAGATATTGCCGCTGTGCGTCATGGTCAGACCCCGGCCTGGAATATCTGTGGCAATAACTTGCACTTTGCCGCCGGTATCAATGGCCAAAACACGGGCCTTGGCCGTCTCCGCCACATACAGCCGTCCATCGGGGCCGAAGGTCAGGCCGTTGTTGCCGGGGCTGACTTTGGCCAGCAGTTCGGTATGGCCATCATCGGCGAGTTTATAAATGCCGCCATCCGATGAATTTTGAAAATACACATCGCCCTTTTGATCCACGGCCAAAGCGGCGGCGGTGGAGGTTTCATCCACGACCGGCAACGCGGCATAACCCTGAAAGCCCGGATATTCCAAAGCGGGATTCCCCCGTACCAATTCCCAATTATCACCCGGATTCAGCAGGCACTGCATGATCACATTCTTGCTTTTTCCGGCAGTCACCGGCCTGGGCCAATCTTTCCATAGCCAGCGCATGATTTGCGGTAAAAGTGTTTCGAACTGCCAGGCGTCATGGCCTTCATCTCCCCAGGCGTGGTGGACCTGATAGCCGGCAAACTGCAAGGCTCTTGCCACCGCCTGATTGGTCATCCACCAATCACCGAACTCCAGACCGCCCGGCCAGTATTTTCATGGGCGACACCGGAAGTATGTTCCTGGGATATGTCTGCGGAGCCATGATTATTATGTTTG